>JBEPZM010000152.1:0-8338 GCA_041640835.1 Blastococcus sp.
ACCCCCACGTGCGCCCACGGGAACCAGCTGCCGCGCTCGGAGCCCCGCTCGAGCCGGACCCGGGCGGCGCGCAGGCCGGTGCCGGGCGGATCCAGCTCGACGAGGACCCGGCCGGCGGACGTCACGAGCTCGCGGCACCGGGTGAGCAGTGCGACCGGGTTCCCACCGATGCCGATGTTGCCGTCGGCGAGCAGCACGGTGTCCCAGTGGCCCTCGGCCGGCAGCGGGTCGAACAGGGACCGGCGGAGGGCGGTGGCGCCGAGCGCGCGGGTCAGCAGGACCGCGACCCGGGAGGTGTCGATGCCGATCGCCTCGCGCCCCTGGTCGGCGAGCGCGGCGACCAGGCGGCCCGGACCGCAGCCGGCGTCCAGGACGGTGCCCTCGGCGCGCGCGAGCAGCTCGCGGTCGGCGTCGTCGGCACGGCCGACCCACTGACCGAGCGCACCGGCGAGCGAGTGCCGGCGTCCCCCCTCGTAGCGGGCGAACCACTGCCACCGCTCCTCCGGACGGCCGGCCGACCGCAGCGCGGTGTCGTAGAGGTCGGCCGGCGCCGGCTCGACGATCGCGAGGCTCATCGGCCGGCGCCCGGGGTCACGGGGCTGGGGGCGACGGCACAGCGGGATCGGCTCACCCCCTGCGTTCGCACGCGAGGCGCCGACCGGTTCACGTCCGGAGCGCGAAAAGAAAAATTGGTCGAGGGCAATCCGATCGTTCACGTCGGGGCGAAGACCCGGTGACATCCCGATCGACACGAGGAGATCCCATGAAGCAGTTCCGCTCCCCCACGAAGCTCCTGGTCGCCGGCGTGGCCCTCACCGCGGCCCTCGGCCTCAGCGCCTGCAGCAGCGACGACGCCGCCGCCGACGAGTCGACCTCGTCGAGCTCGTCCTCGAGCGCCCAGTTCGCCCGCCCGGAGCCGGTCGCCTCCCTCCCGGCGATCCCCGCCGGTGGCAGCACCGCCGTCGCCCTGGACGCGGGCTTCGTCGAGGCGCTCACCACCCTGGGCCTCACCCCCGGCACCGTCGGGGACGCCACGCTCGCCGACGGCTCGGTCTCCTTCCCGATCACCGGTGGCACCGTCACGGTCTTCGACAAGGAGAGCGGCTACAAGCCCTACGTCCAGGGCACGATCTTCCACCAGGGCAGCGGCCTGAGCCTGACCGCCGGTGGCACCACGGTCGAGCTGACCAACTTCACCATCGACCCGGGCACCCCGTCGCGCCTGTTCGGTGACGTCTCCGTCAACGGCGAGCTCGCCGTGCCCAGCGCGCCGCTGTTCGACCTGGACGGCAGCACCCTGAACCCGCCGACCATCGAGGGCGGCGAGGCCACCCTCCAGGGCACCGAGGTGCTGCTCAGCGCCGAGGCCGCCGAGCTGCTGAACTCCACGTTCAACACCGACGCCCTCGCGGGCGGCTTCCTGATCGGCATCGCGACCATCACGGTCCCGACCAGCTGATCGGGTAGCACCGCACGACGCACAGGAGGGGTGGAGCCGACCGGCTCCACCCCTCCTGTGCGTTCCCGTCCTGACTACGCGCGGCCCTCGGCCGGGAGCCAGGTGCGCGCGGCCGAGACCAGGGCCTTGACGCCCGTGGTGAGAGTGGGCTCGATGACCGGCGCGAACTGCGCCGAGTGGTTGGACGGCAGGTCGCGGACGACCCGCTGCAGGCCGTCGCGGTCGGTCACCCCGGCGAACGCCGCCGGGTCGGCGCCGCCCAGCAGCCAGTAGACCAGCGGCACGCCGGCGGCGGTGGCCAGCAGCCCGACGTCCTCGCTGCCGGTGACCTTGCCGGGATCCACGGTGAGCCCCGGACCGAGGTCGCGGTCGAAGCCTCCCTGGGTCCGGGCGCAGGCGTCCGGGTCGTTGACCAGCACCGGGAAGGACTCCTGCAGGTCCACCTCGGGCTCCTGCGGCGCTCCGGACGCAGCCGCCTCGGCCCGGACGATCCGCTCGATCGACGTCATCAGCCGGTTGCGGACGTCGGCGTCGTAGGAGCGCAGGCTGATCCGCATCTCCGCCCGCTCGGGGATGACGTTGCCGGCGTTGCCGGCGTGCAGCGCACCCACGGTGACGACGGCGGACTCGCCGCCGGCGACCTCGCGGGAGACCACTGTCTGCAGCCGCATGACGGTCGCGGCAGCCATGACGATCGGGTCGACCGTCGTCTCGGGCCGGGAGCCGTGGCCACCGCGGCCGTGCATCACGACGTGCAGCATGTCGGCGCCGGCGAACGCCGGGCCGCGCCGCAGGCCGACGAGGCCGGCGGGCAGGGGGCCGACGTGCTGGCCGAGCACCACGTCGGGGCGGCCGAAGCGGTCGAAGATGCCGTCGTCGATCATCGACTGGGCGCCGCCGCCGACCTCCTCGGCCGGCTGGAAGACCAGCTGCACGGTGCCGCGCCACGTGTCGCGCTCGGCGACGAGGGTGGCGGCGGCGCCGAGCAGGCAGGTGACGTGCACGTCGTGCCCGCAGGCGTGCATGACCGGGGTCTCCGAGCCGTCGCGGGCGGTGCCGCGGGCCGTGCTCGCGTAGTCCAGGCCGGTCTCCTCCTGCACCGGGAGCGCGTCCATGTCGGCGCGCAGCAGGGCCGTCGGGCCTGGGCCGTTGCGGAGGACGCCGACGACGCCGGTGCCGCCCACCCCGGTGGTCGTCTCGTAGCCCAGCGCCGTCAGGTGCTCGGCGATGATCCCGGCCGTGCGGTGCTCGGCGAAGGCGAGTTCCGGGTGCGCGTGCAGATCCCGGTAGATGTTCGCCAGGTCGGCGAGGACGTCGGCAGGGCTCACGTCGGCGGCTCCTTGAGTGATCGTCGGGCGGGAGGCGACCGTATCCCGCCGTCCACCGGGCGTCACCGGTCCGGATCGGGTCTTCGCTACCGTCCGCTCATGAGTGACCGGCGTCCCATCCGCATCGGCAACTTCTCCGGCTACCTCGGTGACCGGTTCACCGCGATCGAGGAGTCGCTGGCCGGCGATCCGGTCGACGTCCTCATGGGCGACTACCTGGCCGAGGTGACGCTCGCCGGGCTGGCCACGACCTACCGGCAGAACCCCGAGCGCGGCGGCTACGTCGCCTCCTTCCTGCGTCAGCTCGCCCCGCACCTGGGCGTGATCGCGGAGCGCGGGATCAAGGTGGTCAGCAACGCAGGAGGCTTCGACCCGGCGGGCATGGCCGCGGCGCTGCGCGGCCTCGTGGCCGAGGCGGGCCTGTCGCTGCGGTTGGCCCACGTGGAGGGCGACAACCTGGTGGGCCGGCTCGCCGAGTTCCACGCCGACGGGTTCGCGCTCGAGAACCTGGACACGTCCGCGCCGCTCAAGGACTGGGGTGTGGAGCCGATCGCGGCGAACGCCTACCTGGGCGGGTTCGGCATCGCCGAGGCGCTGCGGGCCGGTGCGGACATCGTGATCACCGGCCGGGTCACCGACGCCTCGCTGACCGTCGGCCCGGCCGCCTGGTGGCACGGGTGGACGCCCGACGACTGGGACGCCCTGGCCGGCGCGGTGACCGCGGGGCACATCATCGAGTGCGGTGCGCACGCCACGGGCGGCAACTTCTCCGGGTTCCGCAGCGTGCCCGGCATCGTCCGGCCCGGGTTCCCGATCGGCGAGATCGCCGCCGACGGCAGCAGCGTCATCACCAAGCACGCACGGGACGGCGGCATGGTCACCGTCGACACGGTGACCGCCCAGCTGGTCTACGAGATCCAGGGGCCGCGCTACCTCAACCCGGACGCCACGGTGCACCTGGAGACGGTGCAGCTGACGCAGGCGGGCCCGGACCGCGTGGCCATCGGCCCGGTGACCGGCTCGCCGCCGCCGGCCACCGCGAAGGTCGCCGTCTTCGCGCCGATCGGCTTCGAGATCTCCACGATGCTGTTCTGCACGTCGCCGGACGTCGAGGCGAAGGTGGCGCTCCTGCGCGAGCAGCTCGAGCTGCTGCTCGGCGACGTCGTCGACGAGCTCGACGTGACCGCGCTGGGCACCGCGGCACCGGACCCGGCGACCCAGTGGGCCGCGACCGTCCCGATCCGCGTGATCGCCACCGCGCGGGAGCGCGAGCAGCTGCGGGCGTTCCCGCAGGCGGTGAGCAGCCTGTACCTGCAGGGCTTCCCCGGCTTCCACCACGACGGGCACGCGCAGGCGGCGCGCGAGCCGTGGCCGCGGATCGACTACTGGCCGGCGCTGCTGCCCGCCGAGGTGCTGGTGCACCGGGCGGTCATGGACGACGGCACTGTCATCGACGCACCGACGCCGTCCCGGGTGGCGACGGACGACGAGATCGCGCAGCCCCGGCACCCGGAGCCGGAGGCCGCGCCGTCGACCGGCGGGCGCCGGGTGATGCTCGGCGACCTGGCGCACGCGCGGGCCGGGGACAAGGGCGGCAACTCCAACGTGGGGCTCTGGGTGAGCGACCCGGCGCACTGGGAGTGGCTGCGGACGACGCTCACCACCGACGCCTTCCGCACGCTCATGCCCGAGGCGCGCGAGCTGACGCTGCGCCGGCACGAGTTCCCGCACCTCCAGGCCGTGCACTTCGTGCTGGAGGGGCTGCTCGGGACCGGTGGCTCGTCGAACCTGCGGGTGGACCAGATCGGCAAGTCGGTCGGTGAGTACCTGCGCTCCAGGTTCGTGATCGTGCCGGAGGAATTGCTCGACCGACCCCTGGGTTGAGTGACCCGGACCACTTCCGACGATCAGGAGCTCATCTGTGAAGGCTGCCGTCTACCACCGCAACGGTCCCCCCGAGGTCCTCCAGTACGAAGACGTCCCGGACCCGGAGCTCGCACCGGGCGGTGTCCTCATCAAGGTGGAGGCCGTCTCCATCGAGGGCGGGGACACCCTCAACCGGCTCGGCGGCCCGCTGATCACCGTTCCCCACATCGTCGGCTACCAGGCCGCCGGGACGATCGTCGCCGTCGCCGACGACGTGACCGACCGGGCCGTCGGCGACCGGGTCGTCGCGACCAGCAGCCACGGTTCGCACGCGGAGCTCTTCGCCGTCTCCGCGCGGACCACGTGGAAGATCCCCGAGGGCGCCGACATCGCCGCGGCCGCCTGCGTGCCGGTCGCCTACGGCACCGCCCACGACTGCCTCTTCGAGTTCGGCCGGCTGCAGGAGGGCGAGACCGTCCTCATCCAGGCGGGCGCCGGTGGTGTCGGCGTGGCCGCGATCCAGCTGGCCAAGCGGGCCGGCGCCACCGTGATCGCGACCGCGTCGTCCCTCGCCCGGCTCGAGCCGCTCGCCGAGCTCGGCCTGGACCACGCCGTCGACTACTCGAAGCACGGCTGGGTCGAGGAGGTGCGCTCCCTCACCGAAGGCGGACGCGGGGTGAACCTCGTCGTCGACTCGGTCGGCGGCGCGACGCTGCAGAAGTCCGTCGCCTGCCTGCGCCGCCGGGGCCGCGCCATCACCGTCGGGAACGCGGGCCGGGACGTGACGCCGTTCAACGCCGGTGTCCTGGGCATGCAGAACCAGTCGCTGACCGGCGTCTACCTGGGCGGGGAGATCACCACCCCGCGGGTCCAGACGATGGTCCAGGGCCTGGTGGACGACGTCGCCGCCGGACGGCTGACCGTCCTCGTGGACCGCACGTTCCCGCTCTCCGCGGCGGCTGCGGCGCACGGGTACATCGAGAGCCGCAAGGCCGTCGGACGGGTCGTCCTCGTCCCGACGACAGGGACGACGGACGCGGTGTGAGGGTGGCCCGCCCGCGCCGGTGACGACCCGTCGGACGATGGAACGGCTCCGGCGCGTAGTGCTGCGATTGGCGTCGGCTCCGTCAGACCGTGAACTGGTCGACCTGCCGGCGCAGCTCCGAGGCCTGCGCGGCCAGCTGCTCGGCCAGGCTGCGTGACTCGTCGATCCGCCCCGCGCTGACCTCCGAGGACTCGGCGACGGCCTCGGCCCCCGTGGCGATGTCCTGGCTGCCGCTGGCGGCGACGCCGATGCTGCGGTCGATCTCCGCGGCCGCCGCCGTCTGCTGCTCCACCGCCGCGGCGATCGTCGTCTGCAGCGCGCTGATCTGGTCCACGGTCTGCCCGATCTGCCCGATCGCGCGCACCGCCTCGCCGGAATCGGCCTGGATCGCCTGGATCCGCTGCGAGACGTCCTCGGTGGCCTTGGCCGTCTCCTGCGCCAGCTCCTTGACCTCGTTCGCGACGACGGCGAAGCCCTTGCCCGCCTCACCGGCACGGGCCGCCTCGATGGTGGCGTTGAGGGCCAGCAGGTTGGTCTGCTCGGCGATACCGGTGATCACCTTGATGACGTTGCCGATCTCGGCCGACGAGCTGCCGAGCTGGGTGAGGGTGACGTTGGTGCTCGACACGATCCGGACGGCGTCGTCGGCGACGGCGGCGGCCTCCTGCGCGGAGCGGGAGATCTCGCGGATGGAGGAGCTCATCTCCTCGGCGCCGGTGGCGACCTGCGCCACGTTGCCGGAGACGGAGGCGGCGGTCCGGGACACCGTCTGCGCGTGCTGGGCACCGCTGCGGGAGGCGTCGACCACGTCGGCGGTCGCACGGCTGAGATCCTCGACCAGGGTGGTCATCGTGCCTGCGGACCCGACGACACCGGTGACCATCTCCCGAATCCGGCCCACGCCGTCGGAGAGCGCTGCGCCCAACTGGCCGAGCTCGTCGTCGGACCGGTGGGTGATCTCGTGCGACAGGTCGCCGCGCGCCAGGGCCTGGGCCGCCTCGCGGACGGGCACGATCCGGCGGCGGATGTCGCGGGCGAGGGCGATACCCAGGGCGAGGGCGAGCGCGGTGCCACCGCAGAGGAGGATCAGCGTCCACAAGCGGGCCGTCGCGAAGCTGTCACCGATCTTCGCGCGGTTGGTCGCCTCGTCGGCGACGAACGCGTCGGTCAGGTCGGCGACCTCGGTCTGGAGCTGGATGTAGGCGGCCGTGGCGGCGTCACCGAGCTGCTTGGCGTTCGGGGCCTGCGCAGCCGCGGCGGCCCGGTAGGTGGCGTCCTTGGCGGCCATGTCCTGCCAGGTGGCGGCGATCTGCTCCGACTGGGCCGTCATCTCCTCCGGGGTGTGGGCGATCAGCGCGTCGATGGAGGCGTCGGTCCGCAGTCGCGCCTGCTCCTGCAGATCGGTCTGCCCCGCCGCCACCTCGAACTGGCGCGTGACCCCGGAGACAGCTGCGACCAGACCGTGCACCGAGTAGGCCTGGAAGTCATCCGTCACCTGCCGCAGGTCGGCCAGCGGCGCCACGTCCCGCGCGGCGAGCTCCTCGACCTGCTGGTGGATCGACGCCATCTGGGCGACGTTGATCAACCCCAGCGTCACCATGACGGCGGCGACGCCGAGGAACGCGGCGAGGAGCCGGGTACGCACACTGCGCCGTAGGAACGAGGGGGTCAGGGGCACCGATCGGCTCCATCTGGAGAAGGACTCATGTCGAGGCCTCTTTCGGCACCATGAGCGCACCCTTGAGCTGAGGGCCGGGTAATCGTCCGATCCGGTTCCGGATGGTGTCCCGGATCACCGGCCGACCCGATCCGTGCCTGCCTGCCTGAAGACGATGGGCCGAGTCGTTCACCCCCGGCGCAACGCCGAGGCCCCCGTCCCGGCTCGGGCAGGCGTTCACTGATGGCCGGTAAGTGAGTAATCAGGGGGTGACATGAGCCGAACGGACGGGCACGACACCGAGCCGGCATTGGACGCCTACTCGCGGGTGGTCACCACGGTGGCCGCCGAGATGACCCCGCACGTCGCCGCCCTGGAGGTGAGCGGGCCCGACGGTCGCGGCGGCGCCGGCTCCGGGGTGGTGGTCAGCGAGGACGGCCTGCTGCTCACCAATGCCCACGTGGTGGCCCGGGCCACCGGCGGGCGGGCGGTGTTCAGTGACGGGTCCGAGACGCCGGTCGAGGTGGTCGGCGCCGACCCGCTGTCCGACCTGGCTGTGGTGCGGGCCCGAGGGGGCACGCCACCGCCGGCCACTCTCGGCGACGCGGCGGGCCTGCAGGTCGGCCAGCTGGTGGTCGCCGTCGGCAACCCCTTCGGCCTGGCCGGGTCGGTGACGGCGGGCGTGGTCAGCGCGCTGGGCCGCTCGCTGCCGACCCGGGACGGGCGGGCGGCGCGGGTCGTGGAGGACGTCATCCAGACCGACGCCGCGCTGAACCCGGGCAACTCCGGCGGCGCCCTGGCCGACTCCTCGAGCCGGGTGGTCGGCATCAACACCGCCGTGGCGGGCTGGGGACTCGGGCTCGCCGTGCCGATCAACGACACCAGCCGGCGGATCGTGGCGACGCTCGTCCGCGACGGCCGGGTGCGCCGGGCCTACCTGGGTCTCGTCAGCAGCCCGGTGCCGTTGCCGGCGGAGCTCGCGG
>JBEPZM010000153.1:0-8310 GCA_041640835.1 Blastococcus sp.
CCGAGGGTCACCTTGACGGCGTCGGCGAGGGTGTTCATCCCTCGCTCGAGGCCGCGGCGCGCCTCTTCGTTGAACGCGATCATCTTGGCCATGTGGTGATGTCCTCCGAGCATGGATCGCTGCACGGTCGGAGCGGTGCCCGCGACGGACGACACCGGGGGTACGCGGACTCCCTTGCGTCCGCGCGCCAGTGCCTCACCGTTCCGACCTGATTGGCACTCGGGAACCCCGAGTGCCAGAAAAGAGTCTGGCACTCTCCCTGTGCGAGTGCAAGAACGGGGGGGCCGGAGCACGACGGAGGCCCGGTCCCCCGTGTCGGGGGAGCCGGGCCTCCGGTTGCTGCTGGCGGTCCGTCAGGCGCTGCGCACCGCGTCGGCCTGCGGGCCCTTGGCCCCCTGGACGACCTCGAACTCGACGCGCTGACCCTCCTCGAGGGACTTGTAGCCGTCCATCTGGATGGCCGAGTAGTGGACGAAGACGTCCTGGCCGCCGTCGACGGCGATGAAGCCGAAGCCCTTCTCGGCGTTGAACCACTTCACGGAACCCTGTGCCACGTGTGCTCCCACATTCGTGCGCTGCGGTCGTCCCATCCTGGTGAACGGACGAGGTCTCGCTCTTCCGCCCGCGAACACGAACGACGAGGTCGAACCGGCGAGAACCTACAACGACGTGACGTGGGTTACACCAGCTTGTAGCACGAATCGTTACCGAATCCGCCGCATGCGTCACCCAGGGCGGTGACGCGACCGTCAGCCGATGAGGCCGGCGGCGCGGGCCGACTTCAGCGACGGCTCGACGTGGTGCGTGGGGCCGACGACCGGCTCGAGCGGGTCGAGGGTCTTGAGGCCCTCGCCGGTGTTGAGGACGACGGTCTCCTTGGCGGGGTCGAGCCGCCCGTTCTCCACCAGCTGCCGGAGGACGGCGATGGTGACGCCGCCCGCCGTCTCGGCGAAGACGCCGGTGGTGCGGGCGAGGTCGCGGATGCCCTGGACGATCTCGTCGTCACCCACCCGGCCCACCGCGCCGCCGGTGCGACGGATCGCGTCGAGGGCGTACGGGCCGTCGGCGGGGTTGCCGATGTTGAGCGACTTCGCGATGCCGGTGGGCTTCACCGGCTTGACGACGTCCCAGCCGTTGTCGAACGCCGTGGCGATCGGGTCGCACCCGGCCGACTGCGCACCGAAGATCGTCCACTCTGTCGCCTCGACGATGCCGGCGGCGGCCAGCTCGCGGAACGCCTTGTCCACCTTGGTGAGCAGGGAGCCCGAGGCCATGGGGATGACGACCTGCGCCGGGATCCGCCAGCCGAGCTGCTCGGCGAGCTCGTAGCCCATCGTCTTGGAGCCCTCGGCGTAGTACGGCCGCACGTTCTGGTTGACGAACGCGGTGTCCTCGAACTCGTCGGTCTCGGCGAGCTCGCTGGTCAGCCGGTTGACGTCGTCGTAGGAGCCGTCGACGGCGACCAGCGTCTGCCCGTAGACCGCGGACTGCACGATCTTGCCGGGCTCGAGGTCCGAGGGGACGAAGACGAACGACGGGATGCCCATGCGGGCGGCGTGCGCGGCCACGGAGTTGGCCAGGTTGCCGGTCGAGGCCGCGGCGATCTTCGTGTAGCCCAGGCCCTTGGCCGCGGTCGCCGCGAGGCTGACGACGCGGTCCTTGAAGGAGTGCGTCGGGTTGGCCGAGTCGTCCTTGACCCAGAGGCCGCCGGTGATGCCCAGCTCCTCGGCGAGGCGGTCGGCGCGGACCAGCGGGGTCATCCCCGGGTCGAGCGAGACGCGGGACGCGGGGTCCTGGCCGACCGGCAGGAGGGCGACGTACCGCCAGATGTTCTGCGGGCCGGCCTCGATCTGCTCGCGGGTGACGGCCTTCATCAGCTCGGGGTCGTAGTCGACCTCCAGCGGGCCGAAGCACTCGGCGCAGGCGTGCTCGGCGATGAGGCCGAAGGTGGCGCCGCAGTTGCGGCAGATCAGCCCGCGGGCCGGACACGGCGGCACGGGGCCGCCTGCGGTGGAATCGGCCTGGACAGAACCGGGAGCGGTCAGAGTCATGCGACGACTACCTCCTCATCTTCCCTGCGTCGGGCCGTCGAGCCGCACAGGACGGAATTGGCACCTCCCGCTGCAGACGTGCGCAGTCGGCGGTTGCCGGGGCTTCATCGGGCCGTGTCCCTCTGCCCCTCTGGATGAGTGAACGGGCCCGACTCTACCCACCGCGCGCCGAGGCCGGAGCGGCGGACAGGATGAGAGCGTGGCAGCGAAGATCGTCTACACCGACCTCGACGGCACGATGGTCGGACCACGGGGCTCCTTCTGGCACACGGCCGGCCGCGACCTCACCGCCGAACCGGCGACGGCTCTGCTGGAGCTGCACCGGGCCGGGATCCCGTTGGTGCTGGTCAGCGGCCGGACGCTGGACCAGGTGGTCGAGGCCGCGCGGATCTTCGCCGCCGACGGCGCCATCGCCGAGCTAGGCGCGACAGTCAGCTGGGACGGCGGGCGCGAGCGCCGGCAGCTGACCGGCGCGCTGCCGGCCGAGTACGACGGGCGCACGCCGATGGAGGTCATGGCCACGCTCGGCATCGTGGCGGACCTCCTCGCCGAGCACCCCGGGCAGCTGGAGTGGCACGCGCCCTGGCACGCCACGCACGACACCGACGCCCTGCTGCGCGGGCGCGTGGACCCCGTCGCCGTCGACGCCTGGCTGGCCGAGCGGGGCGTGGGCTGGCTGACCCTCAACGACAACGGCGCGATCCAGCCGACGTCGCGGATGACGCTGGACCCCGACCCCGCGCCGCCGCGGGTCTACCACCTGATGCCGCGCGGGATCTCCAAGGGCGCCGCGATCGCCTGGGACCTCGAGCGCCGCGGGATCGACCCGGCCGACGCCGTGGCGATCGGCGACAGCGTCAGCGACCTGGACATGGCCTCGGCCGTCGGGCGGCTGTGGATCACCGCGAACGGCGCCGTCGTCGACGGGATGGCCGACCGGATCGCCGCCGTCCCGAACGCGGCGGTGACGGACGCCCCGATGGGCGAGGGCTGGGCGCAGGCGGTCGGCGCCAGCCTCTGAGCGGCTCCGATGAGCCCGGACCGCACGGCCGGTCCTACCGGCATGCCGACCACGCACCTGGCCCCGCTCGCGCCGCTCATCGGGCACTGGCGGACCTCGGGCACCGTCCACGACGCCTCCGGCACCGTGACCGCGTCCATCCGCGGCACCGACGTCTACCGGTGGCTGCCCGGTGGCTGGTGGATCGCCCACGAGGTCGACGTCGTCATCGGGGAAGAGCACGTGCTGACCCACGAGGTGATCGGCGGGGTCGACCCCGGCACCGGCGGCTGGCAGATGCACGCCTTCGACGCCGGCGACTCCCCCGGCCTGACGATCCTGGTCCCGCAACCGGACGGGCGGCTGCTCCTGAGCGCGGAGGGCGCGCGGTCGTGGTTGGACGTCCGGGCCGGCGACGGGCTCATGACGACCCGGTGGGAACGGGAGGTCGCGCCGGGCCGCTGGGAGCTCTGGATGGACATGCGCTTCGAGCGCGAGAACTAGCTGGTCACGTCGCGGCGGGCGAAGGCGCGGAAGCCGAGCGCGGTGAAGACGGCCGCGTAGACCAGTGACTGGATCACGCCGCGGAAGAGGTCGCCGTCGGCGACCGGCGTCTGCAGCAGGTCGGTCCAGGCGAACTCCCCGGCGGTCGGGAACCAGTCGCGCAGCGAGCCCAGCTGCTCCACCTGGTCGAGGATCGCGAAGACGAACATGGTGAACACGGCCCCGCCGACGGCGGCCAGCGGCGCGTCGGTGATGGTGGAGAACCAGAAGGCCAGCGTGCCGACGACGAGCAGGTGGACGGCGAGGTAGCCGAGCATCCCGGCCAGCCGCAGGAAGCCCTCTCCCTGGGCCAGCGTCACGCCGACGGGTGTCTCGATCGCGCCGAACCCGAAGGCGATCGAACCGGCCAGCACCGAGACCGCGGTCAACGTCAGGAGCGCCCCCACCGACAGCACCAGCGCGGCCAGCCACTTCTGCCGGAGCAGCCGCATCCGGGGCACCGGTGTGGCGAGGGTGTACCGGAGCGCGCCCCACTGGGCCTCGCTGGCGACGGTGTCGCCGAAGAACAGCGCGAACACGACCACCAGGAAGAAGCCGGTGGTCGCGAACAGCACGAACAGCGTGAAGTTCAGCCCGCTCGCCGTGGCGACGTCGACCAGGTTGATCCGGTTGTTCTCCCCGGCGTCCTCGCTCGCCCCGAGCTTCAGCGCGGCGATGAGCAGCAGCGGCAGCGCGACCATGAGCGCGACGACGCCGAGGGTCCGGCGACGGGCGAACTGCCGGCGGAGCTCGACGGCCAGCCGCAGCGTGCGCGACGGCCGGTAGCCGGCGACCGCGCCGTTGGCCTGCACCCTGGGGGCGGAAATGGCCATTTCTGCCCTGTCGTCGGTGCTCATGACTCCCCCACCAGCGCCAGGAAGGCGTCCTCGAGCCGGCGCTGCGGCGTGAACTGGTCGACGGCGATGCCCGCCTCCACCAGCGCCCGCAGCGCCTCGGCGCGGGGCACGCCGCCGAGCTCGGCGACCAGCCCGTCGTCGGTACGTCCGGCGGTCACCCCCGGCAGCTGCGACAGGACGGCGATCGCCCGGTCGGTGTCGGCCTCCGCCACGCCGAGCAGCACCGCGCCCCCGGCGCCGACGATCTCCTCGACGGTGCCCTGCGCGATCTTCCGACCCTTCGCCATGACGACGACGTGGCTGCAGGTCTGCTCGATCTCGCTCAGCAGGTGGCTGGAGACGATGACCGTGCGGCCCGTGGCGGCGTAGGAGCGCAGCACCTCGCGCATGGCGTGGATCTGCGGCGGGTCCAGCCCGTTGGTCGGCTCGTCGAGCACCAGCAGGTCGGGCAGGCCGAGCATGGCCTGGGCGATCGCGACGCGCTGGCGCATGCCCTGGCTGTAGCGGCGCACCGGCCGGTCCAGGGCCGCACCGAGGCCGGCGACCTCGATCGCCTCCTCCAGGTGCGCGTCCTCCGCCGGGCGGCCGGTCGCGGCCCAGTAGAGCCGGAGGTTCTCCCGGCCGGACAGGTGCGGCAGCAGGCCGGTGCCCTCGACGAAGGAGCCCAGCCGCGACAGCACCGGGGCGCCCGGGCGCGCGGCGTGGCCGAAGATGCTGATCCGCCCCTCGGTCGGGCGGATGAGGCCCATGAGCATGCGCAACGACGTCGTCTTGCCGGCGCCGTTGGGGCCCAGCAGCCCCAGCACCTGTCCCCGGCGCACCTCGAAGGAGAGGTCGCGGACGGCGACGAACCCGTCCTTGTAGGCCTTCGTCACGCCCTCGAAGCGCAGCGGCACGTCCTCGCCGTCGGGCTCGACGGCGCTGAGCTGCCGGTCGCGGCGCCGCCCGATCAGCACGGCCGCAGCCCAGCCCAGCAGCGCGAGGGCGGCCAGCCCGCCGAGCAGCAGCCACCAGCGGGTGGCGCCGCCCGCGGCCTCGGTCCGGCCCTCGACCTGCGGCACGGCCAGCGCGGTCGAGGGGTCGGCGAGGGCGACCGAGTGGACCGCCGGTTGCACGGGCAGCGCGAACCCCTGGTCGGTCGAGGAGACCACCAGCCGCATCGTGTGACCCGCCTCGAACCGGTGCACGATCGCGGGCAGCGTCACGTCGACCCGCGTGGGGGCAGCCGGGTCGGCCGACAGACCGGTCAGCGCCAGGGGGGCCACCAGCCCGCCGGGGAGCGTCGTCGTCCCGTCGGGTCCGACGTCGTAGAGCTTGGCGAACAGGGTGGCCGATCCGCCGGCCGAGGAGACGGCCAGCTCGACCGTCGAGGCGCCCACCACCTCCACGGCGTCCTGCAGCGGCGCGCTCTCGAAGCTGGCCGACTGGCCGGGGATCTCCAGGGTCGAACCGCCCAGCGCCGCGGTGAGCGCGCCCAGGCCCGGCACCGTGGTGAGCGCGGCGGGCGTGCCGCCCGCGGGGTTCACCACCGGCTGCACGGTGCCGCTCAGCTCGATCCCGGTCCGCCGCACCGGCTCGGCGCCGTCCAGCCCGGGATAGCGCTCGGCGGTGACCGTGCGGGTGCCACCCTGCACGCGGCCGACGGTGCCTGCGGTGCCCAGCCCGGTGGGCGCCGGGAACTCGAAGCCCGGTCCGGCGTCGGCGGTCCCGCGCAGGTGCGCGTCGAACCAGTCGCCGACGCGGTTCCGCAGTGCGGCGGTGTCCCGGTCCGAGGCCGGGGCGTCGTGACCGCCGGCGTACCAGACGACGGCCACGTCGGTGCCGTTCGCGGCGATGCCGCGGGCGTTGGCGTCGGCCTGGCCGAGCCCGAACAGCGAGTCCTGGGTGCCCTGGATCAGCAGCGTGGGCGCGGTGATCCGGTCGAGCACCCCGGCCGGGCTCCCCCGGTCGAGCACCGCGGCGACCTCGGGCGTGAGCGCACCCCCCGAGGCGGCCGCCTCGTAGGCCGCGCAGACCTCGGCGCTGAACCGGCCGCAGGTCAGGGCCGCGGTGACGTCGTCGACGTCGACGTCCGCCGGCGCGGGACCGACGGCGTCGTCCCCGGCGGCGCCGCCGAACAGCTCGAGCAGATCTCCGGAGGGCGCTGCCCCCAGCCCGAAGAACAGCCCCGACCACAGCCGCTTGTAGACGCCGGTGGCGGCGTCCTGCGCCACGGCGGCGGGCGTGGCCCCCGGCACCGGCCCGGTCTGCGACGGGAAGAGCGCGGAGGTCAGCGAGTTCCAGGTGATCTGCGGGGCGATGGCGTCGATGCGCTGGTCGTAGGCGGCGCCGAGCAGGGCCAGGGCGCCGCCGTAGGAGGCTCCGGCGACACCGACCCGCGGATCGCCGTCGCCGTCCTGGACGACGTCGTCCCGCTCGGCCAGGACGTCGATCAGCGCCGAGAGGTCGGCGACCTCGTAGCGCGGGTCGTCCAGCCCGATCGAGCCGGTGCTGCGGCCGAACCCGCGGGCGGAGAAGGTGAGGACGACGTAGCCGCGCCCGGCGAGCGCCTGCGCGTCGTCGGCGACCGAGTCCTTGCTGCCGCCGAAGCCGTGGGCCAGCACGACCGCGGGCGCGGGCGGCTCCCCGTCGGCGGGCAGGAAGAGGGTCGTGTCCAGCTCGACGGCGTCCGCGCCGGAGCCGGCCGGGATCCGGGCGTCCTCGGTCCGGACGTCGGCAGCGGCCGCCGGAGCCGCGACGAGGAGCGGTGCGGCGACGAGGAGGGGCAGCAGGACGGCGAGCGCACGCCGGGCGCCGGAGCGCGGACGCACGGGCCCGCGGGAGCGACGCACGAAGCGGCCAACGGACGACGGGCGGACGGTGTTCCGCCCGCCGTCAGCAGCTCCGGTCAGGGGGTCCAGTCGCCGGTCGCGACGATGACCAGGCCCGGCGCGGTGATCTCGGCGGGCAGCTCGAAGAAGCGCGGCGCCGGGCCGGCGAGCTGCGGGAACTGCTCGACCAGCTGGGTGGCGGCCTCGAGCTGGGTCGCGTCGCCCTCGGTGTAGTAGACGGTGCTCGCCGGGATGTCGTCGCCCTCGTAGGCGCCGATGCCCGCGGCCTCCCAGCCGCCGCTGACCGCGGCGGTGGAGATCTTGGCGGCCAGGCCGGTGATGGTGGTGGCGTTGAGCACGGTCAGGGGCACGCGCACCGGGGTGGCGGCGACCGGCTCGGCCGGGGCGTCGACGGCCAGCTCGGGCAGCGGAGGCAGGGGGACGACCGGGGCGGACGCGACGGGGGCCGTCGGCTGGGTGGCGCCGGCCTCGTCGGTCTGCGGCGAGGTGAACTGGTAGACGCCGAGGACGCCGAGCGCGACCACGGCCATGGCGACCAGGCCCTTGGCGACGCGGCGCGGTGAGCGGCGGGGCTCCTCGTCGAGCAGCACGACGCCGCTGTCCTTCGCGGACTTCCGGCGGGCCTCGTCGGCGGCCTGCCGCTCGGCGCGCAGGGCGGCGCGGCCACCGACGGGGGCGCGGGAGGACGAACGCTCGTCCCGCGGGGCCGGGACCTCGTCCCCGAAGCTGCCGATGTCGGAGAGGTCCTCGTCGCGGCGCGCGACCGAGCGCTCGGGGATGAGGGTGGTGGAGGGGGCCAGCGCGGCGCGCATCTCCTCCTCCGACGGCAGGTCGCCGGAGCGGGAGGGCTTGGTCCAGTCGCCGTAGCGGGAGTCCGAGGCGCCGGCGGTCTGCCGCGGGAGGCGCGGGGCGGGCGCGTCGGTGCGGATGCCGGTGGGCCCGGTGCTCGACGGCTCGGCGCTCGGGGACTCGAGGCCGCCCGCTTCCACGAGCGCCTTCCGACGGGCCGCGGCCGCCTCGGCGGCGCG
>JBEPZM010000154.1:0-8174 GCA_041640835.1 Blastococcus sp.
CCTCGGCGTCGGTCTGCTCGCGGACGGCCTGGGCGTCGAGCTCGGCGGCGCGGCGGATCTCGCCGGCCTCCTCCTCGGCGAGCTGCAGCATGTGCTGGATGCGCTCGCTGATGTTCTCGAAGGTGGGAGCCGAGGCGGTGGCGGCCTTGCGGCGCAGCGCCTCGATCTCGTTGTGCATCGCCGACAGCTGACCGACCATGTCCGCGGAGCGGGCCACCGCGGCGTCGCGGTCGGCCAGCGCGATGCGGAAGTCCGCCTCGAGCCGCTCGATGGTGTCGGCGACCTGGCTGCGGTCGTACCCCCGCAGCACCACGTCGAACGAGTGCTGGGCCTCGTGCATCGGCAGATCGTGGCGGGGGTCGCTCATGTCGTCATCCTCGCAGACAGGGGAACGGGTAGTCACCGTGTCGGGCAGGCCGGATCCCAATCGTCCCGGACGCCCCTGGGGCCACGGTAGGCCGGGTGGACGCGCCGAGGGCCCGGCCCCCCGGGAAGGGGAGCCGGGCCCTGGAGTTCGTTCGGAGGATCAGATGCCGCGGAAGCGGTTGATCGCCTCGAGGTGCTGCGCGCGCTTCTCGGCGTTCTTGACGCCGAGACCCTCCTCGGGGGCGAGAGTCAGCACGCCGACCTTGCCCTGGTGGGCGTTCTTGTGGACGTCGAGGGCGGCCTGGCCGACCTCCGCCATCGGGTACACCTTCGACAGGGTCGGGTGGATGAGGCCCTTGTCGATGAGCCGGTTGGCCTCCCACGCCTCCTTGTAGTTGGCGAAGTGGGAGCTGAGGATCTTCTTGAGGTTCATCCACAGGTAGCGGTTGTCGTACTCGTGCATGTAGCCGCTGGTGGAGGCGCAGGTGATGATCGTGCCGCCCTTCTTGGCGACGTAGACGCTGGCGCCGAAGGTCTCGCGGCCCGGGTGCTCGAAGACGATGTCGACGTCCTCACCGCCGGTCAGCTCGCGGATCTTCTTGCCGAAGCGCTGCCACTCCTTGGGGTCCTGGGTGCGCTCGTCCTTCCAGAACTTGTAGCCCTCGGCGGAGCGGTCGATGACCAGGTCGGCGCCCATCTTGCGGACGATCTCGGCCTTCTCCGGGCTGCTGACGACGCAGACCGGGATCGCGCCGCCGTTGAGGGCCATCTGCGTGGCGTAGGAGCCCAGGCCGCCCGAGGCGCCCCAGATCAGGACGACGTCGCCCTGCTTCATGTTGGCGCCGTTCTTGCTGACCAGCTGGCGGTAGGCAGTCGAGTTGACCAGGCCCGGGCTGGCGGCCTCCTCCCAGGAGAGGTGGCCCGGCTTGGGCATGAGCTGGTTGCTCTTCACCAGGGCGAGCTCGGCCAGGCCGCCGAAGTTCGTCTCGAAGCCCCAGATCCGCTGCTGCGGGTCCATCATCGTGTCGTCGTGGCCGGCCGGGTCCTCGAGCTCCACCGAGAGGCAGTGCGCGACGACCTCGTCGCCCGGCTTCCACTTGTTGACGCCCGGGCCCACCCGGAGCACGACGCCGGCCAGGTCGGAGCCGACCACGTGGTAGGGCAGGTCGTGGCGCTTGGTGAGCTCCGAGAGGCGGCCGTAGCGCTCGAGGAAGCCGAAGGTCGAGACCGGCTCGAAGATCGACGTCCAGACGGTGTTGTAGTTCACCGAGGACGCCATGACGGCGACGATCGCCTCGCCCGGGCCGAGCTCCGGGGTGGGCACCTCGTCGATGTGGAGGGACTTGCGGGGATCCTTCTCCTTCGTCGGCACCCCCTCGAACATGTTCTGCTCGTCCTTGCGCACCACGACGGCGCGGTAGGACTCCGGCACGGCGAGGCCGCCCAGCGCGTCCAGCTGGTCGGCGAGGATGGCGTCCCTGATCTCGTTCACGCGAACTCCTGGGTCGTTGAAGGCCGTCGTCGGCCGGCTCGGAGGGCGGTACTGGGGCAGTGCGGTGGCGGGGGACGTTACCGATCGGTAACGGCCCCGCCGGAAAGGAGGTCGGCGGTCAGTGCGCCGGAGCCGCCGGCTGGACGAGCTCGACGAGCACTCCGCCGGCGTCCTTCGGGTGGATGAAGTTGACCCGGCTGTCGGACGTGCCGCGCTTGGGCACGTCGTAGAGCAGGCGCAGGCCGCGCTCGCGCAGGGTGGCGCTGACCGCCTCGACGTCGTCGACCCGGAAGGCCAGCTGCTGCAGGCCGGGGCCGGAGCGGCCGATGAACTTGGCGATCGTGGACTCCGGGGTCAGCGGCGCGAGCAGCTGGATCCGGGTGTCGCCGTCGCCGACGGCGAGCATCGCCTCGCGGACGCCCTGCTCCTCGTTGGTCTCCTCGTGCACCGAGTGCACGCCGAACGCCTGGGCGTAGAAGGCGATGGCCTCGTCCAGGTCCGGCACGGCGATGCCCACGTGGTCGATGGTGGTGAACAGCCCCTCGGGCAGACCCGTGGCCGCAGCGTCGTTGGTGGTCACGTCGGCATAGTGCCGCGCCCCGGTCCGGGGCGACACTCCGGGGGCCGTCCGAGGGCCCCGGTCGGGTGACGGGAGTGGGCCACGCCACGTCCACCGGCGGGTGGTTCTAACATGGTCGGCAGCCCGACGCCGCGCGAACAGCGCGGTCTGCTCTGTCTTACACGGTCGCCGGTGTCGGCGGCCCGGCACTGGAGGCCCCCTGTGAGCGACAACAACAGAGTCCGTTCGGTCATCGTCAGCGGTGCTCGTACCCCGATGGGCCGGCTGCTCGGCTCGCTCAAGGACTTCTCGGCCGCCGATCTCGGTGGCTTCGCCATCAAGGCCGCCCTGGAGCGCGCCGGCATCTCCGGCGACCAGGTCGACTACGTGATCATGGGTCAGGTCATCCAGGCCGGTGCCGGCCAGAACCCGGCCCGCCCCGCCGCGGTCGCCGGTGGCATCCCGATGTCGGTGCCCGCGCTGACCATCAACAAGGTCTGCCTCTCGGGCCTGTCCGCCATCGCGATGGCCGACCAGCTCATCCGCGCCGGCGAGTACGACATCGTCGTCGCCGGCGGCCAGGAGTCGATGACCCAGGCGCCGCACATCCTGGCGAACTCGCGGACCGGCACGAAGTTCGGCGACACCAAGCTCATCGACTCGATGTCGCACGACGGCCTCTCCGACACCTTCGACCAGGTGGCGATGGGCGCGCTGACCGAGCAGGCCAACTCCCGGTACAACCTGACCCGCGAGGAGCAGGACGAGTTCGCCGCGGCCAGCCACCAGAAGGCCGCCCGCTCGCACAAGGACGGCGTCTTCGCGGAGTCGATCACCCCGGTGCTCATCCCGCAGCGCAAGGGCGACCCGATCGAGTTCACCGACGACGAGGGCATCCGCGCGGACACGACCGTGGAGAGCCTGGGCAAGCTGAAGCCGGCCTTCGCCAAGGACGGCACGATCACCGCCGGCACCGCCTCGCAGATCTCCGACGGCGCCTGCGCCGTGGTCGTCATGAGCGCCGCCAAGGCCAAGGAGCTGGGCATCACCCCGATCGCCGAGATCGGTGCGCACGGCGTCGTCGCCGGCCCGGACGCCACGCTGCAGAGCCAGCCGTCCGGTGCCATCAAGAAGGCCTGCGCCCGCGAGGGCATCGACCCCAAGGACCTCGACGTCGTCGAGCTCAACGAGGCCTTCGCCGCCGTCGGCATCGTCTCCACCCGCGAGCTGGGCATCGACCCCGAGAAGGTCAACCCCAACGGTGGCGCCATCGCCCTCGGGCACCCGATCGGCATGAGCGGTGCCCGCGTCGTCCTCGACGTCGCGCTGGAGATCCGTCGCCGGGGCCTCAAGGTCGGTGCCGCCGCCCTGTGCGGTGGCGGTGGCCAGGGCGACGCCCTGATCCTGCACGCGCCCAGCCAGGCGTGACGGAGGTCCCTGCGGGGACCGCGGTCCAGACGTCCGCCCCCGCCGCCTCCGGGCGGCGGGGGCGGCGTGCTGTCGACGTCCCCGAGCTGGTGGCGCGGGCCCGCGAGGGCGATCCGCGCTCGGTCGCCCGGCTGATCTCGCTGGTCGAGGACGCCAGCCCGGCGCTGCGCGAGGTCGCGGCCGCGCTGGCACCGCACACCGGCTCGGCCCAGGTGCTGGGGCTCACCGGCTCGCCGGGCGTCGGCAAGTCCACGACGACGACGGCGCTGGTCCGGGCGCTGCGGCAGGCCGGCAAGCGGGTCGGGGTGCTGGCGGTCGACCCGTCGTCGCCGTTCTCCGGCGGCGCTCTGCTCGGTGACCGGGTGCGGATGCAGGACCACGCCGGCGACGGCGGGGTGTTCATCCGCTCCATGGCCTCCCGCGGGCACCTCGGCGGGCTCTCGTGGGCGACGCCGCAGGCGCTGCGGGTGCTCGACGCCGCCGGCTGCGACGTGGTGCTCATCGAGACGGTCGGGGTGGGTCAGTCCGAGCTGGAGATCGCCTCGCTCGCCGACACCACCCTGGTGCTGGTCGCGCCGGGGATGGGTGACGGCATCCAGGCGGCCAAGGCGGGGATCCTCGAGGTCGCCGACGTCTTCGTCGTCAACAAGGCCGACCGGGACGGCGCCCAGCAGGCCGTGCGCGACCTGCGCTACATGCAGTCCCTGGGCGGCCGGTACTCCGAGGCCGGTGGCTGGCGCCCGCCCATCTGCCGCACGGTCGCCTCCCGCGACACCGACAACGGCATCGACGACGTCCTGGCGAGGATCGAGGACCACCGGCTGTGGCTGGAGTCCTCCGGTGAGGGCCAGCGGCGCCGCACCGAGCGCGCCGCCCGCGAGATCGAGGCGATCGCCCTGGCCGCGCTGCGCGAGCGGATCGGCGACCTGCGCGGCAGCACGGCGCTGGGTGCGCTCGCCGCCCGCGTGGTGGCGGGGGAGACCGACCCCTACCGGGCCGCCGACGAGTTGGTCGCCCGGCTCTGAGCCGGCCGCCGTCCTGAGCGGGTGGTCAGCCGCTCCCACGGCAGGATCGACAGGATCGCGACGCAGTGCGGCAGGAAGATGATCTGCACGCCCGCGTAGGTCATCACGTGGAAGCCGATCAGGAACAGCGCCAGCGCGATCCGGGCCCGGTCGCTGCGCACCAGCAGCATCAGCGGCGCGGCGAACTCGAGGACCAGCATCAGCCACTGCGCGGCCGGCAGCAGGCCGGGGACGTCGAGCGTCCAGTCCGACAGCGGCGTGCCGCGGCGCACCACCGCCCGGGTCAGCGTGGAGCCGGTCGGCCAGTCCCAGCCGCCGAACCGCACCTTGGCCCAGGCGGCGAGGAAGTAGGTGAGCATGACGGTGACGAACACCGCGGCCATCGCCCAGCCCGCCGACTCCGACAGCCGGCGGTCGCGGAACCTCGCCCGCCCGATGCTCGGCAGCACGGCCAGCGCGACCAGGAACGCGATCCGGTCGTGGTCGACCTTCCCGTAGCTCATCGCGATCACCATCCACTCCGCGTAGAGGAGGAAGACGGCGGCGCCGAGCAGCCGGGGCGCCCGGCCGGTGGCGGCGGCCACGGCGGCCAGGACCAGCGCCCACTGCACGACGAGCACCAGGGTGTGCGTCGGGGTGGGCAGGTGCAGGATCCGGCCGACGAGCAGCGGGGCGTACCACTCGGTCGGCACGTCGGCGTGCGCGCGCACCCAGGCGGTGGTCAGGAAGACGTCGACCGGGATGAACAGGTAGGCGATCGCGCGGAACACCGCGATCCGGGCCAGCGGCACCGGGGCGAACCACCAGCGCGGAGTCATGGGGGCAGCGGGCGTGCTCACGGGTTCTCGTCCTCCGCATCGTCGTCGAGGTCGAGGTGGACGACGACGGTGTCGGTGTAGCCACCCGTGGGGCGGCCGTCGGACAGCTCGAACTTGCGGTGCACCATCTGCACGGCCACCAGCTCCGGCGCCTCGGGGTTGTCGTCGGCGAAGGCGTCGGCGAGCAGGCCGAGCAGCACGGGGTGCTCGCGCAGCCGCTGGATCTGGCCCTCGAACTCGGCCCGGCGCAGCCCGACCTGGCCGCCGGACAGCTTGATCTCCTCGCCGGCCGCGGTCACGCCCACCGCCCGGGTGGAGATCACCGGGGCGTTCGGGTCGTTGCGCGTGGAGTACATGCGGAACGGGCCGAAGGGGAACGCGTCGTCGTCGCCCCAGACGGTGCCCGTGAGCAGCAGGGCCAGGACGATCAGCACGGCGGAGAGGCGGCGCCGGCGCCCGGACGGTGTCAGGCGGAGCACCTCCGGCTCGGTCGCGGGCGGGAGGTCGAGGGAGGACTGCACCGGCGAAGGCTAGATCCGGAACGCGGTCGGTGACCACGAGCCCCCGCGCGACGCGCCCCAGGCGTACGAGCCGACTCACGGGCACCGGAACTTGCGGATCCGGGATGCCGTCGTGAGGATCACCGGGTGAGCGGGCTTGCTGGACGACCGGATGCCGTCGTGGTCGGGGCGGGGCCCAACGGGCTGGCCGCTGCGCTGCGCCTGAGCGCCGCCGGCCTGCGGGTGCAGGTGGTGGATGCCGGCGACCGGCCCGGTGGCGGGATGCGCACCGAGGAACTGATCCGCCCGGGGTTCCACCACGACGTCTGCTCGACGGTGCAGCCGATGGCCGTCGCCGCGCCGTTCTTCCGGGAGTTCGACGCCGAGAGCCGGGGTGTGCGCTTCGTCCACCCGGAGGTCAACTTCGCGCACCCGCTCGACGGCGGGGGAGCGGCCCTGTCGTTCCGCTCGCTGGAGGAGACCGCGGCGGGGCTCGGACCCGACGCGGATGCCTATCGCCGGCTGTTCGGGCCGCTGGTCGACCACGGCACCGACGTCATCGACTTCTTCCTCTCCAGCCGGCTGCGTTCGCTGCCGACGAAGAGCGTCACCCAGGTGACGAAGTTCGCCCTCACCGGCCTGCCGAACGTGCGGTGGCTGGCGAACCGGTACTTCGACACCGAGGAGGGGCGGGCGCTCGTCGCGGGCGCCGCCGCCCACGGGATGCTCGACCTGAGCCAGCCGCTGACCTCCGCCCTCGGCATGCTGCTGGCGATGCTGTCCCACCACGCCGGGTGGCCGCTGATCGAGGGCGGCTCGCAGAAGCTGGCCGATGCCATGGTGACGGCGCTGGAGGAGCAGGACGGCGAGGTCGTGACCGGGCACCGGGTGACCGACCTGCGCGAGTTCGAGGGCGTGCCCGCGGTGCTGCTGGACACCACGCCCGAGGACTTCGTGACGATGGCCGGCGACCGGCTCAACGAGGGGTACCGGCGCTGGGTGCGGCGGTACAAGCACGGCGCCGGTGTCTTCAAGATCGACTGGATCCTCTCCGAGCCGGTGCCGTGGACGAACCCCGACGTCCGCCGCGCCGGGACCATCCACGTCGCGGGCACCCTGGAGGAGACGCTCGCCGGCGAGCGCGCGCCCAACCAGGGCCGGCTGACCGACAAGCCCTACGTGCTCGCGGTGCAGCCGACGGTGCCCGACCCGACGCGCGCCCCGGAGGGTGGGCACATCTTCTGGGCCTACGTGCACGTGCCGCACGGCGCCGACGTCGACATGACCGGCCCCATCGAGGACCAGATCGAGCGCTTCGCCCCGGGGTTCAAGGACACCATCGTGGCGCGGGCGACGAAGACCGCCGTGCAGATGGAGCAGTGGAACCCGAGCTACCTCGGCGGGGACATCTCCAACGGTCAGGCCACGCTGCGCCAGATGCTCGCCCGGCCCGTCCCGCGGTGGAACACCTACCGGACCCCGGTCGAGGGCGTGTACATGGCGTCCTCGGCGACACCGCCCGGACCGGCCGTGCACGGCATGTGCGGCGACCTCGCCGCCCGGGTCGCGCTGCGCGACGTCTTCGGTGTGCGGTCGGTCCCGCCGCTGCGCCCGGCCCTGCACTGAGCCGGGCGCCGCGCTCGCGGATCAGGCGATGCGGGTGGCGTAGTTGTAGCCCTCCATGCTCACCGTGGTGATCTCCACGCCGGTCGCCTCGGTGCCGGCGTGCACGATCTGCCCGTCGCCGATGTAGATGCCGACGTGGCTCACGGGCTCGTAGTAGAAGACGAGGTCGCCGGGCTGCAGGTCCAGCGGCGCCACGGGAACGCCCATCTGCGACTGTCCGCGACTGGAGTGCGGCAGCGAGATCCCCGCGGCCGCATAGGCGAACTGGGTCAGCCCGGAGCAGTCGAAGCTGTCCGGGCCGCCGCCGCCGTAGGCGTAGGGCTTGCCGACCTGGGCCAAGGCCGTGTCGACGGCGACCTG
>JBEPZM010000155.1:0-8172 GCA_041640835.1 Blastococcus sp.
CCATCATCGGCACCTCGCCCCGCACCCAGGCGCGGGCGTGCTCGATCGCCGTCCGTGGCCTCGCGTCCGCGGGCCGGACGGCCTCGACGAGGTGCAGCACGTGCTCGGCGCAGGCCGCCGCCCAGAGGGCGAGCAGGTGGTGGTCCGCGTCGGTCAGCGTGCCGCCGCGGCGGACGGTGGTCAGCCGGGGATCACGGACCTTCGGCAGGATCATCGGCGGTCTTCCTACCGCACGCCTCGCCGCCGGCCCGGCACCCGATAACCGGAGTGAGCATTCATGCATGGCCGTGTATGGTCATGCATCGTGAGCACAGGGCAGACGTGGACGGTCGGGGTCACCGGCGCCACCGGGTACGCCGGGGGAGAGGTGTGCCGCCTGCTGGCCGCGCACCCGTTCCTCCGGCTGGCCGGGGTGCATGCCAACTCGAGCGCCGGCCGACGCCTGGGTGAGCTGCAGCCGCACCTCCTGCCCTACGCCGACCTGGTCGTGCAGCCCAGCGACGCGGCGAGCCTGTCCGGCTACGACGTCGTCGTCCTGGCGCTGCCGCACGGGGAGTCCGCCGCCATCGCCGCGCAGCTGCCCCAGGACACCGTGGTCATCGACTGCGGCGCCGACCACCGGCTGACCGACCCGGCGGCCTGGGCCCGGTGGTACGGCAACGAGCACGCCGGCTCCTGGCCCTACGGCCTGCCCGAGCTGCCCGGCCAGCGGGAGAAGCTGGCCGGCGCGCGGCGGATCGCCGTCCCCGGCTGCTACCCGACCTCGGTCACCCTCGCCCTGGCCCCGGCCCTCGCCGCCGGCCTGATCGAGCCCGAGGTGGTGGTCGTCGCGGCGAGCGGGACCAGCGGCGCCGGCAAGTCGGCCAAGCCGCACCTGCTCGGCAGCGAGGTCATGGGCTCGGTCAGCGCCTACGGCGTCGGCGGGGTGCACCGGCACACGCCGGAGATGATCCAGAACCTGTCGCAGGCGGCCGGTTCCCCGGTGTCCGTCAGCTTCACGCCGACGCTGGTGCCGATGAGCCGGGGCATCCTCGCCACCTGCTCGGCCAAGCTCGCGCCCGGCACGGACGCCGCGAGCGCCCGCGCCGCCTACGTGCAGGCCTACGCCGACGAGCCGTTCGTCCACCTGCTGCCCGAGGGCCAGTGGCCGACCACGTCGCAGGTGCTCGGCGCCAACACCGTCGCGCTGCAGATCGCGGTCGACGCCGACGCCGGCCGGCTGGTCGTCGTCGCGGCCGTCGACAACCTCACCAAGGGCACCGGGGGAGCGGCGTTGCAGTGCGCCAACCTCGCGCTCGGCCTCCCGGAGGCCACGGGCCTCCCCCTCGTAGGAGTCGCACCATGACCGTCACCGCCCCGAAGGGCTTCAGCGCCGCCGGCGTCGCCGCCGGGCTGAAGTCCAGCGGCGACCCCGACGTCGCGCTGGTGCTCAACACCGGCCCCGACGACGTCGCCGCCGCCGTCTTCACCACCAACCGCTTCCCGGCCGCCCCGGTCGTCTGGAGCCGTCAGGTGCTCGCCGGCCGGCGCTGCCGGGCCGTCGTCCTCAACTCCGGTGGGGCCAACGCCTGCACCGGGCCCGAGGGCTTCGCCGACACGCACCTCACCGCCGAGCACGTGGCCGAGGAGCTCGGCCTGGGCGCGATCGACGTCGCCGTGGCCAGCACCGGGCTGATCGGCATGCGGCTGCCCATGGACAAGCTGACCGCCGGGGTCACCGAGGCCGCGCAGGCGCTCTCGGAGGACGGCGGTGCCGCCGCGGCCCGGGCGATCATGACCACCGACAGCGTGCCCAAGACGACGGTCCAGCAGCGGGACGGCTGGAGCATCGGCGGCATGGCCAAGGGCGCCGGGATGCTGGCGCCCAGCCTTGCCACGATGCTCGTCGTCCTCACCACCGACGCGGTGGTCCCGGCCGACGTGCTGCAGCCGGCGCTGAAGACGGCGACCGGCCTCAGCGTGGAGCGGGTCGACTCCGACGGCTGCCTGTCGACCAACGACACGGTGATCGTCCTGGCCAACGGCGCGAGCGGGATCACGCCCACCGCCGAGGAGTTCACCGAGGCGCTGGTCGCCGCGGCCACCGACCTGGCGATGCAGCTGCTCGCCGACGCCGAGGGGTCGACCAAGGACATCGCGATCACCGTCCGCAACGCGGCGTCCGTCGACGACGCGCTGACCGCCGGCCGGGCCTGCGCCCGCAACAACCTGCTCAAGACGGCACTGTTCGGCAACGACCCCAACTGGGGCCGGGTGCTGGCCGCCATCGGCACCACCGACGCCGCCTTCGAGGCCGACCAGGTCGACGTGACGATCAACGGCGTCACCGTCTGCCGGGGCGGCTCGATCGGCGACCCGCGCGAGGGCGTCGACCTCACCGGCCGGGCGATCACCATCGACGTCGACCTGAAGGCCGGCACCGAGCAGGCGACGATCTGGACCAACGACCTGTCGATCGCCTACGTCCACGAGAACTCGGCGTACTCGACGTGAGCGCCCCCGACCCGGAGCCGCACGTGACCACGGTGCACGACCCCGAGGCGCAGGACCCCACCCCGCCCGACATCGCGATCGACCAGGCGACCCCGCCGCGGCGGATCGGCACCCACCGCGTGATGCGCACCCACGACCCCGACGGCGACGCCCGCCGGATCTCCGTGCTCACCGGCGCGCTGCCGTGGCTCAAGGAGTTCCACGGCAACGTCGTGGTGATCAAGTACGGCGGCCACGCGATGGTCGACGACGAGTGCCGCCGCGCGTTCGCCGACGACATGGTGTTCCTGCGGACCTGCGGGATCCTGCCGGTCGTCGTGCACGGAGGCGGCCCGCAGATCACCGAGATGCTGGGCCGGCTGGGCATCGAGAGCGAGTTCCGGGGCGGCCTGCGGGTCACCACGGACCAGACCATCGGCGTCGTCCGCATGGTGCTCACCGGCCAGGTCACGCCGGAGGTCGTCGGGCTGATCAACCAGCACGGCCCGCTGGCGGTCGGCCTCTCGGGGGAGGACGGCGGGCTGTTCACCGCCGAGCGCACCCAGGCGATGGTGGACGGCGAGCCGGTCGACATCGGCCTGGTCGGCGACGTCGTCGAGGTCGACCCCGCGCCGGTCCGCGCGCTGCTGGAGGCCGGGCACATCCCGGTCATCGCCACCGTCGCCCCCGACCGGGACGGCGTCGTGCACAACGTCAACGCCGACACCGCCGCCGCGGCCGTCGCCGTGGCGCTCGACGCGGTGAAGCTCGTCGTCCTCACCGACGTCGAGGGGCTCTACGCCGACTGGCCCGACCGCGACTCGCTGGTCCAGCAGATCGACGTCACCGAGCTGGCCGAGATCCTGCCCGACCTGGACGCCGGGATGGCCCCGAAGATGGCCGCCTGCCTGCGGGCGGTCCAGGGCGGGGTGAAGCGGGCGACCGTCGTCGACGGCCGCACCCCTCACGCCCTGCTGCTGGAGATGTTCACCACCGAGGGCACCGGGACGATGGTCGTCCCCGCCCTGCCGACCCCTGCCACACCGACTCCGAAGGAGGGCACAGCACCATGACGCACACGGAGGAGCTGGCCCGCCGCTGGTCGGCCGTGATGATGGGCAACTACCGGACCCCACCGGTCGCACTCGACTCCGGCTCCGGTGCGACCGTCCGCGACGTCGACGGGGTTGAGTACACCGACCTGCTCGGCGGCATCGCGACGACGATCCTGGGTCACGCGCACCCCAAGGTGGTCGAGGCGATCTCCACCCAGGCCGCGAAGCTCGGGCACGTCTCCAACCTGGCGATGCACGAGCCCGGCGTGGTGCTGGCCGAGCGGCTGCTGGAGCTCGCGGGGCGCCCCGGCCGGGTGTTCTTCTGCAACTCCGGCGCCGAGGCCAACGAGGCCGCGTTCAAGGTCAGCCGGCTCACCGGCCGGCCCCAGGTCATCACCGCCGAGGGCGCCTTCCACGGCCGGACCATGGGCGCCCTGGCACTGACCGGCCAGCCGTCGAAGGCCGCGGCGTTCGCGCCGCTGCCCGGGGGCGTCGAGTACGTGCCCTACGGCGACACCGACGCGCTGACCGCGGCCGTCGGCGAGCGGACGGCGATGGTGCTGCTCGAGCCGATGCTCGGCGAGGGCGGCGTGCTGCCCGCACCGGCCGGCTACCTGGCGGCAGCAGCCGCTGCCTCGGCCGACGCCGGCGCACTGTTCGCCCTGGACGAGGTGCAGACCGGCATGGGGCGCACCGGTCACTGGTTCGCGCACCAGGCCGACGGCCTCCAGCCCGACGTGATCACGCTGGCCAAGGCGCTCGGCGGTGGGCTGCCGATCGGCGCGATGCTCGCCTTCGGCGACGCCGCCGACCTGATGACCGCCGGATCGCACGGCTCGACCTTCGGCGGCAACCCGATCGCCGCGGCCGCCGCGCTCGCGGTGCTCGACACCATCCGCGACGAGGGCCTGCTCGAGCGCGCCAAGGAGATCGAGCACCGGTTCACCGCCGGCATCGAGGGCCTGGGCCACGCCGGCATCAGCGGCGTCCGGGGGAGGGGCGCCCTGCTGGGCGTCGTCCTCACCGCCGACGTCGCAGCCGCCCTGGAGGCGCAGCTGCGCACCGCCGGCTTCCTCACCAACGCCGTGGCGCCGGGCGTGCTGCGGCTCGCTCCGCCGCTGGTGCTCACCGACGCGCAGATCGACGCCTTCGTCGCCGCGCTGCCCGCCGCTCTCGACGCCTCGATGCAGGAGACCGACTCGTGACCCGCCACTTCCTCCGGGACGACGACCTCACCCCGGCCGAGCAGGCCGAGGTGCTGGCGCTGGCCGCCTCGCTCAAGGCCACCCGGCACACCGCCGAGGCGCCCGTCCCGCTGCGCGCCGCCAACGGCGTGCCGCGGGCGGTGGCGGTGCTGTTCGACAAGCCCTCCACCCGCACCCGCGTCTCCTTCTCGGTCGGCGTCGCCGAGCTCGGCGGGTACCCCCTCGTCATCGACGCCGCGACCAGCCAGCTCGGCCGCGGCGAGCCGATCGCCGACACCGCCCGGGTGCTCGACCGGCAGGTCGCCGCGATCGTGTGGCGGACCTTCGGCCAGGAGCGCATCGAGGAGATGGCCGCGGCCAGCCGGGTCCCGGTGGTCAACGCGCTCACCGACGAGTTCCACCCCTGCCAGATCCTCGCGGACCTGCAGACGGTCATCGAGCGCAAGGGCTCGCTGGCCGGCCGGTCCATGAGCTACCTCGGCGACGGCGCCAACAACATGGCGCACTCCTACCTGCTCGGCGGCGCCACCGCCGGCATGCACGTGCGGATCGGCTCGCCCGAGGAGTTCCAGCCCGACCCCGAGGTGCTCAAGCGCGCTGCGGAGATCGCCGGGGAGACCGGCGGCTCCGTGGCCTGGACGCCGGACCCCGCGGCCGCCGCCGACGGCGCCGACGTGCTCGTCACCGACACCTGGGTGTCCATGGGGCAGGAGGGCGAGTACGACGCCCGCATCGCCCCGTTCCTGCCCTACGCCGTCGACGACGCCGCGCTGGCCCGCGCCTCCGACGACGCCGTCGTCCTGCACTGCCTGCCCGCCTACCGCGGCAAGGAGATCGCGGCCGACGTGATCGACGGCCCGCAGAGCGCGGTCTGGGACGAGGCCGAGAACCGGCTGCACGCGCAGAAGGCCGTGCTGATCTGGCTGCTGGAGAAGAACTCGTGACCTCCACCGAGCGCCGATGACCTCCGCTCCCAGCCGGAGTGCGCGCCAGGCGCGCATCCGGCAGCTCATCGAATCGGAGTCGGTGACCTCGCAGACCCATCTCGCCGCGCTGCTGTCCGGCTCCGGCATCGAGGTCACCCAGGCCACGCTGTCGCGGGACCTGGAGGAACTGGGGGCGGTCAAGATGCGGGGCTCCGACGGCGCCCCGGCGTCCTACGTGCTGCCCCCGGAGAACGCGCCGCTGCGTCCGGCGCAGACCGCACCGGCCCGGCTGACCCGGCTGCTGGCCGACCTGCTCACCGGCGCCGAGGGAAGCGCGAACCTGGCCGTGCTCCGGACGCCGCCGGGAGCAGCGCAGTTCCTCGCCTCGGCGCTGGACAAGGTCGGCCTCCCCGACGTCCTGGGCACCATCGCCGGGGACGACACTCTGCTGGTCGTCTCGCGCGACCCCGACGGCGGGGCGGCGCTGGCCGACCGGCTGCGCGCGCTCGCCGAGCGGACGCCGGCCGTGTACCCCGAACTGCAGAACGACCTGGAAGAGGACGCCGGCACGTGAGCGAGCTTGCGAGCTCACGCAAGGGCACAGCAGCACAGCGAACGCGGCCGACGAGCGCCAGCGAGGAGAACGAGTGAGCAGCAATTCCCCTGGATCGCAGACCCGGCTCTGGGGCGGCCGCTTCGGCGGCGGCCCGTCGCCGGCGATGGCGGCGCTGAGCAAGTCGACCCACTTCGACTGGGCGCTGGCGCCCTTCGACCTGGCCGGCTCCCGCGCCCACGCCCGGGTGCTGCACCGCGCCGGCCTGCTCGCCGACGACGAGCTCGAGCAGATGCTCGGCGCCCTCCGCGAGCTGTCCGACGAGGTCGAGGCCGGCACGTTCACGGCCATCGAGAGCGACGAGGACGTGCACGAGGCGCTCGAGCGCGGCCTGACCGAGAAGCTGGGGGCGCTGGGCGGCAAGCTCCGGGCCGGCCGCAGCCGGAACGACCAGATCGCCACCGACCTGCGGCTCTACCTTCGCCACCACGTCCGCGCGCTGGCCGGCGAGCTCTCGTCGCTGGAGTACGCGATCGTCGGCCTGGCCGAGCGGTACGCCGACGTCGCCGCCCCCGGCATGACGCACCTGCAGCACGCCCAGCCGGTGCTCTTCGCCCACCAGCTGCTCGCGCACGCGCACTCCTTCGCCCGCGACGTCGACCGGCTGCGGGACTGGGACAAGCGCACGGCGGTGAGCCCGTACGGCTCGGGTGCGCTCGCCGGCTCGTCGCTGCCGCTGGATCCCGACGCCGTCGCTGCCGAGCTCGGCTTCGACCGGGCCACCGACAACTCGATCGACGGCGTCAGCGACCGCGACTTCGCCGCCGAGTTCTGCTTCGTCGCGGCGCTGATCGGCGTGCACCTCTCCCGGCTGGGGGAGGAGGTCGTGCTCTGGACCTCGACCGAGTTCGGCTGGGCGCGGCTCGACGACGCCTGGGCGACCGGGTCGTCGATCATGCCGCAGAAGAAGAACCCGGACATCGCCGAGCTGGCCCGTGGCAAGTCCGGCCGGTTCGTCGGCAACCTGACGGGGCTGCTCACGATGCTCAAGGGCCTGCCGCTGGCCTACGACCGGGACCTGCAGGAGGACAAGGAGCCGGTCTTCGACTCGCTCTCGCAGCTGCTGCTCCTGCTGCCCGCCGTCACCGGCATGATGGCCACGCTGACGCTGCGCCCCGAGGTGCTGGAGGCCGCGGCGCCGCAGGGCTTCGCACTGGCCACCGACGTCGCCGAGTGGCTGGTCCGCCAGGGCGTGCCGTTCCGGTCCGCCCACGAGATCAGCGGCGAGATGGTCGCCTTCTGCGAGCAGGCCGGGCTCGAGCTCGACGAGCTGGACGACGCCCAGCTCGCCGGCATCGACGAGCGGCTCACCCCGGACGTGCGCACGGTGCTGTCGGTGCGCGGCGCGCTGGCCGCCCGCAAGGCCCGCGGGGGGACCGCGCCCGAGCGGGTCGCCGAGCAGCTCACCTCGCTGGCCGAGTCCGCCCGGCAGCACGCCGAGTGGGCGTCGTCCTCACCCGTGGCGGCCGCGCTCTGATCTCCGCGCCCGACCCCGACCGGCCCGAGCCGGGTGCCCTCCTGAGCGAGGAGGACCTGCTCGGGCCGGTCGACGTCGTGGCACCGGCGCTGCTCGGCTGCTGGGTGGTCACCGACCGCCCGGAGGGACGGGTGGCGGTCCGGCTGACCGAGGTCGAGGCCTACTCCGGCGAGGGGGAGGACCCGGCCTCGCACGCCCACCGCGGCCCGACCCCGCGTGCGGCGATCATGTTCGGCCCGCCCGGCCGGCTGTACGTGTACTTCAGCTACGGCGTGCACTGGTGCGCCAACGTCGTCGTGGGGCCGCCCGGTCGCGGCTCGGCCGTGCTGCTGCGCGCCGGTGAGGTGGTCGTGGGGGAGGGGCTGGCCCGCGGCCGCCGCCCCGCTGCCCGGGTGGCGCGCGACCTGGCCCGCGGACCGGCCCG
>JBEPZM010000156.1:0-8115 GCA_041640835.1 Blastococcus sp.
GCTGGCCGGCGGCTTCTTCATCTGCGGCATGTCGACCAACGGGCTGGTGCAGCCGCACTTCATCCCGGCCGCGCACGACCACGGCATGCCGGTGACGACGGCGGCCTCGCTGCTCGCCGTCGTCGGCATCTTCGACATCGTCGGCACGATCTTCTCCGGGTGGCTCACCGACCGGGTCGACCCGCGGCTGCTCCTGCTCGGCTACTACGCGCTGCGCGGGTTCTCGCTGTTCCTGCTGCCGCCGCTGTTCGGGCCCGAGCCGCAGCTGACCATGGTCGTGTTCATCGTCTTCTACGGCCTGGACTGGGTGGCGACGGTGCCGCCCACGCTGGCGCTGTGCCGCGAGCACTTCGGCGACCGCGCGCCGGTGGTGTTCGGCTGGGTGTTCGCCTCGCACCAGCTCGGCTCGGCTGTCGCGGCGTTCGGCGGGGGAGTGATCCGCGACGTCACGGGCTCCTACGACCTCGCCTGGTTCCTCGCCGGCGCGCTCTGCATGGCCGCAGCCGTCATGTCGATCTCGATCCGCCGGAACCTGCCGCCGGCCCCGGCGCTGCCGACCGATCCGCAGGAGGCAGCGGCCGCCCAGGCCCACGGCTGACCCCCTCCCCGGACTTTCTGCACCGAAAGTCCGGGACTTTCGGTGCAGAAAGTCCCTAGGGGCGGGCGTGCAGGGCGGCGAACTCGCCGGGCGTCATGCCGGTGACGGCGGAGAAGTCGCGGGAGAAGTGCGGCTGGTCGGCGTACCCCAGAGCAGCGGCGACGTCGGCGAGCGCGGTGCCGTGCGTGCGCAACCGTTCTGCGGCCTCCTGCAGCCGACGGCGCTGGATGAGCCACTTCGGCGTCAGCCCGATCCGCCGGTGCACCAGCCGCTGCAGCGCGCGCTCACCCAGCCCGAACTCCTCGCTCACCTGGGCCACGCGGGTGACGTCGCTGCGGGACTCGACGAACGCGACCAGCCGGTTGACCAGCTCGCCCTCCTCGTCGACGGGAAGGGAGGGGCGGAGCACCTCGGCGAACGCGTCGATCGCCGTCGCGTGCGCAGCCGGGTCGGGAGGGTCCGGGTCCATCGCGGTCCGGACCCGGTCGGTGAGCACCCGACCGGCGTCGCCGAGCACCTCGGAGACGTCGACGGCGCGGTCGGTGAACTCGGCCATCGGCCGGCCGGTCAGCAGGAACCCGGCGGCCGGCGCGCACGCGACGCCGACCGCCCAGCCGTCGCCGGTCAGCGTGGTGGTCGAGAGCCCGGCGACGACGCCGTAGAAGCGGGCGTAGTCCTGGGCGATCACGATCAGCGAGTTCGGGTACTGGAGCACCTTCTGCGGCGCCTCCTGTCCCGGCGGCACCGACCAGACCGGGATCCAGAACCACTGCAGGAAGCCGGCGAACTCCGCCCCCGCCTCGTAGCGGTGCATCCGGTGCGAGGCGTCGCGCGGATCCTTGAGGTGGGCGCGGGCGATGGCGTCGAGCCGGTCGCTGTCGGGTTTCATCAAGACCAGCCTGCCGCAGCAGGGCAGGCTCGGGCCATGAACCCGACTGCTGCCGCCTACGACGCCGCCACGACCCCGCTCACCGCCGTCCTCGAGGCGCTGCCCGACGGCGCCTGGAGCGAGCCGTCGCCGTGCGAGGGCTGGACCGCCGCCGACGTGGTCGCGCACCTGGTCGAGACGCAGCGCGACTTCCTCGGCCAGCGCGGCATCGGGCTCGGCGCGGCGCCCGACGTGGCCGCCGACCCCGCCGCGGCCTGGCGGGACCACGCCAAGCGAGTGCGGGAGGCGCTGACCGACGACGTCGTCGCGACGCCCTACGAGGGCTTCTTCGGGCCGAGCACCGTCGGCGCGACGTTCGAGCAGTTCTACGTCTGGGACATGGTCGTGCACCGCTGGGACGTCGCCCGCACCGCCGGCCTCGACGGCACCCTCACCGACCCCGAGCTCGACCGGATCGAGCGCGGCATCGAGGGGTTCGGGCCGGCGCTGTACATGGAGGGCATCTGCCGCGACGGGATCGAGGCCCCGTCCGACGCCGACCGCGGCACCCGGCTGCTCGCCCGCCTGGGCCGCCGCGCCTGAGGCCTCGTCAGCCGGGCAGGCGGGACAGCATCAGTGCGGCGTCGGCGCCGCTGTCGGTGGGAACGGTGCCGATCACCGTGCCGTAGGGCATCTGCGGCGCGTACGAGTCGACGACGACGGTCAGCCGCCAGATCTCCGTCCCCCGTGCCAGCCGGTCGCGGCCGAAGAGCTTGGTCCACGAGGGGTCCACGCTGACCCGGTGCCCGGCCTGCTCCAGCTGCAGCGCGATCCCCGTCGCCGTGGGCCACAGGGCGTCGGAGGCGATGTCGAGCAGGACGGGGGGCTGCTCCGCGGTCGGCGGAGGGAGCTCGGCGAGCGCGATCCGGGCCCCGTCGTCGACGCCGGGCTGGTCGCCCAGGTCGTCGGTGGCACCGGCCAGCGCCGTCGTCGTTCCGGCGGCCAGCGCCGTCGTCAGGACGGTGACGACTACGGCAGCGCGGGTGCCCGTGCGCCCTCGCGGGACCAGTCGGTCGGCGGCCAGGTCGAGCCAGCCGAACAGCAGCACAGCCGGCAGGACGGTGATCCAGACCGCCAGGTAGTTCGACATCGCCCCCGTGACCGAGTGGCAGGCCACGACCCCGGCCACCCCGCCGGCGAGCACGACCGCACCCAGGGCGGCCGACCGGCGCCGGCCGATCAGCAGCCCGACCACGAGGAGCGCGGCCGCGCCGGCCAGCTGCGCGCCCCCGGTGACGAGCACGCCGAGCGACCGGTCTCCGGTGTCGATGTCGCCGGCCGTGGCCTGCCAGCCGTGCAGCGGCATGCCGAGCATCTGCGCGAAGGCCGAGAAGGCCTGCGGCCAGGTGTACGTCAGCGTGCCCTCGGCCTTCTCCGCGGAGAAGTAGGCGGCCAGGCTGCCCAGGTTCCCCTCGCCCGGGGTGGCCGTCAGCTGCTGCACGAGGGGCGGCAGCCAGAGGAGCGCGGTCGCGGCTACGCCGGCTACGGCGAGGTACCACTCGCGGCGGCCGCGCACCGGCAGCTTGCCGTGCCAGGCGGTGAGGGCGGCGCCGGCCACGACGGCGACGACCACCAGGCCGACCAGTGGCGCGGTGCCGACGTGCGTCTGCACGAGGTAGCTGCCCACCAGGACCGTCCCGGCCGCCGCCGGGAGACTGCCGAGTGCCGCCCGGGCGCCGAGCGCCAGCAGCAGTGCGGTCGGCAGGAGCAGGGCGTAGGGGTTCCAGACGAGCGCGAACACCCGGTCGGGCATGCGCAGCACGTAGAGCAGCAGCAGGCCGGCCGCCAGCGGCTGGGCCCACGGCCGGCTGCGCCCGGCTGCCGCGACGACGAGCGCGCCGAAGAGGCCGTGCAGCGTCAACGAGGCGACGACGAGTGCGGAACCGCTGGAACCGAGCACCGCGAAGGCCGGGAGCAGCAGGGCGAACCACGCCGGCCCGGGATGCGTCCAGCCCCAGCGCGAGTAGGGCCCGACGGCCTGGTCGAGCCGCCCCGCGTCGGTGACGTCCAGGGCGGTGAGCGCGAAGTCGCTGCCCAGCGTCAGGTCGCCGACGACGGCGAAGCGCACCGCCGCGATCAGGAACGGCGCCGCGGCCAGGCCCATCCACAGCCAGCTGAGGCGCCGCTGCAGGCGGTCCTGCCGCCGCGGGGTGGCGACCGCTGCTGCGGAGGTGTCGGGCCGGGGACCGGCGTCCAGCGATGTCGTCCCCATGGCGACCCGACGCTAGCAACCGAGCCGGCCCGGTACCGGACGCCTGAGAGGCATGGTGCGCCTGGGGCCGAGGGGTCAGCGAGCGGCGGCGAGGGCCGGGTCGACGGTGCGGCCACGGATCAGGTCGGCGGCGCGCTCGGCGATCATGATCGTCGGGGCGTTGGTGTTGCCGCGCACCAGAGTCGGCATGACCGAGGCGTCGACCACCCGCAGGCCCTCGATGCCGTGCACCCGCAGCGTGGAGTCGACCACCGCGGCGTCGTCGGTGCCCATCCGGCACGACGACACCGGGTGGTACAGCGACTCGAGGGTCTCCCGCACCTTCGCCCGCAGCGCGTCGCGGCCGGTGACCGCCGCGCCTGGCGACCACTCGTCGCCCAGGTACGACGCCAGCGGCCCGACCGAGGCGATCTCGCGGGCCTTCTCCACGCCGCACACCAGCGCGTCGAGGTCGCGCTCGTCGGTCAGGTAGCCGGCGTCGATGGACGGCGCCCACGTCGGATCGGTCGAGCGCAGCCGCACCGAGCCGCGCGAGTGCACGTCCACCAGCACGACCGCGGAGGTGAAGGCGTCGACGTCCGGGTCGACCTCGGCCTGCTTCCAGAACTTCACCGGCAGGAAGTGGAACTGCAGGTCGGGCTCGGCCAGGTCCGGCCGGGACCGGGTGAACAGCCCCGCCTCGGCCAGGTTCGAGGTCAGCGAACCGCGGCGGGCGCCGAACCACTTCGCGTAGCCCGCCGGCGACTCCGCCCGGAACAGCGACTCGCCCGAGCGCACGTCCCAGACCACCGGCACCAGCGGGTGGTCCTGCAGACCGGCGCCCACACCGGGCAGGTCGTGCACGACGTCGACGCCGACCTCGCGCAGGTGGTCGGCCGGACCGATGCCCGAGAGCATCAGCAGCTGCGGGGAGTTCACCGCGCCGCCGGAGAGCACGACCTCGGCGCTCGCCCGGGCGGTGTGCAGCGAGCCGTTCCAGCGGTACTCGACGCCGGTCGCGCGCCCGCCCTCGACCAGCACCCGCGTCGTCAGGGCGCCGGTGAGCACGGTGAGGTTGGGCCGGTCCAGCACCGGATGCAGGTAGGCGTCGGCGGCCGACCAGCGCCGTCCCCGCTTCTGGGTGACCTGGTACTGCCCGACGCCCTCCTGCGTGGCGCCGTTGAAGTCGTCGTTGCGCGGGTAGCCGGTCGCGACCGCCGACTCGACGACCGCCTTCGTCCACACGTGCGGGGAGCGCAGGTCCTCGACCCGCAGCGGGCCGCCCACGCCGTGCCACTCGTCGGCGCCGCGGGCGTTGTCCTCCATGCGGCGGAACAGCGGCAGCACGGAGTCGTAGGACCAGCCGTCGTCCCCGGTGAGCCGCGCCCACTCGTCGTAGTCGGCGCGCGCCCCGCGGATGTAGATCATCGCGTTGATCGACGACGAGCCGCCCAGCACCTTGCCGCGCGGCCAGAACAGCTTCCGGCCGTCGAGCCCGGGCTGCTCCTCGGTCGTGTAGTTCCAGTCCCGCCGGGTGCGCCAGACCTTGTACAGCGCCGCCGGGATCTGGACCTCCAGCACGCGGTCCGAGCCGCCCGCCTCCAGCAACAGCACCCGCAGCGACGGGTCCTCGCTCAGCCGTCCCGCCAGGGCCGACCCGGCAGAGCCGGCCCCGACGACGACGACGTCGTACTCCGCCGAAGGGCGGAAATGGCCATTACTGCCCTGGGGAACCCGGCTCACCGGTGCCGGCCGTGCAGCATGCCGACGACGCGGGCCAGCTGGTCGGTGGTGTTGGCCGGCCGGCGGAAGCTCATGACGTTGACCGGGAGCGCGATCCGCTGCCGGGTGATCGACTTCGAGCGGGTGAACTCCTTGAGCCCGTCCTCGCCGTGGATCCGGCCGAAGCCGGAGTCCCCGACGCCACCGAAGGGCAGCGCCGGCACCGAGGCGAAGGTCAGCACCGAGTTGATCGAGGTCATGCCGCTGCGCATCCGGCGGGCGAGGTCCATCGCCTTGGCCTTGGAGCCGGAGAAGATCGAGCCGGCCAGGCCGTACGTCGTGTCGTTGGTCAGCCGCAGTGCCTCCTCGGCGTCGCGCACCTTGGTGATGGTGAGCGTCGGGCCGAAGGTCTCCTCGCGGATCGCCGCGGACTCCTCCGGCACGTCGAGCAGCACGGTCGGGGCGACGTAGCCCTGGCCGGACAGGGCAGCCTCGCCGGTGATCACGCGCGCACCGGCGGAGGCGGCGTCCTGCACGTGCCGGTTCACGATGTCGATCTGCGAGGGCATCGTCATCGGGCCGTAGGTGGCCTCGTCGTCCGAACCCGGCCGGAGCTCGCGCACCTGGGTGGTCACCTCGGCGACGAACCGGTCGTAGACGGCCTCGGTCACGTACACGCGCTCGACCCCGATGCAGGTCTGCCCGCCGTTGCTCATCGCGCCCCAGACGGCGGCGTCGGCCGCGGCCACCACGTCGGCGTCGTCGTCGACGATCATCGCGTCCTTGCCGCCGAGCTCCATGAGCACCGGGGTGAGGGTGTCGGCGCAGGCGGCCATGACCTTCTTGCCGGTCGGCGCCGAGCCGGTGAAGGCGATCTTGCCGACGCCGGCGCGGCACAGCGCGTTGCCGGTCTCGCCGAAGCCGGTGACTACCTGGACGACGTCGGCGGCGTCCGGGACGGCGGCCCGCCAGGCGGCGGCCAGCCAGGCGCCGATGGCCGGGGTGTACTCCGAGGGCTTGAAGACGACGGCGTTGCCGGCGGCCAGGGCGTAGGCGATGGAGCCCATGGGCGTGAACACCGGGTAGTTCCACGGGCCGATGACCCCGACGACGCCGAGCGGCTGGTACTCCAGGTACGCGGCGTGGTTGGCCGCGAGCATCCCGGACTTCACCCGCCGCTGGCCGAGCGCCTTGCGGGCGTGCCCGGCGGCCCAGGCGAGGTGGTCGATGGCCAGGCTGATCTCGAGGATCGCGTCGGCGTGCGGCTTGCCGTTCTCGCGGTGCACCAGGTCGGCGAGCTCGTGCAGCCGGCGGGCGACGTACCCGCGGAAGGCGTTCAGCCGCTGCTTGCGCCCGTCGAAGCCGAGGCCCGCCCAGAGCTCGGCCGCGGCGCGGGCCTGCGCCACCGTCTCGGTGACGGCGTCCTCGTCGTGGATCGGGAAGACCCCGACGACCGCACCCGTGGCCGGGTCGGTGGACTCGAACGTGCGGGACGTGGCGTGACGGTCGACGCTCCCGGCAGTGGTACCGGTGACCGCGTCCATCTCTTCGGCGAGCGACATGGGACGCAGGTTACCGACGGGTTCGCCCTCCGGCCCGGTCGAGCGTCAGACCGCGGCGACGACGGCCCACGCCGTCTTCTGTCCGCGGCCGATCGTGGTCCAGCCGTGCCGCACCGAGAGGTCGGCGACGAGGTACAGGCCGAAGCCGCCCTTGCCGGGGTCACGGCCCTGGGCGGGGGTCGGCGGGATGTCGGGCGAGGCGTCGCTCACGGCGACCAGCCACTCGTCGCCGGCGTGGCTGATCGCGGCGGCCACCGGTGCGCCACCGTGCCGCAGGGCGTTGGAGGCCAGCTCGTCGGCGATGAGCACCAGCCGCTCGGACCAGTGGTCCTGCTCCGGCCGCTCGACGGTGGCGCTGCCGGTCATGGTGGCGCGCAGCCGCGACCGGAGCCGGGCCAGCTGGTCGAGGGAGCTCAGCTCCTGGCACCACAGCTCGGTGAACCCGTGCGGAAGGCGCGCGAACTCCCAGAGGGCCACCGGCACCGCCTTCCGAGCTCGGAGCGACCGGGACATCGGCCGTCGCAGGCCCCCTGCCCCGTCCCCGTGATCGTCAACCCCGGACTCACCCGGAGGAGTCGCACCCGACCCTAAGGTCTCGCCCATGGGGAGCCCGCCGGTCGCCGACCCGTTCGGGACCGCGGAGCTGCGCCGCCGGGTGCTGGCCGCCTGGACCGACTCCCCGGCCCGCTTCCGCGAGGACGCGAACGCCGAAGAGGACCTGGTCCGGGGCGGGTACCGCGACCGGCTGCTGGTCGAGCTCGCCCAGAACGCCGCGGACGCCGCCGCGCGGGCGGGGGAGCCGGGCCGGCTGCGCCTGACGCTCACCGGAGGAACCGTCCCGGAGCTCCGCGCGGCGAACACCGGTGCCCCGCTGGACGCCGCGGGGGTCGAGGGCCTGGCGACGCTGCGGGCCTCGGCCAAGCGCGACGACGCGGGCACCGTCGGCCGGTTCGGCGTCGGCTTCGCCGCGGTGCTGGCGGTGACCGAGGAACCGGTTCTCCTCTCCACGACCGGCGGCGTCCGGTTCAGCGCGGCCCGCACCCGTGCCGCCGTTGCCGCGGTGCCCGACCTCGCCGCCGAGCTGGCCGCCCGGGAGGGCGCCGTCCCCGTGCTG
>JBEPZM010000157.1:0-8092 GCA_041640835.1 Blastococcus sp.
GTTCAGCTTCCTCGGCATCGTGCTGCTGGCCCAGCGGGCCGTCCCGCCGGTCGTCGCGGCCGCCGGACGGCTGGCCGGCCGCCTCGGTGGGGTGCCCGCGCGGCTCGCGGCCGGCAACGCCACCCGCAACCCCCGGCGAACGGCGGCCACCGCCACCGCCCTGCTCATCGGCGTCACGCTCACCAGCGCGTTCGTCGTCGGCGCCGCCTCCACGCGGGCGACGGCGACCGCGGGCCTGGACGCGGAGTTCCCCACCGACGTCGTGATCCAGAGCTTCTCGGACGACCTGCCCACCTCGCTGCCCGGCTCGATCGACGAGCTGGAAGGGGTCACCCGGACCGCGCCGGTGAGCGGCGCCGACCTCGTCGACCCCGTCGGCGATCCCTTCTACGCGCACGGCGTGGACGCGGGAGCGGCGGGCGCCGTGCTGCGCTCGACCGACGAGACGCTGCTGCCCCGGCCCGGCGAGGTCGTGCTGTCGGAGTGGGCCGGGGAGGCCTACTCGGTCAAGGACGGCGACACCCTCACGCTGTCCGGCGAGGGCCGCTCGCTGCCCCTCCGCGTCCTGATCACCGACGCGGACCAGGCCCCGCTGCTCGACGCCGGGGACCTGCGCACCCTCGCCGCCGACCCCGGGCTCGCCGAGGTGTGGGTGCTGCTCTCCGAGACCGAACCGGACGCCCAGGTGGCGGGGGTCGACGACGTGACCGACCTCGTCGGGGAGGCCGCCCCGGACGCGCAGGTGACCGGGCTGGTCACGATGCGCATCGAGCTGGACGAGATCCTCGACGTCCTGCTGCTGGTCGTCACCGGGCTGCTCGCCGTGGCCGTCGTCATCGCGCTGATCGGGGTCGGCAACACCCTCGCCCTGTCGGTGGTGGAGCGGCGGCAGGAGAACGGCCTGCTGCGGGCGCTCGGCCTCACCCGGGGGCAGCTGCGCGGGCTGCTCGCCTGGGAGGCGGTGCTGGTCGCCGGGGTCGCCTCGGCGCTGGGGGTCGTCGTGGGTGGGTCCTACGGCCTGATCGGGGCGGCGTCGGTGCTCGGCGAGGTGGGCGACATCGTGCTCGACGTCCCGTGGCTGCAGGTCGGCGCGATCGTCGTCGTCGCCACGCTGGCGGGGCTGCTCGCCTCCGTGCTGCCCGCCCGCCGGGCCGCCCGCACGTCCCCGGTGGCCGCGATCGCCGCCTGATCACCTCCCCCAGGGGCAGAAATGGCCATTTCTGCCCCTGGGGGACGTGTGACGTTCCACGGGAAACCTTCGGCGGCGTCCCCGCGGCTGGGACACTCGGGGACGTGCCATCCCTCCGCCGCCGCGCCGCCGTCACCGCCGCCGTCCTCGCCGGGCCGGTGGGGTGGCTGACCGCCGCCGCCTGGGGACTGCCGACGGCGCTCGGCGCGCACCGCCGCCGACTGCGGCCGGTCGTCGCCGGGTCGCCGCACTTCTCCGACGGCACGTTCTCCAACACGCTGCCCACCCCCGCGCTCGCCCCGGCCAACACCCGCGACGGCCTGCTGCGGCAGTGGCACGAGGAGCGGCACGTCGGGCTGCCGGGCGGGCCGATCCCGCTGGTCCGGGCGGAGCTGCCCGCCGAGGCCGCCGAGCTCGCGGTCACCTGGTTCGGGCACGCCAGCGCGCTGCTGGAGGTCGACGGCCGACGGGTGCTGGTCGACCCGGTGTGGGGGTACCGCGTCTCGCCGTCGCCGGTGTTCGGGCCGACCCGGCTGCACGAGCCGCCGATGCCGATCGAGGACCTCCCCCCGGTCGACGCCGTCCTCATCTCGCACGACCACTACGACCACCTCGACCTGCCGACGGTGCGGGCGCTGCTGGCCACCCAGACCGCGCCGTTCGTCGTCCCCCTGGGCATCGGCGAGCACCTGCGCAAGTGGCACGTGCCCGAGGAGCGCATCGTCGAGCTGGACTGGGACGGCACGCACGAGGTGGCCGGGCTGACCCTGACCTGCACCGAGGCGCGGCACTTCTCCGGCCGGTACTTCCACCGCAACACCACCCTGTGGGCCTCCTGGGCGATCACCGGCCCGCGGCACCGCGTCTACTTCGGCGGCGACACCGGGTACACGCCCGCGTTCGCCGCCATCGGCGCCCGGCTCGGCCCGTTCGACCTCACGCTGCTGCCGGTCGGCGCCTACAACGACGCCTGGCACGCGATCCACATGGACCCCGAGGAAGCCGTCCGCGCGCACGGCGACCTCGGCGGCGCCGTCCTGCTGCCGATCCACTGGGCCACCTTCAACCTGGCGTTCCACCGCTGGGCGGAGCCGGTGCAGCGGCTGCTGGCCGCCGCCCGGCCGCGGGGGATCACCGTCGTCGTCCCCAGGCCCGGGGAGCGGGTCGACGTGCTGGCCCCGCCGCCGCTGCGCGACTGGTGGACGGCGGTCGGCTCGGCGGCCGATGCCGCGAACCCGAGCGCGACCGCAGGTGTCGGCACGTCCGTGCTGGCCCGGACGCTGACCCGGCTGACCGCGCTGCTGCCCGGCAGCTGACGCTGGTCAGCGGCCCAGATCACACAACTTGAGAGTTTAAAGTTGATTGTGGTCCGGACATTGCGTGGCGCACAACCAATACGGGTGTAGTCGCGCCAGTCTGTGCTCAGGCTCCACACCAGCGGGCCGATGGACACCACGTCCGTCAGACCCGAGGAGTCGAGACATGCTGCAGTTCGGACGCCGGGCGAACGCCCCAGGACACGACGACGCCCTCGCGGAGGCCTCGGCCGACGTGGCCGCGGTGATCGCCGTGGTCGAGGCGCTCGCCGGCGCGTCGACGACCGCCGACGTCGTCTCCCGTGCGCTCGCGCTCGTCCGCGAGCGATTCGGCTGGGCGTACGCCTCCCACTGGCGCGTCGACCCGGCCGACCGCGCGCTGCGCTTCGCCCAGGACTCCGGCGATGCCGGAGAGGAGTTCCGGCAGGTCACCCTGGCCGCGTCGTTCCCGGAAGGCGTCGGCCTCGCCGGGCGCGCCTGGCGCACCCGCGACCTGGTGTTCGTGGCCGACCTCGGACAGCTGGGCGACTGCGTGCGCGCACCGGCCGCCCAGCGCGCCGGCGTCCGCAGCGGGATCTGCTTCCCCCTCCTCGAGGACGGCGCGGTGACCGGCACCATGGACTTCTTCAGCACCGAGACCCTGACCCCCTCGCCGCAGCGGCTCGACGCCTTGCGGGCCATCGGAAAGCTCGTCTCCCAGGCGATCGCGCGGGTCGAGGGCGACGCCCGGCAGGCGAAGTCGGCGGAGGACACGCACGCCGTCAGCGAGCTGCTCCGCGAGATCACCTCGGCCACCTCGCGCGAGCAGGCGATGTCCCGCGCGCTGGACACCATCCGGCACGGCTTCGACTGGGCGTACGGCTCCTACTGGGCGATCGACACCGCGGACCGCGCGCTGCACTTCGTCACCGAGTCCGGCACCGCGGGGGACGAGTTCCGCGAGGTCACGCTCGCCGCGTCGTTCCGGGAGGGCGTGGGCCTGTCCGGCCGGGCCTGGCGGGCCCGCGACCTGGTCTTCGTCGAGGACCTGGCCGAGATGACCGACTGCGTCCGCGCCCCCGCCGCGCGGCGGGCGGGTGTGAAGTCCGGCGTCTGCCTGCCCATCCTGGTCGGTGGCCAGGTGGTGGGCACGATGGACTTCTTCGCCACCCGCACGCTGGTCCTGGCCCCCGGCCGGCAGGACGCCCTCCGGAGCGCGGCGTTCCTGCTGGGGCAGGCGCTCGAGCGGATCGAGGCCGCAGAGCGCCTCGAGCGCGCCGGCCGGGAGCTCCTCGAGTCCATCACCGAGGTGGAGCGCAACGTGCTGTCCGCCAGCAGCGTCGCGAGCGACGGCCGGCGGCTGACCGACCAGGCCAACGACGAGGTCGCGGGGCTGGGCGCGTCGAGCGCCGACATCGGAAAGGTCGTCAAGACCATCCGTGGCATCGCCGACCAGACCAACCTGCTGGCGCTCAACGCGACCATCGAGGCCGCCCGCGCCGGAGAGGCCGGCCGCGGCTTCGCCGTCGTCGCCAACGAGGTCAAGGAGCTCGCCGCGGAGACCGCCCGGGCCACCACGGACGTCGACGCCAAGGTGTCGGCGATCCAGGGTCAGGTCGACCGGGTCGTGGCCGCGCTGGCCGCGATCAGCACTGTCGTGGAGAGCATCAACGAGACCCAGTCGGTGATCGGCGGCGTGCTGACCGAGCAGGTCGCGGTCACGAAGGCGATCCTCGACTAGCGCAGCAGCTTGGACATCCGCCGGTCGGCGAGCGGCTTGCCGCCGGTCTGGCAGGTCGGGCAGTACTGCAGCGAGGTGTCGGCGAAGCTGACCTCGCGCACCGTGTCGCCGCAGACCGGGCACGGCAGGCCGGTGCGGGCGTGCACCTGCAGGCCGGAGCGCTTCTCGCCCTTCATCGTCGCCGCACGCTGACCCACCTGGCGCTCGAGCGCGTCGGTCAGCGTGCCGCGGACGGCCTCGAAGAGACGGACCAGTTCGTCGTCCTTGAGCTTGTCGGCGCCCTTGAACGGCGAGAGCCGCGCCGCGTGCAGGATCTCGTCGGAGTAGGCGTTGCCGATGCCGGCCATCAGCGTCTGGTCGGTGAGCGCGCCCTTGAGCTGGCCCGAGCGGCTCTTCATCAGCGCGGCGAACGCCTCCAGGTCCACCTCGAGGGCGTCCGGGCCGAGGCGGGCGATGCCCGGCACCTCGGCCGGCGAGCGGACGACGTAGATCGCCAGGCCCTTGCGGGTGCCCTGCTCGGTGAGGTCGAAGCCGTTGCCGTCATCGAGGTGCACGCGCAGCGCGAGCGGCCCCTTGCCCGGCTTGGGCGGGGCGGTCGGCAGGTTCTCCCGCCAGTGCAGCCAGCCGGCGCGGGCCAGGTGGACGACGAGGTGCAGGCCGGAGACGTCGAGGTCGAGGAACTTCCCGTGCCGGCCGGCGCCGGTGATCTCCAGGCCCCCGAGCGCGGCCAGCGGCGGGTCGAAGGTCTTGATCGCCTGGACGGCGGCGAGATCGGCGCGGGTGAGCACGCGCCCCACCGCGTCGGCGCGCAGGAAGGCGGCCAGCGCCTCCACCTCGGGCAGTTCCGGCATCCGTCCATGATCGCGCGGTTCCGCGCGCTGCGCCGTCCCCGATCAGGGGACTTTCGGTGCAGGAAGTCCCGGACTTCCGGTGCAGGAAGTCCGTCGGGGGGCGGGCGGCGGCGTTCGTTCCTACGCTCGGCCGGTGCCGACGACGCTGCTCTGGTTCCGGCGCGACCTCCGCCTGGGCGACCACCCCGCGCTGCTGGCCGCCCGCGACGCTGCCGGCCCCGACGGGGACGTGCTGCCCGTCTTCGTCTTCGACGACCGGCTCTACGGCCCCTCCGGCGAACCGCGCCGCCGCTTCCTGCTCGACAGCCTGGCCGCGCTGGACGCCGACCTCGACGGCGCGCTGGTCCTGCGTTCCGGCGACCCCGCCCGGGTGCTGCCGCAGCTCGCTGACGAGGTCGGGGCGACCACCGTGCACGTCAGCGCCGACACCGGGCCCTACGGCCGGCGGCGCGACGCGGCGGTCGAGCGCGCGCTGGACGACGTCCCCCTGGTGCGCACCGGCTCCCCCTACCTGGTCACCCCCGGCCGGGTCACCACCCGCAGCGGCACCCCCTTCCAGGTCTTCTCGCCCTTCGCCCGGGCCTGGCGCGAGCACGGCTGGCGCGCGCCGGCCGGATCACCCGACACCGTCCGCTGGCGCACCGGCGTCCGGTCGGACGCCCCACCGCCGGCGCCCGAGGTCGCCGCCGACCTGCCGCCGGCCGGCGAGCGAGCCGCCCTGGAGGCGTGGGCGCGGTTCCGCGACGAGCGGCTGACCGGCTACGCCGAGGGCCGCAACCTGCCCGGCACAGCCGGGACGAGCCGCATGTCGGCGTACCTGAAGTACGGCTGCATCCACCCGCGCACGCTGGTCGCGGACCTCGCCGGCGAGGAGGGCGAGTCGGCCCGCCGCTACACCGACGAGCTCGCCTGGCGGGACTTCTACGCCGACGTGCTGTGGCACCGCCCGGAGTCGGCGCGCGAGTACCTCAAGCCGGAGCTGCAGGGGATGGGCTACGACAGCGGGCCCGAGGCCGAGGCGCTCGTGCGCGCCTGGCAGACCGGCCGCACCGGCTTCCCGATCGTCGACGCCGGTATGCGCCAGCTGCTCGGCGAGGCCTACGTGCACAACCGGGTGCGGATGATCGTGGCCTCGTTCCTGGTCAAGGACCTGCACCAGGAGTGGACCCGCGGCGCCCGGTGGTTCATGCAGCACCTGGTCGACGGCGACCTGGCCAGCAATCAGCACGGCTGGCAGTGGGTCGCGGGCACGGGCACCGACGCCTCGCCGTACTACCGGGTCTTCAACCCGATCACCCAGGGCAAGAAGTTCGACCCCGACGGCGGCTACGTGAAGCGGTGGGTGCCGGAGCTGCGCGAGCTGGACCCGAAGCACGTGCACGAGCCGTGGACGGCGCCCGGCGGCATCCCGGCCGGCTATCCCGAGCCGGTCGTCGACCACGCGCACGAGCGCCAGGTCGCGCTCGACCGCTACGCCGCCGTCCGCGCGCGCTGAGTCAGGCGCTCCGGCGCAGGGCCGGCGCCGTGGTGTCGAGGGTCCGACCGGCCGCCGCGTCGGCCGCCAGCGCCCGCCCCCACCCGACCAGGCCCTCGACGTCGATCCCGTGCGGCGGTTCCCCCGCATAGGGGACGACGTTGCCGACGCCCCGCTCCAGCAGCGTGACCGCGCCCCGGGCGTTGCCGCGGGCTGCGTGCGTCAGCCCGACGGCGAGCTGGGCCAGGCCGCGCCACAGCTGCCGCTCCTCCGGCACCGAGGACTTCCACGCGTCCTCGAGCACCTCGTGCGCGTGGAACGGGCGGCCCGCGTCCAGCAGCTCCTGCGCCTCGGCCAGCGCGACCAGCGGCTCGCGGACGATCCCCTCCGGCGCGCGGGGCTCACCGACCGCGTCGTGCGGCAGGGGCCGGCCGAGCGCGTCCCGGGGGCGGGCGTTCCGGGCTCTGCCCTCGGCGTCCCGGTCGCGCGTCGTCACGGGCCCATCCTGCACCCGATGGGGCGAACGGAAGATGTTCGGCTCTCCACTGCATCCGTTCCCGGAGGCGCCCAGGAAGAGGGGATGACAGGCACCACCACCCTCTGGAAGGACGATCCATGAGCACCCTGCGCACCCTCGGCAGCGCCGCCGGCGCGGCTGCCGTCGTCGGCGGTCTGGTCCTCGTCGCCACCCCGGCGACCGCGGCCGACACCGCCACCGTCTCGGTCCTGCACGGCATCCCGAACACGCCGGTCGACGTCTACGCCAACGGCGAGCGGCTGATCGACGACTTCCAGCCGGGCACCCTCACCGACGCGCTGACGCTCCCCGCGGGCGCCTACGACCTGGCGATCTTCCCGGCCGACGCCGCCGACGGCTCCGGCGCGCCGCTGCTGAAGGCCGACGACGTCACCGTCCCGGCAGGCGCGAACGCCACCGTGGTGGCGCACCTCAAGGAGGACGGCACCCCGACGCTGACGCCGTTCGTCAACGACACCTCCGCCGTCCCGGCCGGCCAGGCCCGCGTCACGGTCCGGCACACCGCCGCGGCTCCCGCCGTCGACGTTCGCGCCGGTGGCACCGCGGTCGTCCAGGGGCTGACCAACCCCAAGGAGGCGACGCTGACCGTGCCCGCCAGCACGATCACCGCCGACGTCACCCTCGCGGGCACCGACACCGTCGCCATCGGCCCGGCCGACCTGACCCTGGCCGAGGGCACCTCGACCATCGTCTACGCCTGGGGCAACGGTGAGGCCGGCTACGACCTCGCCGTCCAGACGATCAGCGGCATGCACTCGATGCCCGCCGGCGTCCCCGGTGGCTCGGCCGGCCTGGCCGACGACAGCTCCACGCTGCCGATGGTCGCGGCCTTCTCCGTCGCCGGCCTGGCCGTCGCCGGCGCCGGTGCCCTCCGCGTCGCCCGCAACCGCGGCTGACCGGAGCAGTTCCGTGCGACCCGCCGCCGCCTCCGCCGTCCTGGGCCTCGCCCTGGCCGTCGGCGCCCCGACCGCCTGGGCGCTGACCCGGCCGGAGCCGGCGGCGGG
>JBEPZM010000158.1:0-8046 GCA_041640835.1 Blastococcus sp.
CAGCCTCCAGCGCGGCGCGGGCGATGTCGCTCGGGCGGGCCGGTCGCTCCTCGGTCACGTGCCCACCTCCCCGGGCTCCAGCACGCGTGCGGTGCCGCCGCCCACCTCGACCCGGCCCCCGCGCAGCTCCGGCGGCACGTCCTCGAGGACCGCCGCGGTGATCAGCGTCTGCTCGGCCGAGCGTGCCACCTCCGCCAGCGCCGCGCGCCGCTCGGCGTCCAGCGTCGCGAAGACGTCGTCCAGGATCAGGATCGGGTCCTCGCCCTCGGCACGCAGCAGGGCGAACGTCGCCAGCTTCAGCCCCAGCGCCAGGGACCAGGACTCCCCGTGGCTGGCGAAGCCCTTCGCCGGCGCCGGGCCCAGGTGGATGACGAGGTCGTCGCGGTGCGGGCCGACGAGCGTCATCCCGCGATCGAGCTCGTCCCCCCGCCGCTCGGCCACCCGCTCGCGCATCGCCTCGGTCAGCTCCGCCGCCGTCGGCAGCGTGCCGTCGGGCGTCAGCGCCGCGCCGTCCCCGGCCAGCGGGGTGGTCGAGGAGTAGCCCAGGCCCGCGGCGAGCCCGCCGTCCCCGGCCACCCGCGCGTACGCCTCGGTCAGCTGCGGGGCGAGGTCGGCGATCAGCCCCAGACGCGCGGACAGGAGCTGGCCGCCGAGGTCGGTGAGGTGCCCGTCCCAGACGTCCAGGGTCTCGATGGCCTTGCCCCGGGCCAGGCGCGCGGTCTTGAGCAGCGCGTTGCGCTGCTTGAGCACCCGGTCGTAGTCGGCGCGCACGCCGGCCAGCCGGGGCGTGCGGGTGACCAGCAGCTCGTCCAGGAACCGCCGGCGCTCGGTCGGGTCGCCGCGGACCAGCGCGAGGTCCTCGGGGGCGAACAGCACCGTCCGCACCATGCCGAGCCAGTCGCGCGGGCGCTGCATCGGCGCCCGGTTGACCCGCACCCGGTTGGCGCGGCCGGGATTGATCTCGATCTCGACCAGCAGCTCCCGGTCGCCGCGCCGGAGCGCGGCGCGGACCACCGCCTGGGCGGCGCCGTGCCGCACCAGCGGCGCATCGGCCGAGACCCGGTGGCTGCTCATCGTCGCCAGGTAGCCGACGGCCTCGACCAGGTTGGTCTTGCCCTCGCCGTTGCGGCCGACGAAGACCGTCGGGCCCGGGGACAGGGGCAGGTCCACGTGCTCCCAGCTGCGGAAGGAGCCGAGCTGCAGGTGCCGGACGTACACCTCGACTCAGCGCACCTCGAGGGCAGAAATGGCCATTTCTGCCCTCGAGGGGGGACGAGGGGGGAGGGTCATGCCGGGCGCTCGGCCTCGGACTGCTCGACCGCCCGGACGGCGTGCCCACCGAACTGGTTGCGGAGCGCCGCGACCGCCTTCATGGTCGGCGAGTCCTCCTGGCGGGAGGAGAAGCGGGCGAACAGCGAGGCCGCGATCGTCGGCATCGGGACGGCGTTCTCGATCGCCTGCTCGACGGTCCAGCGGCCCTCGCCGGAGTCCTCGGCGTAGCCGCGCACGCGCTCCAGCGCCGGGTCCTCGTCCAGGGCCCGGACCAGCAGGTCGAGCAGCCAGGAGCGGATGACCGTGCCCTGGGTCCACGACCGGACGACACCGGGCACGTCCTCGATCAGGTCGACCGCCGCGAGCAGCTCGTAGCCCTCGCCGTAGGCCTGCATCATCGCGTACTCGATGCCGTTGTGGACCATCTTGCTGAAGTGGCCGGCGCCCACGGGGCCGGCGTGCACGAAGCCCGCGCCCGGCATCGCCTGGCCGGAGGCGTCCTCGGGCGACGGCGGCTTGAGGGCGTCGAAGATCGGCTGGACCTTGGCGACGTCCTCGACGCTGCCGCCCACCATCAGGGCGTAGCCGTTCTCCAGGCCCCAGACCCCGCCGGAGACGCCGGCGTCGACGTAGCCGATGCCCTTCTCGCGGCACAGCACGTCGTGCACCTGGTCGTCGGTGTACTTCGAGTTGCCGCCGTCGACGATCACGTCGCCCGGCTCGAGCAGCCCGGCGAGCTCCTTCACCGTCTCCCGGGTCGGCTCACCCGAGGGCACCATGACCCACACCACGCGGGGGGCGGCGAGCGCCTCCACCAGCGCCGGCAGGCTGTCGACGTCCCGCTTGCCGGGCGCGCGGTCGTAGCCCACGACCTCGTGACCGGCGCGGCGGATCCGCTCGGCCATGTTGCCGCCCATCTTCCCCAGCCCGATCAGCCCCAGCTGCACGGCGGATGTCCCCTCGATCGCAGATCACGGTTGTCCTGCTCATCGTGCCCGGCGGACGGCCTCGCTGCAGCGAGGTCCTCCGTCAGCCCGGGAGGCGCACCGGCATGATCAGGTACCGGTAGCTGCCCGGGCGGGGCGCCGGGGCGTCGTCGCCCTCGGCCGGCTCCTCGACACCCGAGAGGACCGCCGGCTTGAGCGGGCTGGTGAAGTCCATCCGCGCCCGCGACGTGTGCACGGCGGCCAGCCCGTCGAGCAGGAACGTCGGGTTGAAGCCGATGGTCAGCGGCTCGCCGTCGAAGTCGACGTCGCAGCGCTCCTCGGCCTGGCCCTCGTCGTCGGTGCCGCCGGCGCGCAGGGTGACCTGGCCGGGGGTGAACTCGCAGCGCAGCGGCGTGCCGCGCTCGGCGACCAGGGCGACCCGCTTGGCCGCATCGGTGAACAGGCCGACCGGCAGCGTGGCGCTGGAGGCGGACTCGTTCGGCATGATCGCGCGGTACTTCACGAACTCGGCGTCGAGCAGCCGGGTCGTGGTCTGCCGGTCCTTGCCGGAGAGGCCGAGGATGCCCTCGCCGGAGCTCCCCGAGGACAGCGACACGGTGATCTCCGGTCCGCTGGTCAGCGTCTTGGCGGCGTCGGCCAGGGTGCGGGCGGGAACGAGGACGGCGGCGGACAGCCCGGAGGTGTCGGGGCGCCAGGCGAATTCGCGCACGGCCAGCCGGTAGCGGTCGGTGGCGGCGAGGGTGATCTGGTCGCCCTCGATCTCCAGCCGGACGCCGGTGAGCATGGGCAGCGTGTCGTCCCGGCCGGCGGCCACGGCCACCTGGCTCACGGCCTCGGCGAAGACGTCGCTGTCGACCACACCGGCCGACGACGGCATCGACGGCAGGGACGGGTAGTCCTCCACCGGCAGGGTCGGCAGGCTGAACCGGGCGTTGCCGCAGGTGATGGCCAGCCGCGGCCCGTCGGCGGTGATGTCCACCGGGTGCGGCGGCAGGGCGCGGGTGATCTCGGCGAGGAGCCGGCCGGGCACCAGGACGCGGCCGTTCTCGGTGGCCTGGACGTCGGCCTCCGCACGGGCGGAGACCTCGTAGTCGAAGCCCGACACGGACAGCTGGTTGCCGTCGACCTCCAGCAGGATGCCGGCGAGGACGGGCACCGAGGGGCGCGGCGGCAGGCTGCGCGCCGTCCACGCGACGGTGTCGGCGAGCACCTCTCGTGCCACCCGGAACTTCATCTGTCCATCCACCCGATCTCTTCTGCGTCCACGGTGCATCGGGGGGCGAGGCAGGCCTCCTGCCCCGGTGCGGTGCTCATGGTGCCTGCTGGGGACCCTCGGGGGGAAACCCTGTCCCTCGATGAGTGCTCTCCCGACCGGTCCTGCTGGTGCTGTCGAGGCTCTGCGGGGCCTGCCCAGCGGAGCGTCCCCACCCAGAATGTGGTTCAAGAAAATTTGGGTAGAAGTACCTCATCTTCGTCATCACACGTGTGGAAGCTGGGGATCGGGCCCCTTTCCGCAGGTCAGCGCGCCAGTGACCCTGTTGGCCCGGTGTGGGCGGTGACCGTCGACCTGTTGTCGACACGTGGACAACTCGACCGCCGTGCACAGCGACCGCTCCCCGTCCACCTGCACTCCCCTGGTTGCCCCCTGTTCGTCCCCATCCCCTGTGCATCCGGGAGGGAACCCGTCCGCGGCCGTCGCTCGCCCGGCGCGGCCCTGGACGGCGTCCGGCGGCATCGGTGCAGGTCAGCGGCGCGTCGGCCGGTGTGGACGCCGTCTCGTGCGATCCGGCGCGCGGGGGCCGGTGGACGTCGCGGACCGGTTCCGTCATGGATCTCCCCAGGCTGTGCACATGTCTGGGGACAACTTCTCGATGTGTCGACGCGGGAGCCCGTCGACGACCGTGGTCCGACGCTTCGTACCTGGGATTTCTCTGTCCACGGCGTTCCACACAACTGTGGACAGCGACATGTCGACCTGGGCGTGACGACTGCCCGACGAGCGGGTGACCAGCAGACGACGAACCCCGCCGGCGACCGTCCAGCCGCGTAGGCCGACGTCCAGCCGCGCCACCATGCGGCTGGACGTCCCTCCGCACGGCTGGATCCCCGGACGGGCGAGCTGGACGGTCCCGCTCAGCGCAGGTCGGGACGGCTCGTGGCCGCGGTGTCGTCCGGAGGACGACAGACGTCACTGCCTCGCGCGGCTCTTGATGCGTGCGGTGAGCTCGGTGACCTGGGTGTAGGTGGCCCGGCGCTCGCTCATCAGGTTGGTGATCTTCTTGACGGCGTGCATGACCGTGGTGTGGTCCTTGCCGCCGAACGAGGCACCGATGCGCGGCAGGGACAGCTCGGTCAGCTCGCGGCACAGGTACATCGCGATCTGCCGGGCGTTGACCAGCGTGCGGCTGCGGTTGGAGCCCTGCAGCTCCTCCATCGTCACGGAGAAGTACTCGGCGGTGGCGGCCATGATGATCGCCGCGGTGATCTGCGGGCCCTGCTCGTCGCTGATCAGGTCCTTGAGCACCAGCTCGGCCAGGGGCAGGTCGACCTGCTGCTTGTTCAGCGAGGCGAAGGCGGTGACGCGGATCAGCGCGCCCTCGAGCTCGCGGATGTTGGTCTGCACCTTGCTGGCGATGAACTCGAGCACGGCGTCGGGCACCTGCAGCCGCTCGCCCCAGGCCTTCTTGCGCAGGATGGCGATGCGGGTCTCGAGGTCGGGCGCCTGGACGTCGGTGATCAGGCCCCACTCGAAGCGGGTGCGCAGCCGGTCCTCCAGCGTCGTCAGCTTCTTCGGCGCGCGGTCGGAGGTGATGACGATCTGCTTGCTGGCGTTGTGCAGCGTGTTGAAGGTGTGGAAGAACTCCTCCTGGGTGCGCTCGGCGCGCTCCAGGAACTGGATGTCGTCGATCAGCAGGAAGTCGATGTCGCGGTAGCGGCGACGGAAGTCCTCGGCCCGGCCGGAGTGCACCAGGTTGATGAACTCGTTGGTGAACTCCTCGGTGCTGACGTAGCGCACCTTCACGTTGGGGAACATCCGCGCCGCGTAGTGACCGATCGCGTGCAGCAGGTGCGTCTTGCCCAGCCCGGACTCGCCGTAGATGAACAGCGGGTTGTAGGCGCGCGCCGGCGCCTCGGCCACGGCGACGGCGGCGGCGTGGGCGAACCGGTTGCTGTTGCCGATGACGAAGCTGTCGAAGACGTACTTCGGGTTCATGCCCGGGTCGAGCCCCGCGGGCCGGTTGGTCTCCGGTCGCCGTCCGCGGCCGCCGCCGGCGCGTGAGCTGTGCCGTTCCCCCTCGGTGGAGGAGAGGTCGAAGGGCAGGACGTCGGCGGACTGGCCGTCCTCGCCGCCGCCCCAGTCCTGCGATCCGGAGCCGGAGTCGGGCGGCCCCCAGGGGGTGGTGCTCCAGTCCTCGGGGGCGCCGCGGTCGACCGGCGGGCGGCTCCCGTCCAGCGGCCGCAGCTCGCGGACCTCGGACGTGCGGCCGGCGGGCTCCTCGTGCGAGTCGCGGTCCCAGGGGGCGGTGCCGACGACGTCGGTCCGGACGCCGAACGCGCTCCGGCCGTCGTCGGCACGGTCGCGCGTCGCCTGGTCCTCGGCCGCCCGGCGGGCCTCGAGCGCTGCCTCGGAGGCCGACCACGGACGACGGGTCGGCTCGGGGTCGGCCTGCTCGTCGTCCTGGGCGGGCGAGTCCTCGAGCTGGATCGCGACGCGGATGTCCCGGCCGAACTGCTCGGACAGCGCCTCGGCGAGGACGCGGCGCATCCGCGACTCCAGCACGGTCTGGGTGAACTCGTTGGGTGCGGCGAGCACCGCCGTGTCCTCGACCAGCCCCAGGGGGCGGGTCAGGTTCAGCATGGCGTTCTGCTGCGGGGAGAGACTGGTGGCCAGCCGCTCCCGGATCTGGTCCCAGACCGTCGCCAGGTCCAGCGTGGCGTCCGCCATGCCGTCGTCCTCCCCATGCAGTCGACCCCGGTGGTCGATCCCCCGTGGCGTTCCGATCCCGTCAGCGTGCTGCCTGCCGGGGATCGCTGGTGCGTTCCCCGACGGCAGCTGCGGACGCTCGTGTTCCACACGGGTGTCCACAGGCTGTGCACGACCGATGGCGATGCCATCGGGGCCGGCGAGGGCCCAGGGACTGTCCAGCGTTTCCGCTGGTCAGCGCCCCGTCGTCGGGGTCTGCGGGCGCTACGGGGGCTCTGTTGACCTTCGGGTCGGCCCACGCGCCGTGACCCTGTCGTCCGGTGCGGGGCGACGGCGACGCTAACAGCCCCGTCCACAGCCCGGCAACGACGCGGTTCGGGTTCCGGGCGCGTCGCGGCGGCGTGCCGCTGCCGGCCCGTCACCCCGGTCGGGGCATCATGGGCGGTCCGGATGAATCCCCGCCACCGTCGGGCGGGATTCCTCGGTTATGCTGTCCGGAGTCCGTGACGGCTCCTGCCGCCATGCCCGCCCCCGCGCGCGGCTGGTGGGTGTGGGGCTCGTCCCGGAAAGACCAGCTTCCGGGGTCCGGGGTGGGTGCGGCTGACGCCGTCCCGGCCGGCACCCCCTGCGCGTCCGCCCACCGGTGGCGCGCACCGCCGAACGTGATAGTGGGAGTACCTCGTGAGCAAGCGCACGTTCCAGCCGAACAACCGTCGCCGGTCCAAGACCCACGGCTTCCGGCTGCGGATGCGCACCCGCGCCGGCCGAGCGATCCTCGCCGGCCGCCGGCGCAAGGGTCGCGAGAAGCTCTCCGCCTGACGTGTTGCCCGCGCAGGCACGCCTGCGCCGGCGCCCGGAGTTCACCGCGGTCGTCCGGTCCGGTCGACGTGCCGGGCGGCCGACCATGGTGCTCCACCTCCTCCCCGAACGGCCCGCGCAAGCGGGCGGCCAGCCGGCACGCAGCGAGAGCGCGCGCCCGGTGCAGCCGTCCGGTGCTCGGGCCGGTTTCGTGGTGGGCAGGTCGGTGGGCAACTCCGTCGTCCGTCACCGCGTGACCCGTCAGCTGCGGGCCGTGGTCCGCGCCGAGCTCGACCGCCTGCCGGCCACGGCCGACCTGGTCGTGCGTGCGCGGCCCGAGGCGGCGTCCGCCGGTTCGGCGGCGCTGCACCGTGACCTGAGCCGCGGCCTGGACCGGCTGCTCGGCCAGCGGGCCGAGCGATGAGCAGGCGCGCGCCGGTGCGACGAGCGCTCCTGGCCGTCGTCGGCTTCTACTCGCGGGCGGTCAGCCCCGCGCTGCCGCCGCGGTGCCGCTTCTACCCCACCTGCAGCGCGTACGCCGCAGAGGCGATCGAGCGTCACGGAGCGGCGCGCGGGAGCTGGCTCGCCCTGCGCCGGATCCTGAAGTGCGCCCCCTGGCACCCCGGCGGCCTGGACCCGGTGCCGACGCCTCCCGGAACCAGCCTGCCCGCCCACGCGTCGAGCACTGCGGTGCCTCCGACGGCGGCACCCTCATCCGAACGTGCCACCCCGCCGGCCCCGCGCCGGGCGAACGAGGAGACCTCCGTTGCTTGACTGGCTGTACACCGCGATCGCCTGGGTGATGGCCCGGTGGCACGACGTGCTCTCCACCTTCATGGACCCGGCCGGTGGTCTGACCTGGGCGCTGTCGATCATGCTGCTGGTCGTCACCGTCCGGCTGCTGCTGTTCCCGCTGTTCGTCAAGCAGGTCAAGTCGCAGCGGGCCATGCAGGAGCTGCAGCCCGAGATCGCCAAGCTGCGCAAGCAGTACGGCAGCGACCGCCAGGGCATGAGCCAGGCGATCATGGCCCTGCAGAAGGAGCGCGGGGTCAACCCGCTGGCCGGCTGCCTGCCGATCCTGCCGCAGATCCCGATCTTCATCGC
>JBEPZM010000159.1:0-7995 GCA_041640835.1 Blastococcus sp.
GGACGACGCGCCGCTGGTTCCCGAGGACGCCGACGTGCGCGTCCGCCCCTCCCACATCGAGACCTTCCAGCGCTGCCCCCTGCGGTGGGTGCTCGGCGCCGTGGGGGCCGAGGCCTCGCCCGACTCCACCCGCACGGTCGGCACCGCGGTGCACGCGATCGCCCAGCAGGTCGCCGAGGGGCTGCCGCCCGCCGAGGCGCCCGCCGCGCTCGACGGCGAGCTCGACCAGCTCGACCTCGGCCCCGGCTGGGCCGACCAGCGCCAGCGCCGGTCGGCGCAGGACATGCTGGCCCGCTTCCTGCGCTGGCACGCCGCCAACGACCGGGAGCTGGTCGGCGTGGAGGAGAACTTCGACGTGGTGGTCGGCCGGGCCCGGCTGCGCGGCCAGGTCGACCGGCTGGAGCGGGACGCCGACGGTCGGCTCGTCGTGGTCGACCTCAAGACCGGCAAGACCGTCGCCAAGAACACCGAGGAGCACGGTCAGCTGGCCGCCTACCAGGTGGCCGTGGCGGCCGGGGGCTTCGGCGAGCACGGCGGGGTGCCCGGCGGTGCGGCGCTGCTGCAGGTCGGCAGCGGGGCGAAGGCCAAGGAGCAGCACCAGCCGCCGCTGCCGGCCGACGTGCCGGTGGAGACCACGTGGGCGGGGGAGCTGATCACCGAGATGGGCGAGGGCATGGGTGCGGCGACGTTCGAGGTGCGCACCGGCAGCCACTGCGCCCGGTGCCCGGCGCGACGCAGCTGCCCGATGCACGAGCGGGGCCGGCAGGTGACCGGGTGAACCCCGTTCCTTCTTCTCGGCCCCGTTCCGGGTTCCCTCGCGAGCCTGCGAGCGAAGGGAAGAACGGGGTCCTTCAGCAGCTCTCCTTCGACGACCTCCTGGGCGACGCCGCCCCCGACCCGGTCGAGCCCCGCCGGATCCTCACCCCGGCGGAGGTCGCCGCCCGCTGTGGCCTGTCCTACGCGCCCTCCGCCGAGCAGGCCCGCGTGGTCGAGGCGCCCGCGGACCGGCCGCTCGTGGTCGTCGCCGGCGCGGGCTCGGGCAAGACCGAGACGATGGCCGCACGGGTCTCGTGGCTGGTCGCCAACCGGGTGGTCGAGCCCGAGGAGATCCTGGGCCTGACCTTCACCCGGAAGGCCGCCAGCGAGCTCAACGAGCGCGTGCACCTGCGGCTCGGGGCCCTGGCGCGGCACCCCGACACCGAGCCCGAGCTGCGCGACCGCCTCGCCATCGCCCAGCCCACCGTCGCGACCTATCACGGCTACGCCGCCGCGCTGGTCGCCGAGCACGGGCTGCGGATCGGCGTCGAGCCCGGCGCCGGCGTGCTCGGCCCGGCGATGTGCTGGGGCCAGGCCGCCACCGTCGTCTCGGCCTGGACCGGCGACATGAGCGACGTCCCGCTCACCCCGCTCACCACGGTCGAGGACGTGCTGGCCCTGGCGGGCGAGATGGGGGAGCACGACGTCAGCCCGGCGGCGCTGCGCAGCTGGACGGCGCGGCTCGAGGCGCAGGTCGCCGGCTACGCCGACGCCCCCAAGAAGCGCGGGCCCTACGCGGCGGTGAACGAGATGCTCGCCCGTCAGCGGGCCCGGGTCGCGCTGCTGCCGCTGGTGGAGGCCTTCGAGGCGCGCAAGCGGGCCATGGGCTCGATCGACTACGCCGACCAGGTGGCCCACGCCGCGCGGATCGCCGTCGCCGCGCCCGAGGTGGGCCGGCGCGAGCGGGCGCGCTGGAAGATCGTGCTGCTCGACGAGTACCAGGACACCAGCGTCGGGCAGCTCCGCATGCTGGAGGCGCTGTTCGGCGGGAGCAGCGGGCACCCCGTGCTCGCCGTCGGCGACCCGCGGCAGTCGATCTACGGGTGGCGCGGGGCGTCGGCCGGCACGATCGAGCGCTTCGACCGCACCTTTCCCGGGCGCGGACCGTTGCGGGCCCAGCGGCTCACCCTGGCCACGAGCTGGCGCAACGACGAGACCGTCCTCGCCGTCGCCAACGCGGTGTCCGGGATGCTCCCGGCGCCCAAGCAGTCCTTGCCCGACCTGGCGCCGGCACCGACGGCCGGCCGGGGTGCGGTCACCGTCGGGCTCTACGACACGATCGCCGACGAGACAGCCGCGCTGGCCGACCGGCTGGCGGCCTGCTGGCGGAACGAGGACCCGCTCGTCGCCCGGTCCGACGGCCGCCACCCGACCGTGGCCGTGCTGGCGCGCACCCGCAAGCAGCTGCCCGGCATCGCTGCCGCCCTGCGCGAGCGCGGCCTGCCGGTCGAGGTCGTCGGTCTGGGCGGGCTGCTCGAGGTGCCCGAGGTCTCCGACGTGGTGGCCACCCTGACCGTGCTGGTCGACCCGACCGCGGGCGATGCGCTCGGCCGGCTGCTCACCGGTGCCCGCTGGCGGATCGGGCCGCGTGACCTCGCCGCCCTGGAGGCCCGGGCCCGGGCACTCGTGCACGCCCGCCGCCCGGCGCGACCCACCGACGAGGCAGCCGGGCCGGCCGTCGAGGCGCCCGTCGAGCGCGGCTCGATCGTGGAGGCGCTGGACGACCTCGGCGAGCACGCCGACTACTCGCCCGACGGGCACCGCCGGTTGCGCCGGCTGGGCGCCGAACTCGCGCACCTGCGCAACCGGCTGGGGGAGTCGCTGCCCGACCTGGTCGACGAGGTGGCCCGCACGCTGGGGCTGGAGACCGAACTGGCCAGCGCGCCCGAGGCCAGCCCCGCGGGAGCCCGCGCCCACCTGGACGCCCTGCACGGGGTCGCCGCGGAGTTCACCGAGCTCGCCGACCTGCCCTCCCTTCCGGCGTTCCTCGGCTACCTGCGGGACGCCGAGGAGCGCGAGCGCGGCCTGGAGCCCGGCGAGGTGGCGGTCAACCCCGAGGCGGTGCAGCTGCTCACGGGCCACTCCGCCAAGGGCCTGGAGTGGGACGTCGTCGCAGTGCCGGGGATGACCGTCGACCAGTTCCCCTCGCGCAGCAACGCCGCCGACTCCTGGATCAAGGATCCGGGCGCCGTTCCGGCCGAGCTGCGGCTCACCGACCGCGCCGAGCTGCCGCAGTTGCGGCTCCCGGTGCCCGGCTCCGGCGACCAGGCCGCCGTGCGGGACGCGCTCGACGAGTACGTGCAGGACTGGAAGGACTTCGGCCGCGACGAGGAGATCCGGCTGGGCTATGTCGCGGTGACCCGCGCCCGGCACCTGCTGCTGTGCTCGGGCAGCTGGTGGCGCGACGGGGTGAACCCCTGCGGTCCCTCGGTGCTGCTGCACACCGCCAAGGAGGCCTGCGAGAACGGGGCCGGCGAGGTCGTGCACGGGGCGCCGGCGCCCCCCGACGGCGCGACCAACCCGGCGCTCGAGGAGTGGCCGATCGGAAGCTGGCCGACCGACCCGCTGTCGGCCCGCCGTCGCCGCGGGCTCAGCGCGGCCGCCGAGCTGGTGGACGCCGCGGCTCCGCACCCGCTGGACCCGGAGCTGTCCCTCGGCGACGACGACCCGCTGGTGGCCTCCTGGGTGCGCGACGCCGACCTGCTGCTGCGCGAGCGCGCCCGCCACGCCGGGTCGACGGTCGACGTCCCGCTGCCCACGCACCTGTCGGTGTCCGCGCTGGTCACGCTGCGCCGGGATCCGGCCGAGCTGGCCCGGCGGCTGCGCCGGCCGATGCCCGCCGCGCCGGCACCGCAGGCGCGGCGGGGGACCGCCTTCCACACCTGGCTCGAGGAGCGGTTCGGCGCCGCCCGGCTGGTCGACCTCGACGAGCTGCCCGGCTCCGGGGACGAGTTCGCCGCCCCCGACGCCGCGCTCGCCCAGTTGCAGGAGGCGTTCCTGGCCGGCGAGTGGGCCGACCGTCAGCCCCTCGAGGTCGAGGTGCCCTTCGAGACGCCGCTGGGGCCGCTCACGCTGCGCGGCCGGATCGACGCGGTGTTCCGGCGCGAGGACGGCGGCTACGAGGTGATCGACTGGAAGACCGGACCGCCGCCGACCGGCGCGGAGCTGGCCGCGGCCGGCGTCCAGCTCGCCGCCTACCGGCTGAGCTGGTCGCGGCTCACCGGCGTCCCGGTGGAGCAGGTGAGCGCCGGCTTCCACCACGTCGCCGCCGGGCTCACCGTCCGCCCGGTCGACCTGCTCGGCGAGCAGGCGCTGCTGGACCTGGTCACCGGCGCCGGCGACTGACCGGCTCGGGGGACTGCCTCGGCGTCCCGGGGCAGGGCGTCCTCCCCGACGGCGCCGACCGATGAGATCCGGCAGCATCCGGGGTCATCCACCCGTGTGCGGCCGGACGGGCCGCCGCGACGACCCGGAGGCTCACCGTGACGCAGTACCTGCTGTCCATGCCGCACGACTCGGCCGAGGAGCCCACGATGGCGACGATGGATCCGGCCGAGCTGGAAGCCACGATGGCTGTGGCTCTCGCCTTCATCGAGGAGCTTCAGGCGTCGGGCGCCCTGGTCTTCGCGGGGGGACTGCACCCGCCGTCGACCGCGGTCACCGTCGACCACACGGGTGACGACCTCGCCCTCGCCGACGAGCCGTTCACGCAGGCGCCGGAGTACCTCGGTGGCCTGTGGGTGATCGAGGTACCGGACCGCGAGGCTGCCGTCTCCTGGGCCGCCAAGGCGTCCAAGGCGCTCGGTTCCCGGATCGAGGTGCGGGCCTTCCAGGAGGTTCCGGCGTAGGGCGCGGGTGCGGTCACCGTGGTCTACGGCCACGGCGGGCGCCGACGCCCGACCGGAAGGCGGTTGACCGGCCCGGGACAGTGACCCCGTGCCCGTGACGATCCGCCCCCTCGCCGAGTCCGACATCGACGCTGTCGTCGACCTGTCGCTGCGCGCCTGGACGCCGGTGTTCGAGTCGTTCCGCACCGCCATGGGGGAGGCCGTCTACCGGCACCTCTACCCGGACTGGCGGGCCATGCAGGCCGCCGCGGTCGAGGGTGTCGTCCGCGACGAGGCCACCCGCACCTGGGTCGCCGATGACGGCGGCCGCCCGGTCGGCTTCGTCGCCGTGGTCCACCACGACGAGACGCACGGCGAGCCGAACAGCAGCGAGATCGACATGGTCGCGGTCGATCCGGAGCACCAGCGCCGCGGCATCGCCGACGCGCTGATCGCCCACGCCGTGGAGCGGGCACGCGCCCACGGGTCCGTGCTCGCGGTCATCGGCACCGGCGGTGACCCGGGGCACGCCCCCGCCCGCGCCGCCTACGAGAAGGCCGGCTTCCGCCCGTTCCCGCAGGTCCGCTACTACAAGATGCTCTGACCGGTCAGCTGGAGGCGATCCGGTCCAGGATCGCCGCGGCGAGCTGCTCGGGCGCCTGCTCCGGGATCCAGTGCGTGACGCCCGGGAGCGTCACCATGCGGTAGTCGCCGCTGACGAACTCCGCGCACGCGTCGGCGGCGGTGGACCCGACGGCGACGTCCGCGTCGCTCCACACGTAGGTGGTCGGGACCTCGACCTTGTCCAGGCGGGTGCCGGAGCTCATCGCCCGGTACCAGTTGAGCGCGGCGGTGAGCGCCCCCGGCGCCGACAGCACGCTCACGTACTCGTCGACGGTCTCGGGGGAGATGCCGCTGTTCTCGATGTCGTACATGCCGCGAAGCCGCCGGGCGCCGTCGGCCAGCAGCACCTCCTCGGCCTTGCCCTCCTGCCAGAACAGCCGGATGTAGGCCGAGCGCTCCTTCTGCTCCGGGTCGACCCGGAAGGCGGCCGTGTAGGCGGCCGGGTGCGGCACCGACACCGCGGTCAGCGACCGCACGCGGTCGGCGTGCCAGGCGGCCAGGGTCCACGCGACGTTGGCCCCCCAGTCATGGCCGACCACGTCGGCGACCGGGATCTCCAGCGCGGTCATCAGGTCCGCCGTCACCTGCGCCAGGTTCTGCACCGCGTAGGCGTCGACGTCGGCCGGGCGGGCGCCGGGGGAGTAGCCGAGCTGGTCGGGGGCGTAGGTGCGCAGCCCGGCCTGGGTGAGCAGGGGCGTCACCGCCGCCCAGGACGCCGAGGTCTCGGGGAACCCGTGCAGCAGCAGCACCGGCCGCCCGTCCTCGGGACCGTCGACGCGCACGTCGAAGGTGAGGTCGCCGACATCGGTGCGCAGCAGTTCTCCGGCCATGCCCCGGACGCTAGCCGGGAGCGGGGCGCGCCGCGCACGGCACTACCGTCGGACGCCGTGGCCAACAGTCCGGAACGCGCGTTCGTCTCCGCCCACCTCGACGTCCTGCACGCCGATCTCGACGCGTGGCTGCGCATCCCGTCGATCTCGGCCGACCCGGCGCACGCCCCCGACGTCGCCGCCAGCGCCGAGTGGCTCGCCGAGGCGCTGCGCCGCACCGGCTTCCCGACGGTCGAGATCTGGCCCACCGCCGGGGCGCCGGCCGTGTTCGCGGAGTGGCCCAGCGCCGACGCCGGCGCACCGGTGGCGCTGGTCTACGGCCACCACGACGTGCAGCCGGTCGACCCGCCGGAACTGTGGGTGCACCCGCCGTTCGAGCCCACCGTGGTCCAGGGCGAGGACGGCCCCGAGCTGCACGCCCGCGGCGCCATCGACGACAAGGGCAACGTCGCCTTCCACCTGCTCGGCATCCGCGCGCACCTCGCCGCGACCGGCCGGGACACCCCTGCGGTCACCGTGAAGCTGCTGATCGAGGGCGAGGAGGAGTCCGGCTCGCCGCACTTCGCCGCCCTCCTGCAGGAGCGGCGCGACCGGCTGGCCTGCGACGTCGTCGTCGTGTCCGACACCGGCATGGCCGCGCCCGACGTGCCGAGCGCGGTCACCGCCATGCGCGGCCTCGCGGACGCCGAGATCACCCTGCGCGGCCCGGCGGTCGACCTGCACTCCGGCTCCTTCGGCGGTGCGGTGCCCAACCCGCTGCACGCGCTCGCCGAGTTGCTGGCGAAGCTGCACGACGAGCACGGCCGGGTCACGCTGCCCGGCTTCTACGACAAGGTGCGCCCGCTGTCGGACCGCGAGCGCGCGCTGATGAGCCGGGTGCCGTTCGACGAGCAGGCCTGGCTGGCCGGCCCCGCCGCCTCCCGCGCCACGTACGGCGAGGCCGGCTACAGCACGCTCGAGCGCACCGGCGCCCGGCCGACCGCCGAGGTCAACGGCATGTGGGGTGGCTACACCGGCCCCGGGCACAAGACGATCATCCCGGCCGAGGCGCACGCCAAGGTCACCTTCCGGCTGGTCTCCGACCAGCGCCCGGAGGACGTCGGGCCGCAGCTGCTCGCCTGGGTCGAGGCGAACGTCCCCGACGGCATCGTCGCCGAGGTGCACACCCCGCCGGGCGGCGTCGCACCGTGCGCCAGCGACCTGGACTCCCCGGCGATGGACGCCCTGCTGCGCGCCATCGGCCGGGCGTTCGACACCGACCCCGCGGACGTGCTGTTCACCCGCGAGGGCGGCAGCGGCCCCGAGGCCGACCTGGTCGAGGCGCTCGGCGCACCCCTGCTGTTCCTCGGCGCGGGCCTGCCCACCGACCGGATCCACTCGCCGAACGAGCGGGTGCTCCTGTCGATGCTGCACCGGTGCGCCGAGGCCGCTGCCCACCTCTGGCGGGAGCTGGCCGAGCTCCGGCGCTAGCCCTCCCGGTCCAGCGGATCCACCCGGCGGAGGAACGAGCGGCTCGCCAGGTGGTGCGACAGCTGCTCCCGGTGCTCCTCGCACGCCAGCCAGACCTTCTCCCGGTCCGGCGTGTGCACCTTCGGGTTGTTCCAGACCAGGGCGTAGCTCGCCGCTGCCCGGCAGCCCTTCGCCGAGCAGATCGGCGTGTCGTCGCTCACCTGCCCAGTCTCGACCCCGCGGCCCCGACGACGACGGTGGCCCCCTGCTCCTCGTCGGTCACCACCCGCGGGCGCAGCCCGGCGGCGGTCAGCGCGGCGACGGCCGCGGGGACCTGCGCCGTCCCCGCCTCGAACAGCAACGAGCCGCCCTGTGCCAGCCACTCCGCGGCCCCGTCGACGACGCGCCGGGCGACCGCCAGCCCGTCGTCCCCTCCGTCGAGGGCGAGA
>JBEPZM010000160.1:0-7994 GCA_041640835.1 Blastococcus sp.
GGATCGAGCTGCTGGTCCCGCCGCCGTCGCGCTGGGGCGCCGCCCGACGCCGCACCCCTGCCCCGGGCTCCGCCGCCGGGGAGGACCGCGCGCTGCGCGTCATCCGCGGGCTGCTGGCCAAGGCGGAGGCGACCGGGTTCGCCGAGGAAGCGGAGGCGCTGACCGCCAAGGCGCAGGAGCTGATGACCCGGCACGCGGTCGACGCCGCCGTGCTGGAGGGCGAGCTCCCGGCCGGTGAGGTCGGCACCCGCCGCGTGCACGTCGCGGACCCGTACGTGCGGGCCAAGGTGCAGCTCCTGGGCGCGGTCGCGGAGGCGAACGACGTCCGGCTGGTCTGGCACCAGGGGCTGGGCATCGCCACGGTCGTGGGCGGGCGGGCCGACCTGGACGCGGTCGAGCTGCTGTTCACGTCGCTGCTGCTGCAGGTGGCGCAGGGGCTCGCGGCCGCCGAGCGGACCGCAGGGCGCTCCGCGTCGCCGCGGACGTTCCGCCGGGCGTTCCTGCTCGGCTACGCGCACCGGATCGGCGAGCGGCTGCAGGACGCCCGTCGCCGCGCCACCGCCGACGCCGCGGCCGAGCGGGAGATCGACCTGCTGCCGGTGCTCCGCTCCCGGCGGGAGGCGGTCGACGCCGCGGTCGCCCAGCTCTTCCCGAAGCTGCGGAGCAGCCGCAGCCGGGCGTCGGTGGACGCGGGCGGCTGGTACGCCGGCCAGACCGCGGCCGAACGCGCCGACGTCGGCCCGCGCCGCTCGCCCCTCAGCTAGTCCGCCGTCTCGAGGCCGAACGGGGGCTGACCGGGTGACGGGGTGACGGGGGCACGGACGTTCCCGCGGGAACGTCGGGACGGATCGGGCAGGGGCGCCGGGGTGGATCGGACGATCGGGTTCCGGGTGAGGCCCGGCACGGTTTGTCGATCTCGGGCCCCGGGGAGAGGGAACCGGTGCCGCACGCCTCCACCGGAACCGCCACAGCCGAGTCCGCCACCGACGCGAACCACGACACCACGAGCACCGACGACAACCCCGCGGGCGCCACCGCCTCCGTGCGGACCCGCCGGATCCGGCAGTTCGCCCGCGACGTCCTGGGCTACGAGTCCTTCCGCCCGGGCCAGGAGGAGGCGATGCAGGCGGTCGTCGGCGGCCGGGACACCCTCGCCGTGCTCCCGTCCGGTGCCGGCAAGACCGCGATCTACCAGGTCGCCGGGCAGCTGCTCGCCGGTCCGGTCGTCGTCGTCTCGCCCCTGATCGCCCTGCAGCGCGACCAGGTCGACCGGCTCACCGACCTGGAAGCGGAGGTCGGCCGCGCCGCGCAGCTCAACTCCACGATGTCGGCCGGCGACCAGCGCGAAGCGCTGGAGGGCCTCGGTGACGGAACGGTCCGCTTCCTCTTCCTCGCGCCCGAGCAGCTGGCCAAGCCCGACGTCGTCGACGCCCTCGCGGCCGCGCAGCCGGCGCTGTTCGTCGTCGACGAGGCGCACTGCGTCTCCGCGTGGGGCCACGACTTCCGCCCCGACTACCTCCGCCTGGGCAACGCCGTCGAGCAGCTCGGTTCCCCCACCGTCCTGGCGCTCACCGCCACCGCCGCGCCGCCGGTCCGCGCGGAGATCGTCGAGCGCCTCGGCATGACCGACCCCGCGATCGTCGTCGCCGGGTTCGACCGGCCCGAGATCCGCCTGGAGGTCGACCACCACTCCGACGCGCACGGCAAGGAGCAGGGCGTCCTGGACCGGGTGCTGACCGAGATCGGCGAGGGCCGTGGCCCGGGCATCGTCTACAGCGCCACCCGCAGGGGCGCCGAGACCATCGCCGACGAGCTGCGCGACCGCGGCCTGCGCGCCCGGCACTACCACGCAGGCCTCAGCAAGGCCGACCGCGAGGAGACCCAGCGCGCCTGGATGGACGACGAGCTCGACGTCGTCGTCGCCACGACCGCCTTCGGCATGGGCATCGACAAGCCCGGCACCCGCTTCGTCATCCACGCCGAACCCGCCGACTCGGTGGACAGCTACTACCAGGAGATCGGCCGGGCCGGCCGCGACGGCGACCCGGCGCTGGCCGTGCTGGTCTACCGCCAGGAGGACCTCGGCCTGCGCCGCTTCTTCGCCGCCGGCACCCCCGCCGAGGAGGAGCTGCAGCAGGTCGCCGGGCTGGTCGTCGCCGCCCCCGCCGCCGGGCTCGAGGACGGCGTCGACGTGCGCACCCTGCGCGAGGAGACCGGCCGGGCCGCCAGCCCGCTGGTCCGCGACCTCAACCTGCTCGAACAGGTCGAGGCCGTCGTCATCGACGAGGAGGGCGCCGCCCACCCGGCCGAGGACGCCCCCAGCCCGGGAGAGGCAGCCGCAGCCGCCCGCGAGCTCGCCGAGCACCACGAGAAGGTCGACCAGAGCCGCGTCGAGATGATGCGCGGCTACGCCGAGACCACCGAGTGCCGCCGCCAGTTCCTGCTCGGCTACTTCGGCGAGCAGCTCGACCGGCCGTGCGGCAACTGCGACAACTGCACGTCCGGCACCGCCCAGGACAACCCCGGCCCCGACGACCACGACATCCCGTTCCCCGTCGAGACCCCCGTCGAGCACACCGAGTGGGGCAACGGCGTGGTCATGCGCGTCGAGGACGACCGGATCACCGTGCTGTTCGACGAGGTCGGCTACAAGACGCTCGCCCTCGCCGCGGTGCTCGAGAACGACCTGCTGCGCACCCGCGGCTGAACCACCTGCCAGTTCGACCTGCGCGCTCGCCGCGGGGCCGTGATCATTCGAGACGACGACGGGTCACTGCCTGGAGCCCACGGGCGGCGACCGCACCTGAAGGAGTGCGCCCGTGAAGGTCCTCGGCATCAACGCGATCTACCACGACCCCGCGGCGGCGCTCGTCGTCGACGGAACTGTCGTCGCCGCCGCGGAGGAGGAGCGGTTCAGCCGGCGCAAGCACGGCAAGCGCCCCCTCCCGTGGAGCGCCTGGGAGCTGCCCGAGCTCTCCGCCGCCTGGTGCCTCGCCGAGGCCGGCATCCGCGCCGACGAGCTCGACGCGGTCGCGTACTCCTTCGACCCCGGGCTGATGACGACGCCCGAGGACACCGGCCTGTTCGACGACGGCGACACCATGCGCAAGAGGTACGCCGAGATGGCGCCGGACTTCCTCGCCCACGCGCTGCCCGGACTGGACCCGGCGAAGGTGCGGTTCGTGAAGCACCACGTCGCGCACGCCGCCTCGGCCGGGCTCGCCGCCCCCGGTCACGCGGGCCGGCGGGACAACGCCGTCCTCGTGCTGGACGGCCGCGGCGAGGCGCACAGCCACCTCGCCGGCCGCTACGTCGACGGGCAGCTGGAGATCCTCGCCGGGCAGGCCCTCCCCCACTCCCTCGGCCTGATGTACGAGGAGCTGACCGACCACCTCGGCTTCCTGCGCAGCTCCGACGAGTTCAAGGTCATGGCGATGGCCTCCTACGGCAAGCCCCGCTTCCTCGGCGACCTGGCCGAGCTGATCCGCGCCACGGACGACGGCGGGTTCCGCACCGAGCGGATCGACTTCACCGAGTTCGCGCCGCGCCTGGGCAAGGGCGACCAGTGGACCGAGGCCCACGCCGACCTCGCCGCCAGCGTGCAGACCCGGCTCGAGGAGGTGCTGGTCGACCTCGCCCGCTGGGTGCACGAGCAGACCGGCGAGACGACACTGACCCTCGCCGGCGGCACCGCGCTCAACTGCGTGGCCAACACCCGCATCCTCGCCGAGAGCCCGTTCGAGCAGGTCTGGGTCCAGCCCGCCGCGGGCGACGCCGGCACCGCCCTGGGCGCCGCGCTGCACGTCGCCCGCGAGCTCGGTGAGGACACCCGGCCGATGCCCGGCGCCGCGCTCGGCCGCGGCTGGAGCGACGAGGCGATCGAGAAGGTCCTGCGGACGGCGGCGATCGACTACGAGCGCCCCGACGACGTCGCCGAGGCGGTCGCCGAGGTGCTGGCCGACAACGGCATCGTCGCCTGGTTCCAGGGCCGCAGCGAGTACGGCCCGCGCGCGCTGGGCCACCGTTCGCTGCTGGCCCACCCGGGCCACCCGGCCAACCTCGAGCGGATGAACGACGTGAAGGGCCGCGAGCAGTTCCGCCCCGTCGCGCCCATGGTGCTGCTGGAGAAGGCGCCGGAGATCTTCAGCCGCGGGCCGATCCCCTCGCCCTACATGCTGTTCGTGCACGACGTCGCCGAGGAGTGGCGCGAGCGCATCCCGACGGTCACCCACGTCGACGGGACGGCGCGGATCCAGACGATCGACCCCGACACCCAGCCGCTGGTGCACCGGATGATCTCCGCCTTCGAGCGGCGGACCGGCATCCCCGTCGTCGTCAACACCAGCCTCAACACCGCGGGACGGCCGATGGTCGACGACCCGCGGGACGCGCTGGAGTGCTTCGGTTCGGCCCCCGTCGACCTGCTCGCGATCGGGCCGTTCGTCGTCCGGCGGGCGACGCCGACCTCCCGCACCAGGGACTGACGGAGGACGACGGATCCCTGGTCACGATCCGGGCACACGTCCGGGTGACCGGCGGTACCCCAGGTGGGACGGGGGTATCCCCTGGGCCCGTCGAGACAACGGCGGCAGCCCGACCGTTCTGGAGATCACCATGTCCGCTTCGAACACCCCCCGGGCCGACCGGGGCATGACGTGGCCGCAGATGCTGGGCCTGGCCTTCGGCGCCGTCTACCTGCTGATCGGCATCATCGGGTTCTTCATCACCGGCTTCGACAACTTCTTCGGCAACGAGAACGGCCAGCCGGCGCACCACGTGGACGAGAACCTGCTCGGCTTCATGATCAACCCGATGCACAACGTCGTGCACATCCTCATCGGCGCCGTCGGTCTGGCGCTGTCCCGCACGCTGGCCGGCGCCCGTACCTACGGGTGGCTGCTGGCGCTCGGGTACGGAGCCGCGTTCATCTACGGCCTCTTCGCCGTGGGCAAGGACTGGGACTTCCTCAACCTGAACGCCGCCGACAACGTGCTGCACATCCTGACCGCGCTCGTCGGCCTGGCCATCGCCCTGGGCCCGGTCCGCAACGCCGTCGACAGCCGGCGCTCGGTCTGACCGGCAGCTGACCCACGTCGCACCGGGCACATCCGTCCGGTGCGACGTGGGTCACATGCGCGGCTACCGTGCCGGGCATGGACTTCGCTCTCTCCGCCAAGGCCGAGGACGTCTGCGCCCGCGCGTGGGACTTCATGCGGGAGCACGTCTTCCCCGCCGAGCCCGTCTACGACCGGTGGCGCGCCGAGCGCGGCCACGACGACCACGGACACCCGCCGGTCCTGGAGGAGCTGAAGGCCGAGGCCCGCCGGCGGGGTCTGTGGAACCTCTTTCACCACGAGGTCGGCGGGCTGAGCAACCTCGAGTACGCCTCCGTCGCCGAGATCACCGGCTGGTCGCCCGTCATCGCCCCGGAGTCGATGAACGTGGGCGCGCCCGACACGGGCAACATGGAGACCCTCATGCTCTTCGGCACCGAGGAGCACAAGCAGCGCTGGCTGGCCCCGCTGCTGGAGGGCGAGATCCGCTCCGGCTTCGCGATGACCGAGCCCGACGTCGCCTCCTCGGACGCCCGCAACATCCAGACCTCGATCGTCCGCGACGGTGACGAGTACGTGATCAACGGCCGCAAGTGGTGGACGTCGGGCGCCGCCGACGAGCGCTGCCAGATCTTCATCGTCATGGGCAAGACCGACCCGGACGGCCCGCCGCACCGCCAGCAGTCGATGATCCTGGTCCCCCGCGACACCCCGGGGCTGGAGATCGTCCGGCACCTGCCGGTGTTCGGGTACCAGGACCAGCACGGCCACTCCGAGCTGCGGTTCACCGACGTCCGCGTGCCGGCGAGCAACCTGCTGGCCGGTGAGGGCGACGGCTTCATGATCGCTCAGGCGCGGCTCGGCCCCGGCCGGATCCACCACTGCATGCGCGCCATCGGCATGGCCGAGCGGGCGCTGGCGCTCATGGTCGAGCGGACCAAGAGCCGGGTGGCCTTCGGCCGTCCGCTGGCCGAGCAGGGCACCGTGCGCGAGGCGATCGCGCTGTCCCGCATCGAGATCGACCAGGCCCGCCTCTACGTGCTCAAGACCGCCGACCTGATCGACAAGTTCGGCGCCAAGGGCGCCCGCACGGAGATCTCGGCGATCAAGGTCGCCGCACCCAAGGTCGCGCTCGCCGTCATCGACCGCGCGATCCAGGTGCACGGCGGGGCGGGCGTCAGCGACGACACCGTCCTGGCCCGCTTCTACGCCAGCGCCCGCACGCTGCGGATCGTCGACGGACCCGACGCCGTGCACATCCGCGGCGTGGCCAAGGAGGAGCTGGCCCGGGAGCGCCCCTACAGCGGCTGACCGCCGCCGCCGCGGCCGGCGCGCCGGTACAGGACCGCTCCCCCGGCACCCACCAGCAGGCCCACGACGACCTGGGCGACGCCCCAGCCCGCGCGGTCGCTGCCGAACCAGGTCACCGACGAGACGAGCAGGACGACGGCGACGCCGACGACGAACAGGGCGATCTGCCGCGCCCGGTCCTGCTCGGGCGTGCGTCGCGGGGAGCGGTCGGGAGAGCCGGCGGTCATGCCCCGGGTCTACCAGAGAGGCGTGCGGGCCGACGGCGCGGGCAGCTCAGAGCGGGCGGGCCAGCATGATCTCGTCCCGGTCGTCACCGGGCGCCACGCGCACGGCGCCGGGCAGCCGGCCCACCTCGGTGTAGCCCAGGCCGCGGTAGAACGCGTCGACGCCGGTGCCGCCCCGCGCGGTGAGCGAGACGAACTCCCAGCCGCGGTCGGCGGCCACGCGGTGCACGCCCTCCATCAGCGCGCGCCCCAGCCCGGCGCCCTGCCGCGAGGGGTGGACCTGCACCCGCAGCACGGTGCCCCAGTGCCGGCGCAGCGGCGACGACGAGCCGACCAGCGCCGCGAACCCCGCCGTCGCGCCGTCGACGTCGAGCACGCAGAGGACGTCCCGCCCCGACGTGACGCCCTCGAGCAGCCGGTCGAGCACCGGCGCGACGTCCGCGGCGTCCACCGGGGGCACGAAACCGACGGCGCCACCGGCGTTGGTGACGTCGACCCAGCAGGTCAGGAGCTCGGCCCGCAGGGCGTCGTCCACGGTGGTCACGGCACGGACGTCGACGGCGGGCACGCCCCCCATCTTCGCGCGCTCCCGCCGGGACGCCGCCGGGGGTTGTCAGGCAAGCTCACGCTTGCCTATCGTGGCGGGCGTGGGCGACGTGTTCAGGGCCCTCGCGGATCCGACCAGGCGCGCCGTCCTGGACGAGCTGCAGGAGCGCTCCGGCCAGACGCTGTTCGAGCTGATCAACCGGCTCGTCACGCGGCACGGCCTGGCCTCGACCCGGCAGGCGGTGTCGCAGCACCTGGCGGTGCTCGAGGACGCCGGACTGGTGCGGACCCGGCGCGAGGGCCGCTACAAGTTCCACGACCTGGACACCGCACCGCTGCGCGCCATCACCGACCGGTGGCGCATCGACCCCGAGGAGGACCCGTGCGGATCACCCTGACCAGCGTGTTCGTGGACGACCAGGAGAAGGCGCTGCGGTTCTACACCGACGTGCTCGGCTTCGTGCTGAAGAACGACGTCCCGATGGGCGTGCACCGGTGGCTCACCGTCGTCTCGCCCGAGCAGCCGGACGGGGTGGAGCTCGTCCTCGAGCCCGACGAGCACCCGGCGGCGCAGGCCTACAAGCGGGGGCTGGTCACCGACGGCATCCCGTACAACTCGTTCACCGTGGCCGACGTCCAGGCCGAGTTCGACCGGCTGACCGCGCTCGGGGTCCGGTTCACCCAGCCGCCCACGGAGATGGGGCCGGTGACCACCGCCGTCCTCGACGACACCTGCGGCAACCTGCTCCAGATCGCCGCGATGTGAGCGGGCACGCCGCCGGTCAGTCGCCGCGCGTCGGGGGCTTGCCCGCCAGCAGCGCGAGCTCGGCGGCCTGCCGGTCGTAGGCGCAGGCGTCGC
>JBEPZM010000161.1:0-7977 GCA_041640835.1 Blastococcus sp.
CGCTCGTCCTCGACCTGGATGACCCCGCCGGCGTTCACCAGGTAGTCCGGCGCGTAGAGGATCCCGCGGGCCAGCAGGTCGTCGGCGATCCGCGGGGCGGCCAGCTGGTTGTTCGCGCCGCCGCAGACGATCCGGGCGGGCAGCGTGGCCACGGTGGCCGCGTCCAGCGCGCCGCCCAGGGCGCAGGGCGCGTAGACGTCGTGCGGCGTGCCGACCAGCTCGGCGGTGTCGGCGGCCACGCGCACCTGGGGGTGGCGGGCGCGGACCCGCTCGACCGCCGCCGGGTCGACGTCGGTGACCACGAGCTCCGCGCCGTCGGCGGCGAGCAGGTCGACCAGCTCGGAGCCCACCTTGCCGACGCCGGCGACCGCGACCGTGCGCCCGGCCAGCGACGGCGTCCCCCAGCAGTGCTCCGCGGCGGCGCGCATGCCCTGGAAGACTCCGTAGGCGGTGAGCACCGAGGAGTCGCCGCAGCCGCCGTAGGCCAGCGACCGCCCGTGCGCGAACCGCGTCTCCCGGGCGACGACGTCCAGGTCGGCGTTGTACGTGCCGACGTCGCAGGCGGTCAGGTAGCGGCCGCCGAGGGCCTCGACGAAGCGGCCGTAGGCGCGCAGCAGCGCCTCGGTCTTGTCGGTGCGCGGATCCCCGATGATCACCGCCTTGCCGCCGCCGAGGTCGAGGCCGGCCAGGCTGTTCTTGTACGACATGGCCCGGGACAGCCGCAGCGCGTCGGCGACGGCGTCGTCCTCGGTGGCGTACGGGTAGAAGCGGGTGCCACCGAGCGCGGGGCCCAGGGCGGTCGAGTGGATCGCGATCACGGCCCGGAGGCCGGACCCCGGGTCGCTGCAGAAGACGACCTGCTCGTGGCCCGAGCCCAGAATGTCCACGGCGCCGAGGGTAGAACGCACCCATCGACGGCCGGAGCGTCGCACCGGCCGGACAGGACCGGCGCCGCCCGGGCAGGCATCATGTCCCGTTGGACACCCGACGGAGGGCAGCGCGCGCTAGCCGCACCGTGGCACACAGGAGGACTCCCATGCCCGCACCCAGGCGACTTCTCGCGTTCGCGCTGGCCGCGCCGCTGCTGCTCGCGTCGTGCACCACCGACGGCGGCGACTCGGACAGCGGTGGCTCCGGGAACGCCGGCGGGGGCTCCGGCGGCGACCTGAGCTTCACGGTCATCACGCACGGTTCGGCCGGCGACGCGTTCTGGGACGTCGTCCAGAACGGCGCCGAGGCCGCCGGCGAGGACCTCGGCGTCGACGTCGACTACCAGAGCGACGGCGACCCCCAGCGCCAGGCGCAGCTCATCGACGCCGCGGTGAACCAGGGCGTGGACGGCATCGTGGTCTCCATGGCCAATCCGGACGCCCTCCAGGAGTCGGTCGAGGCCGCGGTCTCGGCGGGCATCCCGGTCGTCACCATCAACTCCGGCGGGGACCGCTCCGCGGAGTTCGGCGCCATCGGCCACGTGGGCCAGGACGAGACGATCGCCGGCGAGGGCGCCGGCCGTGAGCTCGCCGCCGAGGGGGCGCGCAACGTGCTGTGCGTCATCCACGAGGCCGGCAACATCGGCCACGAGCAGCGCTGCGCGGGCGCGGCCACCGGTCTGGGCTCGACGGTCACTCCGGTGCAGGTGGACATCAACGACCTGACCGGCGCGCAGTCGACGATCACCTCGCAGCTGCAGAGCGACCCCACCATCGACGCCGTCCTGGCGCTCAACTCGGCCGTCGCCGCGGTGGCCGTCGAGTCGGCCGCGGACGCCGGCTCCGACGCCAGCATCGCCACGTTCGACCTCAACCAGGACGTCATCGGCGGCATCCAGGACGGCTCGATCGCCTTCGCCGTGGACCAGCAGCAGTACGAGCAGGGCTTCCTGCCGATCGTGATGCTCAAGCTCTACGCCGAGAACCTCAACACCGTCGGTGGCGGCCAGCCGGTGCTCACCGGCCCCGGGATCGTCGACGCCACCAACGTCGACGAGATCGCCGACCTGGCCTCGGCCGGCACGCGCTGAGCACCGCGATGGCGCCGGTCCCGGCCGACCCCGGGGCGGAGGCGGTTCCGTCGACGCGGCGGGCCGACGAGCGGCTGACCGCCGTCGGCCCGCTGCGCCGGCTGCTGGTCAAGCCCGAGCTCGGGGCGCTGGTCGGCGCCGTCGCGGTCTTCACCTTCTTCGCCGTGCAGTCCGAGGTCTTCCGCTCGGCGCGCGGCATCGCCAACTGGCTCGACCCGGCCTCGACGCTGGGGATCATGGCGGTCGCGGTCGCCCTGCTCATGATCGGCGGGCACTTCGACCTCTCCGCCGGCGTGATGACGGGGACGACGGCGCTGACCGTCGCGATCGTCGCCGTCGAGTACGAGCAGAACATCTGGGTGGCCATCGGCGTCTCGCTCGTCGTCGCCCTGCTGCTCGGCTTCTTCAACGGCTGGCTGGTGACCCGGACCGGCCTGCCCAGCTTCATCATCACGCTGGGCACCTTCCTGATGCTCCAGGGCCTGAACCTGGGCCTGACGAAACTGCTGACCGGCACGGTGACCGCCACGGGCCTGGCCTCGGTGCCCGGGTACGCCAGCGCCGAGTGGGTGTTCGCCTCCCGCATGACGATCCTCGGGGCCGAGGTCCGCGTCGCCGTCCTCTGGTGGCTGCTGTTCACGGCCGTGGCCAGCTGGGTGCTGCTGCGCACCCGCTTCGGCAACTGGGTCTTCGCGACCGGCGGTGACGAGGTCGCCGCCCGCAACGTCGGCGTCCCCGCACGGCGGACGACGATCGCGCTGTTCATGACGACGTCGACCGCGGCCTGGTTCGTCGGGACGACGCTGGCGGTGCGGCTGACCTCGGTGCAGGCGAACACCGGCACCGGCCAGGAGCTCATCTACATCGTCGCGGCGGTCATCGGCGGCTGCCTGCTCACCGGCGGCTTCGGCTCGGCGATCGGCGCCTCGCTCGGTGCCCTGATCTTCGGCATGACCCAGCTGGGCATCCCGTACCTGCGCTGGGACGCCGACTGGTTCTACTTCTTCCTGGGAGCCATGTTGCTGCTCGCGGTGCTGGCCAACCGGCTCGTCCGGCGGTACGCCGAGGCGGCACGGCGATGACGGCTCCGGGGCCGGGCGCGCCGCTGCTCGAGCTGCGCGACGTGGGCAAGGACTACGGCTCGGTCATCGCCCTGGACGGCATCAGCACCACCGTGCGCGCCGGCGAGGTGACCTGCGTCCTCGGCGACAACGGCGCGGGCAAGTCCACGCTGATCAAGATCCTGTCGGGGGTGCACCGGGCGGACCGCGGCGAGCTGCTGCTGGACGGGCGGCCGGCCGACTTCGGCTCGCCCCGCGAGGCGCTGGACGCCGGGATCGCGACGGTCTACCAGGACCTCGCGATGATCCCGCTGATGGCGATCTGGCGGAACTTCTTCCTGGGGGCGGAGCCGACCCGCGGGTGGGGGCCGTTCCGGCGGTTCGACGCGGCGCGGGCGAAGGAGACCACCCGCCGGGAGCTCTCCGCCATGGGCATCGACATCCGCGACCCCGACCAGCCGGTGGGCACGCTGTCGGGCGGTGAGCGGCAGTCGGTCGCCATCGCGCGGGCGGTGCACTTCGGCGCCCGGGTGCTGATCCTCGACGAGCCGACGTCGGCGCTGGGCGTGAAGCAGGCCGGCGTCGTCCTGCGGTACGTGGCCCAGGCGCGGGACCGGGGCGTCGGCGTCGTGCTGATCACGCACAACCCGCACCACGCGCATCCGGTGGGGGACCGCTTCCTGGTGCTCAACCGGGGGCGGAGCCTGGGCGAGTTCGCCAAGGCCGACGTCAGCCGCGACGAGCTCACCCGGCTGATGGCCGGCGGGGCGGAGCTGGACCAGCTGGCGCACGAGCTCGAGCGGCCGTCGACCTGATCCTTCCGGGCGTCGGTCACCCGCCGGAGCCGCTCCGCGGCCGCGAGAGCCACCGCGCACCGCGGCTGCCCCGCCGCACGGAGGCTCCGGCGCGCACCACTCCTGTCGACATACCGACGGTTCCGAGACGGTGACTGAACGAAGTTGACGCGGCGCGTCTTGTGGTGCGCGTGTTGCCTTTGTGACTGGCGGTGACGCTGCGACTCTCGTCGAGCACGTCACCCCCTTCCCCTTCCCCGGGAGCCAGTCATGTTCCAGCGCCGTCCGTCGTCGCCGACGACCGCGCGCCCGCACGCCCGTCGGTCCCGCTCGCTGCGGTCCGGTCTGGTGGCGGTCCTGGCCGGGACGGCGCTCGTGGTCACCGCCGCGCCGGCCCTCGCCCTGCCGCCCCCGCCGCCGAACCCGAGCGACAGCGAGATCGGCGCCGCCAAGGCGCAGCAGGACGCCGCGGCCGCCGAGGTGGGCCGCATCGCGGGTCTCGTCGCGACCGCCGAGGCCGAGCTGGAGCGTCTGGGCGTGCAGGCCGAGGCCGCCGGCACCGCCTACGAGGCCGCCAACGAGGCGCTGCAGGTGGCGCAGGGCAAGGCCGACGAGGCCGCGGCCCAGCTGCAGCAGGCGGCCGAGGCAGTGGCTGCCGCGCAGGTCCGGATCGCCGCCTTCTCGCGGGACAGCTACATGCAGGGCGCGTCGATGAGCACCTCGGCCGTGCTGCTGAGCGCCACGGGACCGGCCGAGCTGATCCAGCGCGCCGCGATGCTCGACTACGTCGGGGCGAACAAGGTCGACGTCCTGGCCGAGATGGAGGTCGCCCGCGTCGCGCAGGCCGAGGCGGAGGCCGGCGCCCGCGCCGCGCGCGACGAGATGGCCGCGGCCGAGGAGACGGCCCAGGCGGCCAAGGCGCAGGCCGACGGGCAGGTCGCCGTCCAGCGGGGCGCGTACGCCGAGATCGAGGCCCAGAAGGACTCCTACGAGACCCAGCTCGAGGCCGCGAACATCGCGCTGCTCCAGCTGCAGGGCGCCCGCAACGCCCACCAGCAGTGGCAGCAGCAGAAGGCGGCCGAGGAGGCCGCGCAGAAGGCGGCGGCCGAGCGGGCAGCAGCTGAGGCCGCGGCGGCCGCGGCGGCCGCCCGCAACACCCCCAGCCGGTCCAACGCGAGCAACGGGAGCTCGGGCGGTGGCGGAGGCGCCTCGTCCGGGCCCTACGTGAAGCCGACCGCGGGCCGGGTGTCCAGCTGCTTCGGCTCCCGCTGGGGGACGTTGCACGGCGGCGTCGACATCGCGGCTCCGATCGGAACTCCCATCTACGCGGCCCACTCCGGCGTGGTGCAGCGCGCGGGCACCGCCAGCGGGTTCGGCTACGCCGTCTGGATCCTCGGCGACGACGGCTACGTCACCGTCTACGGGCACGTGAACCAGTACTTCGTCCGCGCCGGCGAGCGGGTACGGGCCGGCGAGGAGATCGCCGAGGTCGGCAACCGGGGTGAGTCCACCGGGCCGCACCTGCACTTCGAGGTGCACCCCCGCGGGATCATGTACGGCGGGCACTCCGACCCGGTCCCGTGGCTGCGCGCCCGCGGCATCGACCTGGGCAACGTGTGCTGAGGCCCGCGGGGATAGCGTGCCCCGCGTGAAGGCTCCGGTGGATCCGCGCAGCAGCTGGCAACTCCCGGCGTTCGGCGGCATGCCGCGCACCGCCGACCTGGAACCTCTGGTCACGCGCGTGCTGGCGCCCAATCCGGACAGGATGACCCTCGACGGCACCAACAGCTACCTGGTCGGCGCACCGGGCAGCGGAGCGGCGGTGCTGGTCGACCCGGGCCCCGACGACCCGGCGCACCTCGCGGCTGTGGAGGCGGCGTTGACCGCCCGCGGTGCCCGCGTCGCGGCGGTGCTGGTCACCCACCACCACGGCGACCACGCCGAGGCGGCACTGCCGTGGGGGGCCCGGTTCGGCGCCCAGGTGATGGCCGGCAGCGGCGACGTCGCGGGCCCCGGCGGGCGCGTGCTCACCGGCGGCGACCGGCTGCAGCTGGCCGGCACCACGCTCGACGTCGTCCCGACGCCCGGGCACTGCTCGGACCACCTGGCCTTCCGGATCGAGTCCGGCGCCGTCCTGGTCGGCGACCACGTCCTGGGCCGCGGCACCTCGGTGGTCACCCATCCCGAGGGCGACGTCGTGGCGTACCTGGAGTCGCTGCGCACGGTCCGCGACCTGGGGCCCAGCGCGCTGTACTGCGGGCACGGCCCCGAGCTGACCGAGGATCCGGGCGCGGTGCTCGACTACTACCTGGCCCACCGCGCCTACCGCGAGGGGCAGGTCGTCGCCGCGCTGCAGGCCGGCGCCACGACCGTGGACGAGCTGGTCGCGTCCATCTACGCGGAGGTGCCGCGCGAGGTCTGGTCCGCCGCCGCGCAGTCGACGCGCGCGACGCTGGACAAGCTGCGCGCCGAGGGCCGGATCGAGCAGGCCGCCGACGGAACCGTGCGCCCGGCGTGAGTGCCCCTGTCCCCGTCGTCCGGAGCGCCGAGAGCGAACGGGACCAGCGCCGGGCGGCCGCCGCACTGAGCGACGCCGGCGTGCGTCGGGGGGACCGGCTGCTGGTCTCGGCCGCGGCCTCGCCCGCGCTGCTCGCCGTCGTCCTGGGCGCGCTGCGCACCGGGATCGTCCCCGTCGTCCTGGATCCGGGCCTGCCGGCCGCGGAACGGGCGGCCCTCGCCGAGGACGCGGATCCGGCGCTCGACGTCGCCGACGACCCGGCCCGCCTGCTCACCGGCACCGCCGAGGCGGAGCTCGCCGACGTGCCGCTGGCCCGCCCGATGCACTACACGTCGGGGACGACGGGGCGGCGCAAGGGCGTGTGGTCCGGCGTCCTGGCCGACGACGACGCCCGGGCGCTCGCGGCCGAGGAGATCGAGCTCTGGGGCTTCGACGCCGCCGACCGGCACCTGGTGCTCTCGCCGCTGCACCACAGCGCGCCGCTGCGGTTCGCGATCCACACCCTGCTCGCCGGTGGCGAGGTGCTGCTGCCCGGCCCGTTCGACGTCGAGCGCGCCGCCCGGACCATCACCGAGCTGCGGCCCACCACGACGTTCTGCGTGCCCACCCACCTGCAGCGGCTCGTGGCCCGCGAGGACGTCGACTGGTCGTCCTTCCGCCGGCTCGTGCACGCAGGTGCGCCCTGCCCGGAGCCGCTCAAGCGGGCGGTGCTCGCGGCGCTCCCCGAGGGCAGCGTGTGGGAGTTCTACGGCTCGACCGAGGCGCAGTTCACCGTCTGCTCGCCGGAGGACTGGCTGGCGCACCCCGGCAGCGTCGGGCGGGCGCGGCCGGGACGGCGGCTGGAGACCGACGAGCGCGGTCAGCTGTGGTGCGCGGTGCCCCGCTGGGCGCGCTTCGAGTACTGGCGGGCGCCCGAGAAGACGGCGGCGGCCTGGCGCGGTGACCGGGTGACCGTCGGCGACCTCGGCCGGGTCGACGACGACGGCGTGGTGTGGCTCGACGGCCGCCGCGAGGATCTCGTCATCTCGGGTGGCGTGAACGTCTACCCCGCCGAGGTGGAGGCGGTGCTCGACGCGCATCCCGGCGTCGTGGAGAGCGCGGTGTTCGGCGTCCCCGATGCCGACTGGGGGCAGCGGGTCGTGGGCGCCTACGTCGGCGACGCCGACGTCGACGAGCTGACCGGCTGGGCCCGCGAGCGGCTCGCGGCCGCCAAGCGGCCCAAGGCGCTGCACAAGGTGGCGGAGCTGCCGCGGACCTCCACCGGCAAGGTGCGCCGGCTGGACCTGCCCGGCGTGCTCGGGCTCGACGGTGCCTGACCCCCGGTAGGGCGGACATGGCCATTTCTGCCCTCGGTGGGGGCTGGGACGTCGTCGTGGTCGGCGCCGGGACGGCGGGGTGTGCGCTGGCCGCACGACTGGCCGACGACGGCCGGCGGGTGCTGCTGCTCGAGGCCGGCCCGGTGCCGCTCGCCGTGCAGGACTGGCCGGCCGAGGTGCGGGATCCGGCGAGCCTGGCCGCCACCGCGCCCGGCCATCCGCTCAACTGGGACCTCGCGGCCGAGGTGGCGCCCGGCCGGGCCGTGCG
>JBEPZM010000162.1:0-7951 GCA_041640835.1 Blastococcus sp.
ACGCCTTCACCACGCTGAACATGATCTCGACGATCTTCAGCTTCGTGCTGGGTGCCTCGGTGATCCCGTTCCTGTTCAACGTGGTGCGGTCCTGGAAGTACGGCAAGCTCGCGCTGCGCGACGACCCGTGGGGCCACGGCAACTCCCTGGAGTGGGCGACCTCGTCCCCGCCGCCGCGGCACAACTTCGTCGAGATCCCGCGGATCCGCTCCGAGCGCCCCGCGTTCGAGGCGCACTACCCGCACCTCGTCGACCGACTCCAGGACGAGGCGCACGCCGGCAAGCGGCACGAGCCCTACGCCGGGGTCAGCGAGATCGGCGGCAGCGCCGGGCCGCGTCAGGGCCCGAACGACCCCGACCCCACCTGAGCGGCTGCGTCCACTGAACCGGAGAGGCCCAGAACCGCATCGGTTCTGGGCCTCTCCGGTTCGATCGGTGCCTCGGGTGGCGGGCGATCAGGGAAGCAGGGCGTCCTCGTCGAGCTCGTCGAACCCGGCGACCGGGACGTCGTCCGCGCCGTCGGCGTCCAGGGCCTCCCGGATCACTCCGGCGGCCAGGCCTCCGCCGTAGCCCTTGCGGGCCAGCATGCCCATCAGCCGGCGGGTCGCGGTGGCGCGGTCGAGCCGCCGCATGCTGGGCAGCTTGCGCTCGACCAACCGTCGCGCGGTCTCCCGCTCGTCGTCGTCGCCGACCGCGAGCACCGCGGTGGCCGCGACCTCGTCGTCGACCCCCTTGGCGCGCAGCTCGGCCTTGAGCGCGCGCCGGGCCAGACCGCGACCGGACTGGCGCGAGCTCACCCACGCCTGGGCGAACGCCTCGTCGTCGATGAGTCCGACCTCGCCGAGCCGTTCCAGGACGGTCTCCGCGGCGTCCTCGGGCACCCCGCGATCGGCCAGCAGATCGGCCAGCTGCTGACGGGTCTTGGGAGTGCCGGTGAGCGCCCGCAGGCAGAGATCGCGGGCGACGGCCTCGGGATCCTTCATCGGACCGGCCCCCGAGCCGTCCTCGCCGTCAGTGCCGGCCGCGGCCGCCGTCGGCCGCCGCCTGCCCCAGGAGCTCCCGGAGCCACGGCGGCGCGCACCGGAGTCGGTCACCAGCGACTCAGAAGTCGACTGCGTCGACTGCCGGCGCGTCCAGCCTCGGGCCGATGCCCAGCTTCTCCTTGATCTTCTTCTCGATCTCGTCGGCGAGGTCGGGGTTGTCCTTCAGGAAGTTGCGGGCGTTCTCCTTGCCCTGGCCGAGCTGGTCGCCCTCGTACGTGTACCAGGCGCCGGACTTCTTCACGAAGCCCTGCTCGACGCCCACGTCGATGAGCCCACCCTCGCGGCTGAAGCCCTGACCCCAGAGGATGTCGAGCTCGGCCTGCTTGAACGGCGCGGCCACCTTGTTCTTGACGACCTTGATGCGGGTGCGGCTGCCGACGGCGTCCGTGCCCTGCTTCAGCGTCTCGATGCGGCGGACGTCGAGGCGCACCGACGAGTAGAACTTCAGCGCACGACCACCGGTGGTGACCTCGGGCGAGCCGTAGACGACGCCCACCTTCTCGCGCAGCTGGTTGATGAAGATCATCGTGGTGTTCGAGTTGCTGAGCGCACCGGTGATCTTGCGCAGCGCCTGGCTCATCAGGCGGGCCTGCAGACCCACGTGGCTGTCGCCCATCTCGCCCTCGATCTCGGCACGCGGCACGAGCGCGGCCACCGAGTCGATGACGATGATGTCGAGCGCGCCCGAGCGGATCAGCATGTCGGCGATCTCGAGGGCCTGCTCACCGGTGTCCGGCTGGCTGACCAGCAGGGCGTCGGTGTCCACGCCGATGGCGCGGGCGTACTCGGGGTCCAGCGCGTGCTCGGCGTCGACGAAGGCGGCGATGCCGCCGGCGGCCTGCGCGTTGGCCACGGCGTGCAGCGCGACCGTCGTCTTACCGGAGGACTCCGGGCCGTAGACCTCGATGACGCGGCCACGCGGGAGACCGCCGATGCCCAGCGCGATGTCGAGGGCGATCGAGCCGGTGGGGATGACCTTCATGGCCACCTCGGGGCTGTCGCCCAGGCGCATGACAGAGCCCTTGCCGAACTGCTTGTCGATCTGGGCGAGGGCCATGTCGAGGGCCTTGTCGCGGTCGAGTGTCGCCATGGTGGTCACCTTCGGTTCGCGGGAAGCGGGTCGGGACCGACGCTAGGACGAGCCACCGACAGTTCTCGGGTCGCGACCGGGATTGTGGACATCCCGACCGCCTGTGGACGCCACTGTAGGCCGAACACGTGTTCGACTGCCAGGGCGACACGCCGCTTCCTCGGCCGCCGCGGATCACCGGTCACACCGGCACCGGACGGCCCGCAGGAGACTCGCTCAGCGCTCCTTCGGCGGCACGTCGTACGCCTCGCAGATGGCCAGCCAGACCTTCCGCACCGGAACCCCGGCTTCGATGGCCTCGACCGCGCTGCGCCCGCCCAGATCGGAGAAGAGGTGGTCCCGGGACACGCTCTGGGCACGCATGGAGCCGAACCGATCGTCCAGACGGGACCAGAACTCCTGCAGGCGCACCCCTCGACGCTAGCGCGCCGCACGGGATGCCCGCCGCAGCCGCCCACGGCTACGGTCGGGCCATGGTTCCGGGCACCGGGTCGGAGACGCTCGACATCGTCCTGCAGATCGGCATCGTGGGCGCGCTGCTGGTGACGATCGTCCTGCTGGTCCGCAACTACCGGGACCGCTGACCCCGCAGGGCGACCGACGCCCAGACGGCACCCAGCGGCAGCAACAGCGTGGCCGACACCGCCGTCACCAGTCCGAAGCCGCCCCAGGCGAGCAGCGGCCCGCCGGCCACCCCGGCCAGGGCCGCGCCCAGACCCATCAGGAGGTCGGTGCCGCCCTGGGCGGTGGGGCGCAGCTCGGCGCCCACCGACCCGGTCACGAGCGCGGATCCGGCGATGAGGCCGCAGGACCACCCGAGCCCCAGGAGCAGCAGCCCGACCCCGAGGCGGACGGACTCCGCAGGTCCGGCCGGGCCGGACACGGCCGCCGCGGCGAGCAGGAGACCGCCGCCCAGCACCACGACCATGGCGGCACCTGACCGGTCGACGAGGAGCCCCACGAGCGGTGAGAAGAGGTACATGCCGGCCACGTGCACGCTGATCACCAGGCCGACGACGCGGAGGACGGCGTCCTCCCCTCCCCCGGCGTGCCCCATGTGCACCGGGGTCATCACCATGACGCCGACCATCACCGAGTGGGCGACGACGACCGACACCAGCCCGAGCCGGCCCGACGGCGTGGCCCAGACCGCCCGCAGCGCGGTCCGGGTGGCGGTGCGCGGCGGTGGCGCCCCCGTCCCACCCCCCGTCCGCCGCGCGAGCAGCAGCGGGTCGGGGCGGAGGAGGGCCACCAGGCCGACGCCGACGACGCCGAAGACGACGGCCGACACGACGAACGCCCCGGCGAGCGCGGGCAGCCCCAGCGCCGTGCCGAGGTCGGCGCCGGGCGCGGCGAGGTTGGGGCCGAGGACCGAGCCGATGGTCGTCGCCCACACCACCAGCGACAGCGCCCGGCCGCGGTGCTCGGGCGTGGCCAGGTCGGCCGCCGCGTACCGGGCCTGCAGGCCGCAGGCGGTGGCCGAGCCGAAGAGGAACAACCCGACCAGGAGCAGCAGCAGGGACGACGCGGCCGCCGCGGCGACGGTGAGGACCGCGCCCACGACGCTGAGCAGGTAGCCGACGGACAGCCCGGCGCGGCGCCCCGCGACGTCGCTGATCCGTGCCAGCGGCACCGCGAGGACGGCGGCGCCGAGCACACCGGCGGTCTGCCCGAGGCCGGCGGCGCTGTCGGTGCCGGCGACGTCCCGGGCCAGCAGGCCGCCCGCGGTGATCCCGACGGTCACCCCCAGCCCGGCGAGGGCCACCCCGCCGCTGAGGACCCGCACGGTCCGGCGCTGCACCGTCGCGACGTCGGTGACGCCGGGGAGGGCCGCGGGCATGCCCGGAGTCTGCCGCACGGGCGCCCAGCCCCCACGCCCTTTTCGCACCCCGGGGCGCCTGCGGATGCCCGGTCGGGTGTTCGGAGCCGCCACGACCGGCGAACTGTCGTACCGCACGGGGACACTGGCTCCGTGGCCCGCCGAACCTCCTCCACCTCGGCGCTCGACCGGTTCTCCGAGCCGGCCCGGGCGTGGTTCACCGGCGCCTTCCAGCAGCCCACCGCCGCCCAGGAGGGCGCGTGGGATGCGATCAGCAGCGGCGAGCACGCCCTGGTCGTCGCCCCCACGGGCTCCGGGAAGACGCTGGCCGCCTTCCTGTGGTCCCTCGACCGGCTCACCGCCACTCCTCCGGTCGACGAGCAGTCGCGGTGCCGGGTGCTGTACGTCTCGCCGCTCAAGGCGCTGGCCGTCGACGTGGAACGCAACCTGCGCGCTCCGCTCGCCGGCATCGGTCAGGCCGCGGCCCGGCTCGGGCTGCCGCGCCCGGAGATCCGGGTCGGGATCCGCTCGGGCGACACGCCCGCGGACGAACGGCGGGCCTTCGCCAAGCGGCCCACGGACATCCTCATCACCACGCCCGAATCGCTCTTCCTGCTGATGACCAGCGCCGCCCGCGAGGCGCTGCGCGGGGTGGAGACGGTGATCCTCGACGAGGTGCACGCCGTCGCGCACACCAAGCGCGGCGCCCACCTCGCCGTCACGCTCGACCGGCTCGACGAGCTCTTGGAGCGGCCCGCCCAGCGGATCGGTCTCTCGGCGACAGTGCGCCCCATCGAGGAGGTCTCGACCTTCCTGACCGGCGGCCGGCCGGTGCGCGTCGTCGCGCCCCCGTCGACCAAGGAGTGGGACCTCTCCGTCGTGGTCCCGGTCGAGGACATGAGCGAGCTGGGGCAACCGACCGGCGAGCTGGAGGGCTCCGCCGCCGGCAACCAGCCGCGCAGCTCCATCTGGCCCGCGGTCGAGGAGCGGGTGCTCGACCTCGTCGAGGCGCACCGCAGCACGATCGTCTTCTCCAACTCCCGCCGGCTGGCCGAGCGGCTCACCAGCCGGCTCAACGAGCTGGCCTACGAACGCGCCACCGGGGAGCCCGTCCCGCCGGGCACCAACGCGGCCGCGCTCATGGCGCAGGCGGGCTCGGGCGGCGGGATACCGGAGGGCTTCCAGCCGGTCGCCGCCGCGCACCACGGCTCCGTCTCCCGGGAACAGCGCGCGATCGTGGAGGAGGCGCTGAAGTCCGGGCGGCTGCCCGCGGTCGTCGCCACCTCCAGCCTCGAGCTCGGCATCGACATGGGCGCGGTCGACCTCGTCGTCCAGGTCGAGTCCCCGCCCACCGTCGCGGCCGGCCTGCAGCGGGTGGGCCGCGCAGGCCACCAGGTCGGCGCCGTCAGCCGCGGCGTGCTCTTCCCCAAGTACCGCGGCGACCTGGTGCAGTGCGCGCTGGTCGCCGAGCGCATGAAGGCCGGCGCGATCGAGTCGATCCGCTACTTGCGCAACCCGCTCGACGTCCTCGCCCAGCAGATCGTCGCGATCGTCTCCGAGCGCCCCCGCACCGTCGACGAGGTGGCCGCGCTGGTGCGCCGGTCGGCGGCGTTCAGCTCGCTGCCCGACTCCGCGCTGCACGCCGTGCTCGACATGCTGGCCGGCCGCTACCCCTCCGACGCGTTCGCCGAGCTGCGGCCGCGGCTCACGTGGGACCGCGTGACCGACACCCTCACCGCCCGGGCCGGCGCCCAGCGGCTGGCGGTCACCAGCGGCGGCACCATCCCCGACCGCGGCCTCTTCGGCGTCTTCCTCGTCGGCTCCGAGGGCACCGGCGGACGGCGGGTCGGCGAGCTGGACGAGGAGATGGTCTACGAGTCGCGCGTCGGGGACGTGTTCCTGCTCGGCTCCTCCTCGTGGCGGATCGAGGACATCACCCACGACCGCGTCCTGGTCACCCCCGCTCCCGGGCAGCCGGGCAAGATGCCGTTCTGGCACGGCGACGCCCCCGGCCGGCCGCTCGAGCTCGGCCGGGCGCTGGGCGCCTTCCTCCGCGAGGTCGGGACGGCGACCCCCGAGGCGGGGCTGGAGCGGGCACGGGCCGCCGGCCTGGACGAGTGGGGCGCGGCCAACCTGCTCGCCTACCTGACCGAGCAGAAGGCCGCCACCGGCCACCTCCCGGACGACCGCACGCTGCTGGTCGAGCGGTTCCGCGACGAGCTGGGCGACTGGCGGCTGGTCGTCCACTCCCCCTTCGGCGCCCAGGTCAACGCGCCGTGGGCGCTCGTCCTGGCCGCCCGGCTGCGCGAGCGCTACGGCGTCGACGTGGCGAGCATGCACTCCGACGACGGCATCGTGCTGCGGCTGCCCGACACGACGGGGGAGCCGCCGGAGGCCGACCTCGCCGTCCTCGACCCCGACGACGTCGAGCGCGAGGTCACCGCCGAGGTCGGCACCTCGGCGCTGTTCGCCAGCCGCTTCCGCGAGTGCGCCGCGCGCGCCCTGCTGCTCCCCCGCCGCGATCCGCGCCGCCGCACCCCGCTGTGGCAGCAGCGGCAGCGCGCGGCCCAGCTGCTGTCGGTGGCGAGCGAGTTCGCGTCGTTCCCGATCACCCTCGAGGCCGCGCGCGAGGTGCTCCAGGACGTCTACGACGTGCCCGGGCTGGTCGAGCTGATGCGCGACGTCCGCTCCCGCCGCGTGCGGGTGGTCGACGTGCAGACCGATTCGGCCTCGCCGTTCGCCCAGTCGCTGCTGTTCGGGTACGTCGGTCAGTTCCTCTACGAGGGCGACGCGCCGCTGGCCGAGCGCCGCGCCCAGGCCCTGGCGCTCGACACCGGCCTGCTCGCCGAACTGCTCGGCCGCACCGAGCTGCGCGAACTGCTCGACGGCGAGGCGATGGCCGAGATCGAGTCGGAGCTGCAGCGCCTCCCCGAGCAGCGGCACCCCCGCGACGTGGACGGCGCCTCGGACCTGCTGCGCGGACTCGGCGACCTGACCGTCGCCGAAGCCGCCGCGCGCGGGGTGCCGCAGGCATGGCTCGACGAGCTCGTCGACGCCCGGCGTGCCCTGCGGGTGCGGATCGCCGGGGAGGAACGGCACGTCGCCATCGAGGACGCCGGGCGGCTCCGCGACGCCCTCGGCACGGCGCTCCCGGTGGGCGTGCCGGAGGTGTTCACCGAGCCCGTCGTTGATCCGCTCGGTGACCTGGTCGGCCGGTACGCCCGCACCCACGGGCCCTTCCAGCCGGCCGGGGTGGCGGCCCGCCTCGGTCTGGGCGTCGCGGTGGTGACCGCCACCCTGCAGCGGCTCACCGCGACCGGCCGGCTGGTCGCCGGCGAGTTCCGCCCCGGCGGCACCGGCCAGGAGTGGTGCGACGCCGAGGTGCTCCGCTCCATCCGCCGCCGGAGCCTGGCCAAGCTGCGCCAGGAGGTCGAGCCCGTGCCGATCGGCACGCTGGCCCGCTTCACGCCGTCCTGGCAGGGCATCGGCGGGCGGCTGCGCGGCACCGACGGCGTGCTGGCCGTCGTGGAGCAGCTCGCGGGGGCCCTGGTCCCCGCCAGCGCACTGGAGTCGCTGGTGCTGCCCACCCGTGTCCGCGACTACTCCCCCGCCATGCTCGACGAGCTCACCAGCGCCGGCGAGGTGCTCTGGGCCGGCGCCGGCGGCCTCCCCGGCGGGGACGGGTGGATCAGCCTGGTCCCGGCCGACCTCGCGCCGCTCCTGCTGCCCGAACCGCTGGAGCCGCCGGAGGCCGGCGGTCCGCTGCTCGACCTGCTCGCCGGCGGGCAGGCGCTCTTCTTCCGGGGACTGTCCGATCTCCTGGGGGCCACGGACGACACGGCGCTGGCCGACCTGGTGTGGGACCTGGTCTGGTCCGGCGCGCTCACCAACGACACCCTCGCGCCGCTGCGCACCCGGCTGGGCGGGGGTGGCACGCACAAGAAGGCGCCCGCTCCTCCCCGCGCGCGCCTCGACCGCTCGCGCGGCGGGCGCACCCGG
>JBEPZM010000163.1:0-7947 GCA_041640835.1 Blastococcus sp.
AGCCGCCGGGCAGCGAGATGGTCTTGCTCTGCAGGTAGGCGAGCAGTCCCTCCTCGCCCAGCTCGCGGCCGAGACCGCTGCTCTTGTAGCCGCCGAAGGGGGCGGTGAACTCCAGCGAGAAGCCGTTCACCGTGTACGTGCCGGTCTGGACCCGCCGCGCGATGTCGATGCCGGCGGACAGGTCGGCCGTGAACACCGACCCCGACAACCCGTACTGGCTGTCGTTGGCGATCGCCACTGCCTCGTCGGGGGTGTCGTAGGCCAGCACCGACACGACGGGGCCGAAGACCTCCTCCTGCGCGATCGTGTGCTTCGGCTCGACGTCCACCACGATCGTCGGCTCCACGTACCAGCCGGTCGGCATGGTCGAGGGCCGGCCGCCGCCGACGGCCACCCGGCCACCCTCCTGGCGGGCGGTGGCGATGTAGCCCTCGACGCGGGCCCGCTGACGTTCGGCGACCAGCGGGCCGATCTGCGTCGCCGGGTCCTGCGGATCCCCGACGACCTGACCGGCGGCCCACTCGCACAGCGCCTCGACGGTCTCGTCGTACCGGTCGCGCTGGACCAGCACCCGTGTCTGGGCCACGCAGGCCTGCCCGTTGTTCATGAAGCCCGAGCCCAGGATGGTGGGGACGGCCGTCGCGAGGTCGGCGTCCGGCAGCACGATCGCCGCCGACTTGCCGCCCAGCTCCAGGGTGACCCGCTTGAGCTGCTCCCCGGCGACGGAGGCGATGCGGCGGCCTGCCGGTGTCGAGCCGGTGAAGGCCACCTTGTCGACGCCGGGATGCCGGACGAGGTGCTCGCCGGTCTCCCGCCCGGCCGCGACGATGTTGACCACGCCCGGCGGGACCCCCACCTCCATCAGGCACTCGGCGAGGAGATAGGCGTCCAGCGGCGTCTCGGGTGCCGGCTTGAGCACCACGGTCGCGCCGGCCAGCAGGGCCGGTGCGATCTTCAGCATCGCGGTGAAGAGCGGCACGTTCCACGGGACGATCGCCGCGGCCACCCCGATCGGCTCCCGGCGCACGAGGGCCGGGCCCATGACCCCCTGGTGCAGCTGCTCGAAGGCGAAGGTCTTCGCCAGGCCCGCGTAGTAGTCCAGGACCATGCAGCTGGCGAAGACCTGCCCCATCTGGGAGAAGCCGAACGGGGAGCCGTTCTCCGAGCTGATGACGCGCGCGATCTCGTCCATCCGCCCCTGCAGGGACTGGGAGAGCGCGGTGAGCAGGGCTCCGCGCTCGGCCGGAGTGGTCCGCGACCACTCGCCGTTCAGCGCGGTGCGGGCGGCCTCGACGGCGCGGTCCATGTCGGCGGGGGTGCCGTCGGGGACCCGCGCGAACACCTGCTCGGTGTGCGGACTGACCACCTCGATGGTGCCGGTGCCCGCCGGCGCGACGAATTCTCCGCCGATGAAGAAGTGCTGCCTGGTCTCCACGGATGTCTCCTGTCCGGCGGCCGCGAGGCGCGCAAGGGATGTCGACGGCGTCGATGGACGGCTTCGGGCGCCGTCCCCGCCGGTGTGAACACGTTCTAACTGAGCGGGGTGAGCTGTCAAGAAATCCGGAGCGGCCGGCCGGGTCCGTGCGCCGGCGTCCCGGCGGCGGCGCAGCAGCCGGCTGCCCCGCCGCCGGGAGCCTCGTCGCTCAGCTGCAGCCTTCGACCGGGCTGCCCGGCGAGCCCAGCGAGGCCAGCGTGCAGAAGGTCGTCTTGCTGACCACCCAGGTGTCGTCCTGGAGGACCGCGGTGCCGGTCGCGCCGGGCAGGACCGGCTTGCCGTCGATGAGGAAGTCGTAGGTCACGTTGGCGTTCTCGGCGTCGGTGAAGACGACCTCGGTGACCGTGGCCGTCTTCACCTCCGGCGGCGGCGCCAGCGCGGCGAGCAGGGCGATCGCGTCCGTCAACTCCTCGCCGTCCTCGAGCGCGGCGGGGTCGCCGTCGGCGAACAGCTTCGCCCAGTTCGCGGAGATCTCGGCCTCGGCGGCCTCGGGGTCGGCCGGTGCGGTGGCGTCGGCGGGCGCGCTCGAGGACGGGCTCCCCGACGACGACTCGTCGGTGGCCCCCTCGGCGTCGTCCCCGCATCCGGTGAGCGCGGCGAGCGCCACCGCCGAGGTCATCGCGAACGCGGCCGTGCGCAGGGCGAAAGGTCGGACAGACATCGGTGGCTCTCCTCAGTACGTGCGGCTCGCAGCCGCGCCATGGAGCAATGCGGCGCACAGTAACGTGTTCTAGGTACGGGCGATCAAGTCCTTGACGCGGAGCTTTCCGTGGGCCACCGTGACCGCCATCACACCCCGCTTTCCTCTCGTTCGGGAGTCGTCTGTGCGCGCCATTTCCCGCCTCTCACCAGCCCGCCGCACGGGCATCGGCCTGACGTGCGTCGTCGTCCTCCTCGCCGGCTGCAGCGGGCGCGGCGCCGATGACGGCCCCTCGACCGCCTCGGGCGATCCCACGACGGGCATCACCGACGACGAGGTCGTGGTCGGCAACGTCTCGGCGGTGTCCGGGCCCATCCCCGGGCTCTTCCAGGGAGCGCCCGACGGCGTCGAGGCCTACTTCGCGAAGGTCAACGCCGACGGCGGCGTCCACGGTCGGCAGCTGCGGCTCATCAGCAAGGACGACGCGCTGAACTGCAACCAGAACGCGACGGCGACGCGCGAGCTGGCCGGCCAGGTGGCTGCGTTCGTGAACAGCTACTCCGTGTTCGACGGGTGCGGCGCCGAGGAGCTGGCCAAGTACTCCGACCTCGCCGACGTGTCCAACGGCGTGGACGCCCGGGTGACGCAGCGGGAGCAGAACTTCAGCCCGTCACCTGCCCCGGCCGGCTCGCGCACCGGCGGCTTCATCTACTACCGCGACACCTTCGGCGTGAAGACGATCGGGTCGATCTACGGCAACGGCGCGGCCGAGTCGTCGTGGCGGGAGCAGATCGCCGCGCTGGAGTCCGTGGGCTACGAGCTGGGCTACGCGCGCGGCATCGCAGCGTCGGAGACCGACTTCACGGCCGACATCATCCGCATGCGCGACGCCAACGTGGACTTCCTGTACCTGAACGCGGTCAACGCCAGCGTGCTGGCGCTGGTGCTCAAGCAGGCGAAGCAGCAGGACTGGCGGCCCAAGGTGATCGCCTCCGGCGTCGCCTACGACGGCGAGTTCTTCGACCTGCTCGACGATCCGTCGGCGGCCGAGGGCCTGTTCTTCGACTCCTCCTCGGCGATGTTCCTCGGCGAGGACCGGGACACCGTCCCGCAGGTGGGGGAGTTCCTCGACTGGATGGAGAAGGCCAACCCCGACGCCGTCCCGGACCTCTTCGCGATGTACGGCTGGGTCTCGGCCATGTTGTTCGTGCAGGCGCTCGAGGCCGCCGGGGAGGACCCGACGCGGCAGGACATCGTCGACGCGCTCGGGGAGATCGACTCCTTCGACGCCGACGGCATGCTCTCCGGGGCGGACGTCGCGGCCAAGGAGCCCTCGGAGTGCTACCTGCTCGGTCAGGTGCAGGACGGGAAGTACGTGCGGGTGCTGCCCGAGGACGAGGGCTTCACCTGCGAGCCGGGCGGCTACTACTTCGACGACGGCAGCTGAGCGCGGACATGGACACCTTCCTCTCGCTCACCGTCGTCGGGATCGTCGCCGGCTGCATCTACGCCCTGACGGCGGCCGGCCTCGTGGTCACCTACACCACCTCGGGCATCTTCAACTTCGCGCACGGCGCGATCGGCATGATCTCGGCCTTCGCCTTCTGGGACCTCTCCCAGAACCGGGGATGGCCGGTGCCGATCGCCCTGGTGCTCGTCGTGTTCGTCCTGGCCCCGCTGATCGGGATGTTCGTCGAACGGGTGCTGATCCGGGGACTGCAAGGAGCTGCGCTGGACGCCTCCCTCACGGTGACGGTCGGTCTGCTCCTGCTGCTCATCGGCCTCGCCGCGGCGATCTGGGATCCCGCGACGGCGCGCACGCTGCCGCAGTTCTTCAGCGGCAACTCGGTCAGCATCGGCGGCGTCGTCGTCACCTGGCACCAGCTCACCGTGGTCCTGGTCGCCGTCGCGGTCGCCGCGGGCTTGAGGCTGTTCATGTTCAACACCCGGCCCGGCATCGCCACACGGGCCGTGGTCGACGACCGGGACCTCGCCGCCCTCGCCGGGGCGACGCCGGGGCACTTCAGCCAGCTGGGCTGGGGGCTGGGCGCGATGCTGGCGGCAGTGGCCGGCATCCTCCTGGCGCCACTGGTCAACCTGGACATCAACACGCTGACGCTGCTGGTCATCAACGGTTACGCCGCGGCGATGGTCGGCCGGCTGCGGAACCTCCCCCTCACCTTCGCCGGCGGTGTGGCCCTCGGGCTCATCGAGGCCTACGCCGTCGGCTACCTGCCGGTCGGGAACGCGCTGAGCCAGATCAAGCCGATCATCCCGATGGTCTTCCTCGTCGTCGCCCTGCTGGTGCTGCCGCAGGGGCAGCTGCGCGGGCGGATGGCCTCCATCCGCCCGCCGCGGGTGGCCGGCGCACGGGAGTCGCTGGTCATGGGCGGGGTCTTCGTGGCCGTGGCGGTGCTGCTCTCCCTGGTGCTGAGCGAGGGGCTGCTCGCCACCTTCTCCCTGGGGCTCGGCTTCGGCCTGGTGATGCTCTCGCTGGTCCTGCTGACCGGGTACGGGGGCCAGGTCTCGCTGTGCCAGCTGACGTTCGCCGGGCTGGGCGCGTACGCGATGTCGAAGTACGGCACCGACGGTGCGCCGATCGGGCTGCTGGCGGCCGTCGGGCTCGCCGGCGCGGTGGGCGCGCTGGTGGCCCTCCCGGCGCTGCGGCTGCGCGGCCTGTACCTCGCGCTGTCGACGCTGGCCTTCGCGTACGCCATGGAGAGCGCGTTCTTCAACAACGACGACGCCTTCTCCCTGAGCCTCTCGCTCCCGGTGGATCGGCTCTACATCCCGGGCATCGACCTGCGGGGGCAGCGGGCGTACTTCGTGTTCCTCGCCGTCGTCTTCGTGATCGCGGCCGTGTCGGTGCTCTGGGTCCGCCGCTCCGGTCTCGGCCGGCGGCTGGTCGCCATGGGCGACAGCCCGGCCGCGAGCGCCACGATGGGCATGAGCCTGACCCGGACCAAGCTGGTCGTGTTCACGCTCTCCGCCGGGCTGGCCGGACTCGGCGGGGCGCTGCTCGGCGGGCAGCAGGGGCTGGTGGGGCCGGCCGACTTCACCCTGCTGGCCAGCATCACGCTGCTGCTGATCACCGTCACGATGGGGATCAGGACCGTCACCGGCGTCCTCTTCGCCGGCATCGCGCTCGCCTTCGGCCCGGACATCCAGGCCTCTTTCCCCGCCCTGCACGACATCGTGCCCATCGGCGTCGGGCTGGGTGCCATCGGCATCGCGCGCAACCCCAACGGCCTCTTCGGCGGCAACACCCCGCTGCAGTGGCTGAGGGAACGCAGGGCCCGGGACGCCGACGCCGCACGGAACGGGGCGGCGCTGCCGGCTCCCCGCGACTCCCAGGAGGTGCCCGTTGCTGCGGGTCAGTGACATCGCGGTCCGCTTCGGCGGCGTCCACGCCCTGCAGGGGGTCTCGCTGGACTTCCAGCCAGGCGCCGTCACCGGGTTGATCGGCCCCAACGGGGCGGGCAAGACGACGATGTTCAACGTCATGACCGGCCTGCAGCGGGCGACGGCGGGCACGGTGCTGCTGGAGGACACCGACATCACGTCGGCGTCGCCGCAGGCCCGGGCCCGGCTGGGCGTGGCCCGCACCTACCAGCGGGTCGAGCTGTTCGGGACGCTGACCGCCCGGGAGAACGTGCTGGTCGCCGCGGAGGTCCATCGGGGGTGGTCGCGGAGCCGGACGGCCGCGAGCCCGCGGGCGGTCGCCGACGAGCTGATCGAGCGGACCGGTCTCGCCGAGGTCGCCGACGTCCCCGCGGACGTACTGCCCACGGGCATGGCCCGCCTCGTCGAGCTGGCGCGCGCCCTGGCCTCCAAGCCCCGGGTCCTCCTGCTGGACGAGCCGAGCTCCGGGCTCTCGGTCACCGAGAGCCGGGCCCTCGGGGACCTCCTGGTCGAGCTGGCGGGGGAGGGGATCGCCGTCCTGCTGGTGGAGCACGACATGGACCTGGTCATGCGGGTCTGCGGCTACCTGCACGTCCTCGACTTCGGCGAGGCGATCGCCGGCGGCACACCGGCGGAGATCCGGCGCGACCCGCGGGTGCAGCAGGCCTACCTGGGCGCCGCGCCCATCGACGAGGAAGCCATCAGCGCGGCCGGTCTGGAGGACGGGGCATGACCATGCGAGTCGAACGCGGGACGACGGAGCCGGGCACCGGGACGGCGGGCGCCGCGCAGGACTCCGCCGCGCCGGCGGAGGGCCCGGCCCTGGAACTGCGCGGCGTCGATGCCGGCTACGGGCCGGTGTCGGTGCTCCACGGGGTGGATCTCGTCGTGCCGCGCGCCGGTGTGGTGGCGCTGCTGGGCCCGAACGGCGCAGGCAAGAGCACCACCCTCAAGGTGGCCAGTGGCCGCCTGCGTGCCACCGGCGGCCAGCTGCTGGTCGCCGGTGAGGACGTCACCAAGACGTCGGCGGCGAAGCTCGCCCGCCGCGGTGTCTGCACGATCCCGGAGGGCCGGGGGGTGTTCCCCAACCTCACCGTCACCGAGAACCTGCGCATGTGGACCTACCGGGGCGGGGTGACCCGCGCGGAGGTCGAGGAGAACACCTACGCCCGGTTCCCCCAGCTGGGCCGCCGGCGGCGGCAGGTGGCCGGCACCCTGTCCGGCGGCGAGCAGCAGATGCTGGCGATGTCCCGGGCGCTGTCGGCCCACCCGACGGTGCTCCTGCTGGACGAGATCTCGATGGGGCTCGCCCCGCTCATCGTGGCCGAGCTGTACGAGATCGTCGGGCAGCTGGCCGCCGAGGGCCAGTCGATCCTGCTCGTCGAGCAGTTCGCCCGGACCGCGTTGCAGGTCGCCACCAGGGCCGCGGTCATGACCCACGGCCGCGTGGTGCTCGAAGGGCCTCCGGAGGAGATCTCCGACGCCGTGCTCGACGTCTACCTCGGTGGTCAGCACGGCGGCTGACCCGCTCGGCCCACCCGTGGTCGGCCGGCACCGGCGGCCGGCCCGCACCCATCCCCCTCGCGCAGGAGACCGCATGAGCAGCAGGACGTTCGTCGTCGGCGTCGGCATGACGAAGTTCGAGAAGATCGGATCCCGGGACTGGGAGTACCCGGGCATGGTCGCCGAGGCTGTCGGCGCGGCCCTCGCCGACGCCGGGATCGACTACGACGCCGTGCAGCGGGCCGCCGTCGGGTACGTGTTCCAGCCCTCGGCCGCCGGTCAGCGGGCCCTGTACGAGGTGGGCCTCACCGGCATCCCGATCGTCAACGTGAACAACAACTGCGCGACCGGCTCCAGCGCCCTGATGATGGCGCGGGAGTGGGTGCAGGCCGGCATCGTCGACGTCGCGCTGGCGGTCGGCTTCGAGAAGATGACCCGGACGTCGATGACCGGCAGCGGGGGAGAGGCGCCGAAGGTCAGCACCCTCGATGCGCACCTGAAGATCATGGTGGAGAACCACGGGTGGGCGCAGGCGCCGATGACGGCCCAGCTGTTCGGCAACGCCGCGCAGGAGCACCAGGAGCGCTACGGCACCACGGTCGAGCAGATCGCCGCCGTCGCGGTGAAGAACCACCGGCACTCGGCGAACAACCCCTACGCCCAGTTCCAGGACGAGTACACGCTCGAGCAGGTGCTGGCGGACAAGCCGATCCACGCCCCGCTGACCCGCTCGCAGTGCTCGCCCACCTCCGACGGCGCGGCCGCCGCGGTCGTGGTCAGCGAGCGGTTCGTGCGCGAGCACGGGCTCGAGGCCAACGCGGTCGAGATCATCGCGCAGGCGCTGACCACCGACGACCAGCAGTCCTTCGCCGACCGCAGCGACATCGACATCGTCGGTGCCCCGATG
>JBEPZM010000164.1:0-7941 GCA_041640835.1 Blastococcus sp.
AACAGCGCGTCGTCGTAGAGGCCGAAGTGCTTCCCGATGCGCTGGCAGTGCTCGAGGATCTCCGGCGCGTGCGCGTACTTCTCGGTCGGCATGTGGCCGGTCTCCTCGAGGAGCGGCATGTAGATCAGCGACGCCGTGTCGCACTGGGCGCCGGGGTAGCGGTTCCAGTACCAGGTGCCGCCGAAGTCGCCGCCCTTCTCCAGGATGCGGACGCTCCCGACGCCGGCCTCCTTGAGCCGCGCGCCGGTCACCAGGCCGGCGAAGCCGCCGCCGATGAAGGCGACGGTGACGTGGTCGGTCTTCGGTGCGCGCTCGACCCGCGGGGTGTACGGGTCCGCGAGGTAGCCGGCCAGCTCGCCGGTGAGACGCAGGTACTGGTCGTTGCCGTCGGCCCGCAGCCGCTTGTCGCGCTCCTCCAGGTACTTGCGGCGGACGGCCTCCTTGTCGATCGGCGTTCCGTCCGGGCGCACCGGCCCGCGTGTGGAGGTCATCCCACGTTCCCCTCGTCGCACTGTGCTCCGCGCCACAGTCGCCCAGACACTCTCACGGCCCGGGAGTCGAGCGATGAGACCTGGCGCACACGGTCCCACGGGTGTGGTTGCGATGACCAACCACCACGGGTGCAGCTGCTCGCTGTCCTGGCTCGAGCGGCAGATGGCCCGACTCCGCACCCACTCCTGAGGGAGATGTGGTGAGCTGACCGCATGCCCGACATCTGGCCGCCGTCCGAGCCCCGCGAGGTGGAACTGCAGGCGGGGGAGGCCTCCCTCGCCGTCGACCTGCGGGGCGGCACGCTGCGCCGGCTCGCCGTGGGCGGCTGGGAGGTGCTCGACGGCTATCCCGCCGGCGGCACCCTCCCGGGCCGCCGCGGCGGGGTGCTGCTGCCCTGGCCCAACCGGATCCGGGACGGCCGGTGGACCTGGGAGGGCGAGGAGCTCCAGCTCGAGGTCGCCTCGCCGTCCACACCCAACGCCCAGCACGGGCTGGTGAGCTGGCAGCCGTGGGCGGTGCTGGCGGCCACGGACGACACGGCCACGCTGGGGACGACGGTCCTGCCGCGACCGGGCTACCCCTTCCGGCTGGCCGCCGCCGTCGACCTCGCGCTGACGCCGGAGCGCCTGGCCGTCACCCTGCGGGTCCGCAACGACGGCGACCGCCGCGCACCCTTCGGCGCCGGCTTCCACCCCTACTTCTCGGTCGGCGCCACCGAGGACGGCGGCATCGCCGACGCCGAGGTCGAGCTGCCCGGGCGCACCGAACTGCTGATCGACGGCGGCCTCCCGGTCGGCGGGCGCCGCCCCTACGACGGGGCCGTCGGCCGGATCGGCGACCGCGCGTTCGACACCCCGCTCACCGACCTCGCCCGGGACGCCGACGGCTGGGCCCGCACCCGGCTGCGCGGTGCGGCGGGTGAGCTGGAGCTCGCCGTCGACGAGGCCTGGCCGTGGCTGCAGGTCTACAGCGGCGACACCCTGCCGGAGGGCCAGTGGAGGCGCAGCCTCGCGGTGGAGCCGATGAGCTGCCCGGCGAACGCGCTGGCCGACGGTGTGGACGTCGTCGTCCTCGAGCCGGGGGAGACGTGGTCCGGCACGTGGACGCTGACCTGGACGCCGGCGGGCTGACATGCGCGTCCTGGAGCTGTGGCGCTACCCGGTCAAGTCGCTGCAGGGCGAGCTGCTGACCGAGGCCTGGGTCGGGCCGCTGGGCATCCCGCGCGACCGCGGCTGGGCGCTGTTCGACCGGGACACCGGGATGGGGCTCACCGCCCGGCGGGCGCCGGAGCTGCTCTTCGGGGCCGCCCGGGTGACGCCGGACGGCGGGGTGGAGGTCGTGCTGCCCGACGGCACGGTCACCGCGGACGACGCCGTGCTCTCGGACTGGCTCGGCCGCTCCGTCGAGCTGCGCGCCGCGACGGAGAACGACGGCACCGCGCCCACCTACGAGGACCCCGGCGACGAGCAGCCGGACGGCCCGGTCGAGTGGCAGCAGTGGCAGGGCGCGACGGGCCCGTTCCACGACAGCCCGCGGATCCGGCTGTCGCTGGTCTCCACCGGAACCCTGGGCGACTGGGACCGCCGCCGGTTCCGCGCCAACGTGCTGCTGGACGGCGCGGGGGAGGACGACCTGCGCGGGGAGGACCTGGTGCTCGGCGGGGCCGAGCTGCGCGTCGGCGCCCCGATCGCCCGGTGCGTGATGACGACGCGCCCGCAGCCCGGCGGCATCGACCGGGACACCTCGGTGCTCAAGACGATCCACCGCGAGCGGAACGGGATGCTCGCCGTCCGCGCCGCCGTCACGCGGCCGGGCCGGGTCCGGGTCGGCGACGTGCTGGGGCCGGCGGCAGACTGACCGGCATGCGCACCGTCGACCTCCGGCCCGGGGAGGACACCATCCGGCTGGGCCAGCTGCTCAAGCTGGTCGACGCCGTGCCCACCGGCGCCCAGGTGAAGGACGTCCTGGCCACCACCGACATCCGGGTCAACGGCGAGGCCGAGGACCGCCGGGGTCGCCAGCTGCACTCCGGCGACGTCGTCTCCATCGAGGGCTTCGGGGACGTCCGGGTCCGCTGACCGGTTCGTTCCACGTGGAACCGCCGCCTCTGCCAGGCTGACGGGCATGGTCCGCGCCCCGCTCCGCGTCCCCCGCTGGCCGGCCGCGGCGCTGGAGGGCCCGGACTTCGCAGCGATCCGCGCCGAGTTCGGCGTCCCCGAGGAGTTCCCCGCCGCCGTGCTGGCCGAAGCCGAGCGACGGGCGGCGCAGCCACGGCTGCCCGAGCTGGACGCGACCGACGTCCCCCTGGTCACGCTCGACCCCGTCGGCAGCCGGGACCTGGACCAGGCCGTCCACCTCGCCCGGCTCGGGGACGGCTACCGGGTCACGTACGCCATCGCCGACGTCGGCGCCGTGGTGGAGCTCGGCGGGCCGCTGGACGGCGAGGCCCGCCGTCGCGGCCAGACCCTCTACAGCCCCGACCGCCGGACGCCGCTGCACCCGCCGGTGCTCAGCGAGGGAGCGGCCAGCCTGCTGCCCGGCGAGCTCCGCGCGGCCGCGCTCTGGACCATCGACCTGGACGCCGACGGCGAGCCCGTGCGCGTGGACCTGCGCCGGGCCCGGGTCCGCAGCCGTGCGCAGCTGGACTACCCCGCGGTGCAGCTCCAGGCCGACGCCGGCACCCTCCCCGAGCCGCTCGCCCTCCTGCCGGTCCTCGGCGAGCTGCTCCAGCGGCAGGCCGCCGAGCGGGGAGCCGTCGAGCTCGGCACCCCCGACCAGGCGGTCGAGGCGACGCCGGACGGCGGCTGGACGCTCGCGCTCCGCGGCGACCTGCCGGTCGAGGGCTGGAACGCCCAGATCTCGCTGCTCACCGGCCGGTGCGCCGCCGCGCTGATGCTGGACGGCGGCGTCGGCCTGCTGCGCACGCTGCCGCCGCCGCGCCCCGCGGACGTCGAGAGCCTGCGGCTGCTCGCGCCCGCGCTGGGCGTCGACTGGCCGGAGGGTGCCGCGCCCGGAGCCGTGATCTCCGCGCTGGACCCCACCCGCCCGGGGCACGCCGCCTTCCTCGAGGAGGCGGTCACCCTGCTGCGGGGTGCGGCGTACACCGCCTTCGACGGCGTGCCGCCCGAGCAGCCGGGGCACGGCGGGGTGGGCGCCCCGTACGCGCACGTGACCGCCCCGCTGCGGCGGCTGGTCGACAGGTTCGGCACCGAGGTCTGCCTCGCGCTCGCGGCCGGGACGGAACCGGATCCCGTGCTGCGCGCCGTGCTGCCCGAACTGCCGGCGCTCATGGCGGCCTCGGACCGGCGCACCCGCGACGTCGAGCGGGCGGTGGTCGACGCCACCGAGGCGTGGCTGCTGCACGGCCGGGAGGGCGAGACGTTCTCCGCCGTCGTCGTGGACGCCGAGGACGGCCGGGGCACGGTGGTCCTGGACGACCTGGCGATCCGTGGCCGCTGCACCGGCGAGGGCCTGCGCCCCGGGACGCGGATCGGCGCCCGGCTGGAGCAGGCCGACGTCGCCGGCCGGACCGTGCGCTTCACGCTGGCCGGTCCGGCATGAGCCGGACGCCGTACCTCGCCGACCGCCTGCAGGGCTTCGGGACGACGGTCTTCGCCGAGATGAGCGCCCTCGCGGTGGCCACCGGCTCCATCAACCTGGGCCAGGGCTTCCCCGACTACCCCGGCCCGGCGGAGGTGCTCGACGTGGCCCGGCAGGCCATCGGCACCGCCGCGGACCAGTACCCGCCGGGCCCCGGCGTCCCGGAGCTGCGGACGGCGATCGCCGAGCACCAGCAGCGCTTCTCCGGCCTGGGCTACGACCCCGACACCGAGGTGCTGGTCACCGCCGGTGCCACCGAGGCCCTCGCGGCCGCGATGCTCGCGCTGCTGGAGCCCGGCGACGAGGTGGTGCTGCTCGAGCCGATCTACGACAGCTACTCCGCGTCGGTCGCCATGGCCGGTGGGGTGGTCCGCGCGGTGCCGCTCACCCCGCCCGCGGACGGCGTCGGCCGCTGGACCTTCGACCCGGACGACGTGCGGGCGGCGATCACCCCGCGCACCCGCCTGCTGCTGCTCAACACCCCGCACAACCCCACCGGCACGGTGCTGACCACCGAGGAGCTGGCGTTCCTGGCCGGGCTGGCGGTCGAGCACGACCTGCTGGTGGTCACCGACGAGGTCTACGAGCACCTGGTCTTCGACGGTGCCCGGCACGTCTCGCCGGCCACCCTCCCGGGCATGCGCGAGCGCACCCTGGTGGTGAGCAGCGCCGGCAAGACGTTCAACGTCACCGGCTGGAAGGTCGGCTGGATCTGCGGGCCGGCCCCGCTGGTCAGCGCCGTCCGCACCGCGAAGCAGTTCCTCACCTACGTCAACGCCGGGCCGTTCCAGCCGGCCGTCGCGGCCGGGCTCCGGCTGCCCGACGCGTACTTCGCGGGGGTGACGCGCGATCTGCAGTACCGGCGGGACGTGCTGGTGCAGGGCCTCCGGGACGCCGGCCTGCCGGTGGTCAGCCCGGAGGCGACCTACTTCGCGACCGTGGACGTCCGCCCGGTGCAGCCCGACGGCGACGGCCTGGCCTTCTGCCGGGCGCTGCCCGCGCGCGCCGGCGTCGTCGCCGTCCCCAGCGGGGTGTTCTACACACCGGAGCACGCGCACCTGGGCCGGCACCTGGTCCGGTTCGCGTTCTGCAAGGGCGACGACGTGCTCGGCGAGGCCGTCCGGCGGCTCGCGGGCATGGGGGAGGGCCCGGCATGAAGGGCAGAAATGGCCATTTCTGCCCCGGGGGGAGGGGGTCGGCGTGAGGATCGCGGCGGTGCAGCACGACATCGTCTGGGAGGACCGGGCGGCGAACTTCGCCCGGCTGGCCCCGCAGGTGGCGCGGGCGGCCGACGCCGGCGCTGAGCTGGTCGTGCTCTCCGAGACGTTCTCCACCGGCTTCTCGATGACGCCGGGCATCGGCGAGCCCGAGGGCGGGCCGTCCGCGCAGTTCCTGGCCGAGCAGGCCGCCGCGCACGGCGTCTGGGTCGGCGGCAGCTGCCCGGAGATCGCCGACGACGGCGCGCTCCCCTACAACTCCTTCGTCCTCGCCGGCCCCGACGGCACCGTGCACCGCTACCGGAAGCTGCACCCCTTCACCCACGGCGGCGAGCACGAGCGCTTCCGCGCCGGCCAGGGACCGCTCACGGTCACCGTCGGCGGCCTGCGCATCACCCTCTTCGTCTGCTACGACCTGCGCTTCGCCGACGTGTTCTGGCAGGCCGCGCCGGACACCGACGTCTACCTGGTCACCGCCAACTGGCCCGCGGCCCGGCGGCTGCACTGGACGGCGCTGCTGCAGGCCCGCGCCATCGAGAACCAGGCCTACGTCGTCGGCTGCAACCGGGTGGGCGTGGCCGGCGACGGCACCGAGCACGCGGGGGACAGCCGGATCGTGCACCCGACGGGGGAGCTGCTCGCCACCGCGGCGGGCGTGGAGACCCTGGTGCTCGCCGACGTCGACGCCGCCGAGGTGGCGGCCACCCGCGACCGGTTCCGCTTCATGAAGGATCGGCAGAGCATGGCCGACCGGCGGGAACACATCGCCGCACCGGCGGCGCTGCCGGGGTCGTGAGCAGCAGCGTCGACGGGGCCAGCCGGTCCCGGACCGTCCACCTCGGCGGCCAGCTGACCGGCTCGGTGCGGCGGCTGATCTCCTCCGGCCTGGCCGGCGCCGCGCTGCTGGTCGGCGCCACGGTCCTGGCCCTGGTCTGGGCCAACTCCCCGTGGGGCGATTCCTACGACCGGCTGTGGGACACCGAGTTCGCCGTCCGCCTGGGCGGCCACAGCATCGAGCAGGACCTGCGGCACTGGGTGAACGACGGCCTGATGGTGTTCTTCTTCTTCCTCATCGGCATGGAGGTGCGCCGGGAGCTGTCGATGGGGGAGCTGGCCCAGCGCAGCCGGGTCACCGTGCCGGCGCTGGCGGCGCTCGGCGGCCTCGCCCTGCCGGCGCTGGTCTACTACGCCATCAACGCCGGCGGTCCGGGCGCGCACGGCTGGGGCATCCCGATCGCCACGGACACGGCGTTCGTGCTGGGGGCGCTGGCCGTGTTCGGCCGGCACTTCCCGATCCAGCTGCGGGTCTTCCTGCTCTCGCTGTCCGTCGTCGACGACATCGGCGCGCTCACCGTGATCGCCGTCTTCTACACCGACGACCTGGACCTGGGCGCCCTCGGCGTGGCCGGGCTCTGCGTCCTCGTGTTCATCGGGCTGTCGAAGCTGCAGGTGTGGCGCGGCCCGGCCTACTTCGCCGTGGGCGTCGTGATGTGGGTGGCGATGTACGAGTCCGGGGTGCACGCCACGATCGGCGGCGTCGTCCTCGGCCTGCTGGTCAGCGCCTACCCCCCGCGGCGGGACGAGGTCGAGCGGGCCGGCGTGCTCACCCGCGCCTTCCGGCAGTCCCCGGACCCGGGCATCGCCCGGCAGGCCAAGCTGTCCGTGGAGCGCGCTGTCTCGCCCAACGAGCGGATCGGCGCCGTCCTGGTGCCGTGGAGCACCTACCTGGTCGTGCCGGTGTTCGCGCTGGCCAACGCCGGGGTCCGCGTCGACGCCGAGCTGCTGGAGCGCGCGCTCGGCTCTCCGGTGACCCTCGGGGTGTTCGCCGGCCTCGTCGTCGGCAAGCTGCTGGGCGTCGGGCTCGCCGCCACGATCGCGGTGAAGCTCCGGCTCGGCCCGCTGCCCCGCGGGGTCACGCTGGGCGCCGTCTGGGGCGGGGCCGCCCTGACCGGTCTGGGGTTCACCGTCTCGCTCTTCGTCACCGATCTCGCCTTCGACGACGAGGCGCTGCGCGAGGAGGCCACCATCGGCATCCTCGCCGCCGCGGTGGTCTCCACCCTGCTCGGCGCCCTGGTCTTCCGGATGCTGGGCCGCAGGTCCTCCGTGGACGGGCCTGCCCGCCCGGTGCTGCTGGACCCGCCGGTCGACCCCGCCGTGGACCACGTCCGCGGCCCGCTCGACGCGCCGCTGACCCTCGTCGAGTACGGCGACGTGGAGTGCCCGTTCTGCGGACGGGCCACCGGGGTGGTCGGCGAGCTGCGCCAGCGCTTCGGCGACGAGCTGCGCTACGTGTTCCGCCACCTCCCGCTGGTCGACGAGCACCCGCACGCCGAGCTGGCCGCGGAGGCCGCCGAGGCCGCGGGCGCCCAGGGCGCGTTCTGGGCCATGCACGACCGGTTGTTCGCCCACCAGGACCGGCTCGACGCCGCCGACCTGCTCGAGCACGCCGCCGCCCTCGGGCTGGACCTGGAGCGGTTCGCCCGGGAGCTGGGCGAGGCGACCCACGCCGCCCACGTGCGCGACGACGTCGCGAGCGCGGAGGCCAGCGGCGTCCGCGGCACCCCCACCTTCTTCGTCAACGGGGTCCGGCACGACGGCCCGACCACCACCGACGCGCTCGCCGCGGCGCTGC
>JBEPZM010000165.1:0-1559 GCA_041640835.1 Blastococcus sp.
CCGGCGGTGAGCAGGCCGTAGGCGCCGTAGCCGACCGCCAGCAGACCGGGCAGCAGGAACAGCCAGCGCCACCACGGGCCGCGCGCCGACGTCGCCGGGCGGGCCGGGTCGGAGGCGTAGGGGTCAGCGGGCACCAGCGCCGCGGCGCGGTCGTCGACCACCCGGTCGGACTCGTCGGCGAGGCTCATGCCGGCGTCACCTTGGTGACCCACTTGGTCTGCATGACGCCGGGGCGGTTGGGCGCGATCAGCCGGACCGGGTAGCCGTGGTCGGGGTCCAGCGGCGAGCCGTTGAGCCCGGTGGCCAGCAGCGTGCGCGGGCTGCGGGCGTGCGGCGGTGCCACGGTGGACTTCCGGTAAAGCCCGCCCTCCTGCAGCGACTCCACGACGACCTCGGTGTCCCGCGCGAGCCCCGCCTCCTCGAGCAGGTCGCCCAGCCGGACGCCGGTCCAGGTGGCGTCGGCGCTCCAGCCCTCGACGCAGGCGATCGGCAGCCGCTCGGTGCGCTGCGTGAACTGCGCCAGCTCGTCCAGGGTGAGCTCCAGCCGGTTGGGGCCCTCGATCAGCAGCCGGTACTCCGGGCCGATGTCGGTGGTGCGGGCGGCGCGCGCGGTCTGCCGGACCGGCAGCGCCTGCGGTCCGACGCCCGGCTGACGGGGTGCCAGCACCGACACCTGGCCCAGCGGGGAGAAGCTCTGCCCGACGGTGGTCAGGGTGACTGCACCGACGCCCAGGCTCGCGGCCAGCACGAAGGCCCGGCGCGGCACGCTGTTCGTCTCGGCCGCCTCGTCGACGGCCTCCCGCTCCGCGGCCTGCTCGGCGGTCAGTCCGGCGGCGGCACCCGGGGTGCCCCGGCGGGCCAGCCCGCGGCGGATCTCCGGGGCCTTGGCGCCGACGTGCACCGCCACGGCACCGATCGCGATCCAGCCGGTCCAGTAGTGCGCGGTCGTGAAGAAGAAGCCGAAGGGGTACCACTGCGCGGTGTTGATGACGCCGGTGACCAGCTGCATCGCCGCGGCGCCCACCAGCACGAGGATCGACAGCCGGCTGACCACGCGCGAGACCGAGCCGGCCGGCGGCCACTCGAAGAGCTTCGGGTAGACCGCCCACAGTTTGATCAGCAACAGCGGGATCGCCGCCAGGCCGGTGGCCACGTGCAGCCCCTGGGTGAACCGGTAGAGCCACGACGGGGACGCCGGCCAGACGAACCAGCCGGGCGGGTTCTGGATGAGATGGCTGATCAGCCCTGTGACGAAGCAGATGGCGAAGGCGACGCCGAGCCACAGCCCGACGCGGGCCGACCGGCGCTCGGAGTGCAGCGGGCTGGTGAACGCCCCCTCGCGGAACGGTCCCTGGCGGAGCGCGTCGGGCGGCCCGGGCACGCGGGCGCCGAGCAGCCGGTCCAGCGCGCTGCTCATGCCGGGCTCCCCACGGCGTCGGCGACGGAGGCGACGACCCGGGCCGTCCGGCTCTCCGGCGGGCACAGCGCGGCGACGGCGAGGGCGTCGGGGAAGTGGTCGATGTCGGTCAGCTCGGGCAGGTCGAGCACGAGCAGCCCGA
>JBEPZM010000165.1:1569-7922 GCA_041640835.1 Blastococcus sp.
GGTGTCGTCGCGCGACATGGGGACGTCGGCCAGCACCGCGGCGCCGTCGGCGGAGTGCAGGCCGAGGGCCCACCAGCCGCCGTCCGGGGCGGTGCCGAGGACGGCGGTGCCGGGACCGCCGAACTCCAACCGCTCGGCGCACCGGACCAGCAGGTCGGCGGTCACCTGAGGAGTGTCCATGCCGATGAGCAGAGTGGGGGGCGCCGTGCCGGCCATGGCGTCGGCGAACGCGGCGGCCAGCCGGGTGCCGAGGTCGCCCTCCACCTGGGGCACCACGGTGAAGCCGTCGAGGTCCAGGGTGCCGGGTTCGCCGTCGAGCGCCACGACGCGCCGAGCGACCGGGGCCGCGCGCACCGCGTCGAGGGTGTCGGCCACCGCGGCGGCGGCGATGCCAGCCGCCTGCTCGGGGCTGCACGGCGGGGTGAGCCGCGTCTTGCTCCGGCCGGGCACCGGCGCCTTGGTGATGACCAGGACCTGGGTGCGGAGGCGGCCGGTCACCGGGCCAGCACCCCGCGCATGTCGCGGATCGTGCGGACGGTGCCCAGGACCGTGCCGGTCACCTTGGACTTCGAGCCCTCGGTGCGCAGCGAGTAGTCGACGTCGACCTCGCGGACGCGCCAGCCGGCGTCGGCCGCGGCGGTCACCATCTCGAGCGGGTAGCCGAACCGACGGTCGGTGAGCCCGAGCCCGACCAGCGCGTCGCGGCGGGCCGCGCGCATCGGACCGAGGTCGTGCAGCCGCAGCCCGGTGCGGCGGCGCAGCATGCGCGCCAGCGCGAGGTTGGCGACCCGGGCGTGCACCGGCCAGGCGCCGCGGGAGGGGCGGCGCCGACCGAGCACGAGATCGGCGTCCCCGACCAGCACCGGGTCGGCGACCCGCGGCAGCTGGGCGGGGTCCATCGAGCCGTCGGCGTCGCAGAAGCAGACCACGTCGGCGGTGGCGGTGAGCAGCCCGGCGTGCGCGGCGGCACCGAACCCGCGCTGCGGCACGCCGACCACGGTCGCGCCGTGCTCCGCCGCGATGGCGGCCGAGCCGTCGGTGGAGCCGTTGTCCGCGACGATCGCCCGGTAGCCCGCCGGGAGCCGCGAGAGCACCCACGGCAGCGACGCGGCCTCGTCCAGGCAGGGCAGGACGACGTCGACCGTCGGGGCGTGCGCGGAGTCGTCCACGACCAGTGTTCGCACCGGACGCCGAACCGGTTCAGTGGCGCGCACCGCCCGTCCCGGCCACCTACTCTCCGGCGGGTGACCTCCGCACCGCCGCGCACCGACCCCGTGCCGACGACCCCCGTGCGGGGCCGTGCCGCGCGCGGACTGGCCGTCGTGGCGGTCGCGGCCGCCGTGCTGGCCGTCTGGCTGTGGGGCCGGCAGATCACCCGGGACGGCGGCGATCTGCGCCTGCGCGACGGGTACGTCGTCAGCGGTCCCTACGACGTCGTGCTGTCCGCCCGGGTGCTGCTGCCCGTAGCGCTCGCCGCCGCGGTCGTGCTCTGGGGACCGACGTTGGCCCGCCGCCTGGGGTGGCGGCCGCTGCTGGCCGCCAGCACCGCCGGGGCCGCCGGATGGGCGGTCGCGCTGGCGATGAACGGCGGATGGGACGCGCTGGCCGCGCCGATGGCCAGCGAGCACGAGTACGTGGCCGACGTCGGCCGGGTCGGCGACCTGGGCACCTTCCTGTCCACCTACGTCGACTCGGTGCCCGTCGGCTCGGCCGATCAATGGGTCACCCACGTGTCCGGGCACCCTCCGGGGGCCCTGCTGGCCTTCGTGTTCCTGGACCGGCTCGGGCTCGGCGGCGCGGGATGGGCGGCGGCGCTGTGCATCGCCTGCGGGGCGCTCGCCGTGCCGGCGGTGCTGGTCACCGTCCGGGTGGTCGCCGACGAGGCCGCCGCCCGCACCGTGGCGCCCTTCGCCGTCCTGCTGCCGGGTGCGGTCTGGATCGCCACCAGTCCGGACGCGCTCTTCGCCGGCGTGACCGCGTGGGGCGTGGCGCTGCTGGCCCTGGCCGCCGCACGGGCGCCGTCGAGGACCGGGAACGCGCAGGCGCTGGCCGGCGGGCTCGTGCTCGGTCTGGCCCTGTACCTCTCGTTCGGGCTGACCGCCGCGGGGCTGCTGGCACTGACCGTCGTGCTGGTGCAGCGTTCGCGGCTCGGCTGGTCCGGGGTGGTGCGGGTGCTCGCGGTGGCCGCAGTCGGGGTGGTGCTGGTCGCCGCGCTGTTCACGGTGGGCGGCTACTGGTGGTTCGAGGGCTTCGAGGTGGTGGCACAGCGGGTGCGCGACGGCGCCGCGTACGCCGACCGCGAGGAGCAGTCGACCTGGTTCCTGGCCGGCAACCTCGCGGCCGGTGCCCTCGCGGCGGGACCGGCGGTCGTCGCCGGGCTGGCCGGCATGCGCGGACGGCTGGCCCTGCTGCCGCTGGCCGCGCTGGCGGGGATGCTGATCAGCGACCTGTCCGGCTTCGTGCTCGGCGAGACGGAGCGGATCTGGCTGCCCTTCGTCGTCTGGCTGCTGCCGGCGACGGCCTCGCTGCCGGCCCGCTCGCACCGGTTCTGGCTGACGCTGTCCGCGCTGCTGGCGATCGCCGTGGAGGTGACCGTCCGCACCCCCTGGTGACGCGTCAGGGGGCCGGGCGCAGCGGGGCGGTCGCGAAGGCGCGCATGCCGTCGGCGAAGGAGACCACCGCCGAGAAGCCGAGCTCGTCGGCGGCGCGCTCCGGGCTGGCGACGACGTGCCGCACGTCGCCGATCCGGTACTCGCCGGTGATCTCGGGGTCCGGCCCGCCGAACGCGTCGGCCAGGGCGCGGGCCATGTCTCCGACGGTGTGCGGGTGCCCCGAGGCGACGTTGTGGGCGCGCATCGCCGCGTCCGGCGGCTCGGCGGTGAGCGCCGCGAGGTTGGCCTGCGCGACGTCGGAGACGTGCACGAAGTCCCGCTGCTGGCCGCCGTCCTCGAAGACCCGGGGTGCCCGCCCGCCCTCCAGCGAGCTGCGGAAGATGGCCGCCACGCCGGAGTAGGGGGTGTCGCGCGGCATGTGTGGGCCGTACACGTTGTGGTACCGCAGGGCGACGGCGCCGCCGCCGGTCGAGGCGGCCCAGGCCGCGGAGAGGTGCTCCTGGTCCAGCTTGGTCGCCGCGTAGGTGTTGCGGGGGTCCAGCGGCGCGTCCTCGGGCACCGTCCGCCAGGCGAGCTGGCGGCCGCACCGGGGGCAGGGGGGCTCGAAGCGGCCGGCGTCGAGGTCCGCCCGGCGCCGGGCCGCGGCCGGGACCACGCCGTCGACCGGGCACTCGTAGCGGCCCTCGCCGTAGACGACCATCGAGCTGGCCAGCACCAGCCGGCCGACGTCGGCGCGCGCCATGCCGGCCAGCAGCACCGCGGTGCCCAGGCCGTTGATGCCGGCGTACTCGGGCATGTCCTGGACGTCGACCCCGAGGCCCACCATCGCGGCCTGGTGGCAGACGGCGTCCACGCCGCTCAGGGCGCGGTCGACCATCGCGGCGTCGCGGACGTCGCCGTGGAGGAACTCGACCCCCGCGGGCAGGCGGGGGACGGTGCCGGCGGGGTGCACCGCCGGCAGCAGCGCGTCGAGCACCCGGACCTCGTGGCCGGCGTCGACGAACGCCTCGACCACGTGCGAACCGATGAACCCGGCACCGCCGGTGACCAGGACGCGCACGGTCAGGACGCCCGGTCCAGGCGGACCACCGGCCGTCCGCAGGCGGCCAGGGCGGCGAACCAGCGCCCGTCCAGCTCCCAGGTCGCCGTCACCTCGAGCCCGGCGGCGGCCGCCGGCCCAGCGACGGCGTCGGCCGCGACGTGCGCCCACGGGAACCAGCTGCCCCGCTCCACGCCGCGCTCGAGCCGCACCCGGGCGGTGCGCAACCCGGTGCCCGGGCCGTCGAGCTCGGCGAGGACCCGCCCGTCCGGGGCGAGGAGGTCGCGGCACCGGCTGAGCAGGGCGACCGGGTCGCCGCCGATGCCGATGTTGCCGTCGGCGAGCAGCACGGTGTCCCAGCCGCCCTCCCCCGGCACCGGCTGGAAGATCGACCGGCGCACGGCCGTGGCCCCGAGGGCCCGGGTCAGCGCGATGGCGGCGCGGGAGGTGTCGATGCCGACGGCCTCACGGCCCTGGGCGGCGAGCTCGGCGACCAGCCGGCCGGGACCGCAGCCGGCGTCGAGGACGGTGCCCCGGGCGCGGGCCAGCAGGTCGCGGTCGGCGTCGTCGGCACGGCCGACCCACTGACCCAGTGCGCCCGCGAGGGAGTGCCGCGGGCCGCCCTCGTAGCGGGCGAACCAGCGCCACCGCTCCTCCGGGCGGCCGGCCGACCGCAACGCTGTGTCGTAGAGATCGGCCGGCGCCGGATCGGCGATCGCGAGGCTCATCGGCCGGCACCCGGGAGCAGGGGGCTGAGGACGACGGCGCTTCGGTTTCGGCTCACGTCGGGCGTTCGTGCGGGCGCGCGGATCGGTTCATGTCGTACCTCGCTGGCACCCGTGGCTCCTGACGTCGACGGCCACCATCGGTGGCCCCCGTCGGGGGTGCCCGGCGCCGGCCACCGACAACCGCCGCGGAAAAAGTTTCGGTCGGGCGCAATCCGATTTGACGCATGGGCCCGAAGACCTCGTGACATCGACCGATCAACGCAAGGAGTTCCCCATGAACGCCTCTTCCCGCCCCGCGAAGCTCCTGGTCGCCGGCGTCGCCCTCAGCGCGGCTCTCACCCTCAGCGCCTGCGGCAGCGACGACTCGGACGCCAGCTCGTCGAGCGCCTCCTCCTCCTCGTCGTCCTCGAGCGCGGAGTTCGCCCGCCCCGAGCCGGTCGCCTCGCTCCCCGCCATCCCCGCCGGCGGCAGCACCGCCGTCGCCCTCGACCAGGGCTTCGTCGACGCCCTCGGCACCCTCGGCCTGACCCCCGGCACCGTCGGGGACGCCACGCTGGCCGACGGCTCGGTGAGCTTCCCGATCACCGGTGGCACCGTGACCGTGTTCGACAAGGAGACCGGCTACAAGCCCTACGTCCAGGGCACGATCTTCCACCAGGGCAGCGGCCTGAGCCTGACCGCCGGTGGCACCACGGTCGAGCTGACCAACTTCACCGTCGACCCGGGCACCCCGTCGCGTCTCTTCGGTGACGTCACCGTGAACGGCGAGCTCGCCGCTCCCAGCGCGCCGCTGTTCGACCTGGACGGCAGCACCCTGAACCCGCCGACCATCGAGGGTGGCGAGGCTGTCCTGCAGGGCACCGAGGTGCTGCTCAGCGCCGAGGCCGCCGAGCTGCTGAACTCCACGTTCATGACCGACGCCCTCGCGGGTGACTTCCTGATCGGCATCGCCACCATCACGGTGCCGACCGCCTGATCGAGTAGTACCGGCGGCCCTGGGGCCGCGCAGCACGCACAGGAGGGGTGGAGCCACAGGGCTCCACCCCTCCTGCGTCGTCGGTGGGTCAGGCCGTCGGCCGGCCCTCCACGGGGAGCCAGGTGCGGGTCGCCGAGACGAGGGCCCGGACCCCGGTGCCCAGCGTCGGCTCGATGACCGGGGCGAACTGCGCGGAGTGGTTGGACGGCAGCTCGCGGACGACGCGCGCCAGGCCCTCGCGGTCGGTCACGCCGGCGAAGTGGGCCGGGTCGGCGCCGCCCAGCAGCCAGTAGACCAGCGGCACCCCGGCCGCGGTGGCGAGCATGCCGACGTCCTCGCTGCCGGTGACCGGACCGGGGTCGACGGTCAGGCCGGGCCCGAGGTCGCGGTCGAAGCCGGCCTGGGTCCGCGCGGAGGCGTCCGGGTCGTTGACCAGCACCGGGAAGGACTCCTTGAGGATCACCTCGGGGTCCTCCGGCGCGCCCGACGCGGCGGCCTCGGCGCGCACGATCCGCTCGATCGAGGTCATCAGCCGCTCGCGGACCTCGGGGTCGTAGGAGCGCAGGCTCACCCGCATGTCGGCGCGCTCGGGGATGACGTTGCCGGCGTTGCCGGAGTGCAGCGCACCGACGGTGACGACGGCGGACTCGCCACCGGCCACCTCGCGGGAGACCACCGTCTGCAGCCGCATGACCGTGGCCGCGGCCATGACCACGGGATCGACGGTCGTCTCCGGCCGGGAGCCGTGGCCACCTCGCCCGTGCAGCACGATGTGCAGCATGTCGGCACCGGCGAACGCCGGGCCCTTCCGCAGACCCAGGAGACCGGCGGGCAGCGGGCCGACGTGCTGGCCGAGCACCACGTCCGGGCGGCCGAAGCGGTCGAAGATGCCGTCGTCGATCATCGACTGCGCGCCGCCGCCGACCTCCTCGGCGGGCTGGAAGACCAGCTGCACGGTGCCGCTCCAGGTGTCCTGCTCGGCGACCAGCGTCGCGGCG
>JBEPZM010000166.1:0-7918 GCA_041640835.1 Blastococcus sp.
CGATCAGCATCTCGACCACCTCGTAGGTGGGCGCGGCGGCCAGGAAGCTGGAGAAGAGCCGGTCGGCGCGCTGCCGCCCGACCTTCGGGATCTTCTGCAGCCGGTCGGCGCTGACGTCGTCGGGCGCGGTGATGCCGACGGCCGGGAGCTCCGCCGCCGTCCGGCGGCCCAGGCCGGGCCACAGGCCGGCCGCGCAGAAGGCGGCGAAGACCGGGTCCGCGCCGGGAGCCGGGGCTGCGGCGGTCATCGGTCGCCCCGGCGGTCGGGGTAGCCCGTGGGCGGTGCGGAGACGTCCTCCAGGGCGGTGCGGATGGCGGCGGGCAGGCGCACGCCGTCGGCGTCGAGCGAGGCCTGGAGCTGCTGGGCGGTGCGGGCACCGACCACGGGGGCGACGACGCCGGGCCGGTCGCGCACCCACGCGAGCGCCACCCCCAGCGGGCTGGTGCCCAGGCCCTCGGCGGCGGTGATCACCGCCTCGACGATCCGGTCGGACTTGCGTGAGCGCAGCCCGTCGATGAACGCCTCCCACTGCGGCGAGGCGCCCCGGGACTCCGAGGGCGTGTTGTGCCGGTACTTGCCGGTGAGCAGGCCGCGCCCCAGCGGCGACCAGGCCAGCACGCCCAGCCCGAGCGCCTCGGCGGCGGGCACGACCTCGCGCTCGACGCCCCGCTGCAGCAGCGAGTACTCGACCTGGGTGCTCACGATCGGCGTGCGGCCGGGCCAGGCCCGCTGCCAGGTGGCGGCCTGCGCGGTCTGCCAGCCGCTGAAGTTGCTGACGCCGATGTAGCGGGCCCGCCCCGAGGAGACGGCCAGGTCGCAGGCGGCCAGCGTCTCCTCCAGCGGCGTCGCGTCGTCCCAGGCGTGCACCTGCCACAGGTCGACGTGGTCGAGCCCGAGCCGCTGCAGGGAGGCGTCCAGCGCGGCGAGCAGGTGGCCGCGCGAGGCGCCGCGGCCCATCGGGCCGGGGGCGGTGCGGCCGGCGGCCTTGGTGGCGACGAGCACGGAGTCGCGCGGGACGACGTCGGTGAGCAGGTGCCCGAGGATCCGCTCGCTCTCGCCGTCGCAGTACACGTCGGCGGTGTCGACCAGCGTGCCGCCGGCGTCGACGAAGGCCGTGAGCTGCATCGCGGCCTCGTCCTCGTCGGTGTCCCGGCCCCAGGTCATCGTGCCCAGCGCCAGGCGGCTGACGACCAGACCGCTGCGCCCGAGCGCCCGTTGTTCCACGACCGGCCAACCTACCGGCGCGAGGGTGGTGCCACGCGGGAGCACCTCCGGCCTCGGAGCGGCGCGCCGGAGCGGTGCGGGGCGCCGCCTAGGGTGACCGGTCGTGTCCGACTGCCTGATCCCGACCGTTCCCCTCGCGCGCTGATGGGCTGGTTCGAAGCCGTCGTCCTGGGGATCGTCCAGGGGCTGACCGAGTTCCTGCCGATCTCCTCCAGTGCGCACCTGCGCGTGGTGGGGGAGGCGTTCGGCTGGGACGACCCGGGTGCGGCCTTCACCGCGATCACGCAGATCGGCACCGAGGCCGCGGTCCTGCTGTACTTCCGCCGCGACATCTGGCGGATCATCACCGCCTGGTTCGCCTCGCTCGCCGGCCGGCGGAAGGGCGATCCCGACGCCCGCATGGGCTGGCTGATCATCGTCGGCAGCCTGCCGATCGGGATCCTCGGCCTGCTGTTCGAGGACGACATCGAGACGACCTTCCGCGACCTGCGGATCGTGGCGACGGCGCTGATCGTCTTCTCGCTGATCCTGTTCTGGGCCGACCGGGTGGGCGCCAAGCAGCGGCAGCTCGACCAGCTCACCGTCGGCCACGGCATCGGCTTCGGGTTCGCCCAGGCGATGGCGCTGATCCCCGGCGTCTCCCGCTCCGGCGGCACGATCACCGCCGGGCTGTTCCTCGGCTACTCCCGCGCCGCGGCCGCCCGCTACTCGTTCCTGCTGGCGATCCCGGCGGTGCTGGCCTCGGGCTTCTACCAGGCCTACGACGAGCTCAGCGGCGACGGCGGCGCCGGCGTCGGGGTGTCCTGGGGGCCGACGATCCTCGCCACGGTGCTGGCGTTCGGCGTCGGGCTGACCGTCATCGCCTGGCTGCTGCGCTACCTGGACCGCGGCTCGTTCACGCCGTTCGTGATCTACCGGATCGCCCTGGGCGTCCTGGTGCTCGTGCTGGTCTTCGCCGGAGTGCTCGACCCGGAGCCGGTCGCCTCGTCCGTCCCCTGAGCACCCCGCCCGTACGCTCGCGCCCGTGACCACGGTGATCCTGCTCCGGCACGGGCGGACGACGGCCAACGCCGGGGGCATCCTCGCCGGGTGGACCCCGGGCGTGCAGCTCGACGAGACCGGGCAGGCGCAGGTCGCCGCGGTGGGGGAGCGGCTGGCGAAGGTGCCCCTCGCGGCCGTCGTCAGCAGCCCGCTGGAGCGCTGCGTGCAGACCGCGTCGGCGGTGACCGCCGGGCGCGACCTCGAGCTGCGCACCGACGACCGCCTCGGCGAGGCCCGTTACGGCGACTGGACCGGCCGCGCGATCAAGGAGCTGGTCAAGGAGCCGCTCTGGAAGGTCGTGCAGCAGCACCCCTCCGCCGCGGTCTTCCCGGGGCCCGAGGGTGAGGGGCTGGCCCAGACGCAGGCCCGCGCCGTCGCCGCCGTCCGGGCGGTCAACGCCGAGCTGGGCCCCGACGCCGTCTGGCTGGCCTGCAGCCACGGCGACGTGATCAAGGCGGTGCTGGCCGACGCCCTGGGCCTGCACCTGGACCAGTTCCAGCGGATCGTCGTCGACCCGGCGTCGATCTCGGTGATCACCTACACCGAGACCCGGCCCTTCGTCGCGCGCATCAACGACACCGGCGGCGACGTCTCGGCGCTGATCCCGGCACCCAAGAAGCGCGGGCGCCGGAAGGCGGCGTCCTCCGACGCCGTCGTCGGCGGCGGTTCGGGCGCACCCGCCTGATCTGGCTCCTTCCACCGCGTAACCTGGGCGCGTGCCCCGTCAGGTCCATCTCTTCGACCGTCCGAGCCGCTTCGTCGCCGGCACCGTGGGCCAGCCAGGGGACCGCACGTTCTACCTCCAGGCGTCCGACGGCAGCGGCCGCACGGTCAGCGTCGCCCTGGAGAAGAACCAGGTCCAGGTGCTGGCCGACCGCATGGCCGAGCTGCTCGACGAGGTAGCTGGTCGCGCCGACGCCGTCATCCCGCCCGACGCCGACGTCGACGACCTCGATCCGCTCACCCCGCCCGTGGACGAGGAGTTCCGGGTCGCCGCCATGGGCCTGGCCTGGGACGGCTCCGAGCAGGCTGTCGTCGTCGAGGCGGTGGCCGCCGGTGAGGAGCCGATCGAGGAGGACGCGATCCTCTCCGACAGCGACGAGGGCCCCGACGCACTGCGGGTGACGATCACCCCGATGGCCGCCCGGGCGTTCATCGCCCGTGCCCGCCGGGTGATCTCGGCCGGACGTCCGTCCTGCCCGCTGTGCTCGTTGCCGCTGGACGCCACCGGCCACGTCTGCCCGAGGCAGAACGGCTACCGCCGCTGACCGGCGGCCTGCCGATGAGCGAGCAACCCGCCGAGGACGTCACCCGGCCGCCCGCCGACGACGCCGAGGCGCTGCACCTGCTGCGCACCGGCGAGATCGACCTCGAGGGCCGGATGCTCGACGCCTCCAACGTGACGCTGGTGGGCACCATCCGCTCCGGCGACGTCGGCGCCGAGTGCGTCTACAAGCCGGTCGCGGGGGAGCGGCCGCTGTGGGACTTCCCCGACGGGACGCTCGCGGGCCGGGAGATCTCCGCGTTCCTCGTCTCCGAGGCCACCGGCTGGCGGGTGGTGCCGCCCACGGTGCTGCGCGAGGGGCCGTTCGGCCCCGGGATGGTGCAGCTGTGGATCGACGGTGACGAGGAGATCGACCTCGCCGAGTACGTGCGCCGCGACGACCCGGCGCTGCGCCGCATGGCGGTCTTCGACGCGGTCGTGAACAACGCCGACCGCAAGGGCGGCCACATAATCCCGATGCCCGACGGCCACGCGTACGGCGTCGACCACGGCATCTGCTTCTCCGTCGAGCCCAAGCTGCGCACCCTGCTCTGGCGCTGGGCGGGCCGGCCCATCCCGCTCGCCTCCCTGGAGGTGCTGGAGCGGCTGGCCGAGGACCTGCGCGGCGACCTGGGTGAGGAGCTGCACGAGCACCTGACCCGCCGCGAGGTGCGCCGCACTTCTCAGCGGGTCGCGGACCTGCTGCGCACCAAGCTGCACCCCGAGCCGAGCGGGGACTGGCCCGCGCTGCCCTGGCCACCCTTCTGAGACAGTGTCGGGGTGGGTGACCTCGGCACGGACACGCAGGTGGAGCAGGTCGACGAGGGGCGCTTCCGGGCGATCCCGTCGCCCGAGTGGAACATCTGGGGGCCGATGGGGGGCTACATCGCCTCCTTCGCCCTCCGGGCCGTGGGCGCCACCGTCCCGCAGCACGAGCCGGCCGCGTTCTCCTGCCACTACCTCGGCGTCGCCCGACCGGAGCCGATCGACATCGAGGTGCGCAGCGCCAAGCCGGGCCGCACGGCCGGCTCCTCGACCGTCTCGATCACCCAGGACGGCAAGCCGATCCTGAACGCGATGGTGTGGTCGGTCGCCGGCGTCGAGGGCCTCGAGCACGACGAGTCGGTGCCGCCCGCCGTCCCCGGCCCCGACGAGCTCCCGTCCCTCGACGCGCTGGGCCGGCGGGAGGGTTCCTCGTCGTCCATCCCGTTCTGGAACAACATCGAGAGCCGGCCGGTCGTCGCCGAGACCTCCCGGCCGGACGGTCCACGCCCCGCCGTGTGGCAGCAGTGGCTCCGGTTCCGGGAGACGCCGACCTTCGCCGACCCGTGGGTCGACGCGACCCGGTCGCTGGTCCTGGTCGACCTGCCGAGCTGGCCGGCCGCCGTCCGCCCGCACGCCTGGCAGCGTCCCGCGTTCACCGCTCCCACGCTGGACCTGAACGTCGCCTTCCACCGACCCGCGACCGAGGAACCGTGGCTGCTCTGCGACGGCTCGGCGCCGGTGTCCACTCGGGGGATGTTCGGCTGGCGGGCGAACGTGTGGTCGCCGAGCGGAAAGCTGCACGCCTCCGGTGGCGGCCAGTGCCTCTACCGGCGCCTGCCCTCCTGAGCCGAGCGCAGCGCGGGAGTCCGGCAACCCCGCGCCGTCATCCCCACGGCGGCAGCCTGGCACCGATCGAGCCGCGCTCCTACGCATCGGCGTCGCCATCGAGCGGTCGATGGGCACATCCATGCGCCTGGGAGCGCCAGGGTCGCGGGATGTCGGTCCCGGAGGACAGGATCGCGCCCATGCCGCACCGCAGCCGCCTGTCCATCCTGCTGCTCGACCTGCCACCGGAGCACCACGGCGCCGGCACGGCGTTCTGGGCGGGCGCCACCGGCCGCACGGTGCAGCCCGACCCGACGGACGCCGACTGGGCCTCGCTGGGCTCGTTCGCCGACGGCTGGCACGTGGAGGTCCAGCGCACCGGCGAGGGGACGCCACCGCGCTGGCACGTCGACGTCGAGACCGACGACATCGACGCCGAGGTCGCCCGGCTCGAGGCGCTCGGCGCGACCCGTCACCGGTTCGTCGAAGGCGGCAACTTCTGGCAGCTGCTGGATCCGGCAGGTCTGGTGTTCTGCGTCGTCGGGATCCAGACCGGTGCGGAGTTCGAGCGCCACGCGGTGACCTGGCCGTGAGCAGTACCCGGGTCAGCGCGCCCAGGTCGAGACCTGAACCGTCGGCGTCACGCGAAGCGCGTCGCGATGCCGGGGTAGTCGACGATCAGGCCGGCGTCGTCGTACTCCAGCACCGCCCGGACCGCGCCGTCGCCGGACGTGTAGTCGAACGAGCGCCGCCCCCGCCGCCGGTAGGTCTGCTCCAGGCGGGTGACCGAGAGGTCGAGCGCCCGCACGTACACCGCCGGTGCGGGCACCACCGAGTCGTGGGGCAGGTCCAGCCGGTGGACGGGCAGCGTGTTCGTGCAGGCCGACGCCTCGAGGTCCACGTCGAGCAGCCCGTCGAGCTGCGGTGCGGCGACGCCGTCGATCGTCCACCGCCCGTGACCGTCGCCGAGCAGCACGGTCGAGCGGCTGCCCTGCACCGTGTCGGAGGTGACGCGGACCTCCCGGGTACGCCAGCCGTCGTCGAGACCGATCTCGTAGTGGACGGCGTACGCCCGGCCGTCCTCCACCGCCGAGGTGTGCCCGCGCAGGCTCCGCGCGCCGGGGTAGACGACCTCGAACCCGTCGACGGCCTCGACGAAGCGCCACGCCGCGTAGGGCGGCATGGCCGTGAACCCGCCGCCGCTGCCGTTCACCCGAGGTCGACCAGGCCGATCATCGCGGCGGCCTGGAGCCCGTCGCCGTCGACGGTGAGCACCTCCAGCGGCACCCGCCGCCAGACGGCGAGCAGCAGGTCGCCGGCGGTGCCGGTCAGCGCCGCGATCGGGAAGGGCCGGGAGCCGGCGAAGAGGGTCCGCTCGGCACCCACGTCGACGGCGTGGAGGACGACGGGGTGTGCGTCCGCGGGCGGCCCGTCGGGCAGCGCACCCGGCACCATCACCTCGAGCCACTCGTCCAGCCCGTCGAGGCCGACGTCGGCCGGGACCGGGCGGACGTCGCCCAGCACCTGCTCCACGTCGACGGTGTGCACCGTGGCCTCCTGCAGCTGCCGGCGCAGCACGAAGCCGACGTCCTGCCGCGGCGCCCAGGTCCACACGCGCTCTGCGGGGTCGGCCGCCGCGAGCGCCGCCTCCAGCTCCGCGCTGCGGGCGACGCCGTAGGCCAGCAGCTCGTCGTCGGGATGCCGGACCGGCTGGACGTAGCCCGCGGGGCTCTCGGCGCGGGTCCGCACCACCCAGGTCCAGAAGCGCTGCACCTCGGCCAGGTGCCAGACCAGGTCCGCCAGGGACCATCCGGGGCAGCCGGGCACCCGGGCCGCCCAGCCGTGGTCCAGGACGGCCGCCGCGGCGGCGTCGGCGAAGCGGCCGTCCGTCCGGCGCAGCGCCGGGAGGTACTGGTCGATCTCCATGGCGTCCCTCCCCGTCGGGTGTCCGCGCCGGACGTGCGGCCCGGCATGGTCGGACCCGCAATCTAGGCTCGGGTCGTGCTCTCCTGGCCCGCTCCGCTCCTGCCGACCCTTCCCGGGACGGGTTCCGTGCTCAAGGTCCACGACACCGCGCGCGGCGAGGTGCTGCCCACGTCGCCGGACCGCACGGCGCGCATGTACGTCTGCGGCATCACGCCCTACGACGCCACGCACCTCGGCCACGCGGCCACCTACCTGGCGTTCGACCTGGTCAACCGGGTGTGGCGGGACGCCGGCCACGCCGTGCACTACGTCCAGAACGTCACCGACATCGACGACCCCCTGCTCGAGCGCGCGAACCGGGATGGCGAGGACTGGGTCGTCCTCGCCATGCGGGAGACCGCGCTGTTCCGCGAGGACATGACGGCGCTGCGCGTCCTGCCGCCGGAGGACTTCGTGGGCGCGGTCGAGGCGATCCCGCGGATCGTCGGCTACATCGAGGAACTGCTCGACGAAGGCCTGGCCTACGTGCTCGACGACGGCACCGGCGACGTCTACCACGACATCTCCCAGGCGCCCGGCTTCGGCAGCGAGTCCCGCTACGACGAGGCGACCATGCTCGGCTTCTTCGCCGAGCGCGGCGGGGACCCCGACCGCGCCGGGAAGCGGCAGCCGCTGGACCCGATGCTCTGGCGCGGCGCGCGCCCCGGCGAGCCGACGTGGGCCGGCCCGCGCGGGACGGGCCGGACGGGGAGCACCGCAAAGGGGGTATCGCCGTGATCCGCATGAAGGTGAAGGGCGTGGCGATGGACCAGCACATGAACCCCGTGGTGCTGCTAACCGACGCGGACGAACGCATGGCCCTGCCCATCTGGG
>JBEPZM010000167.1:0-7898 GCA_041640835.1 Blastococcus sp.
CGCTCCAGAGCAGGGCGGTGCGGCGGCGCACGGCGGCCGCGATCGTCGCCGGGTCGGGGTGCTCCTGCTCGGCGGCGCGGACGTCCTCGGCGACGGCGGCGTCCAGCTCCCGGTGGGCCGCCGCCAGGTCCTCGCGGTAGGCGGCGCGCTCGCGCCTGCTGCTGCGCCGTCCGGACCACCGTTCCGACGCCCACGTGCCCAGCGCCACCAGGGGGCTGAGGAGAGCGAAGAACAGGAACGTCGGCGTGCGCAGGAGCCAGGCCAGCAGGATCCCGCCGACCGCGGGCAGCAGGACGGCGACCCACGCGAGCCGGCGTCGTGGCGCGTCGGCCGGAGGACGGGGGAGCGTCACCTCCCGCTCCTCGCGCAGCACCCGCAGCCGGTGCGGAGGACGGATTCGGGTGCGCCCGCCGACGGTCGGTTCGAGCACCGCCGGTGGCTCCGACGAGCTGCTGATCGCGAGGGTCGAGGCACCCAGTCGCAGCCGGGCCTCCGGCGGCCACCGCCGGAGCCGGTCGTCCAGCGGGACGCCCGCGAGCAGACTGCCGTTGGTCGAGCCGACGTCGCGCACCTCGACCTCACCGTCGCCGACCCGGATCTCGAGGTGTCGCCGGGAGACGTCGGGATCGGCGAGGCGGATGCCGCACGCCGCGTCCCGTCCGACGAGGTGCAGGCCCCGGCCGAGCGGGAGACCGCGGCCGGCATCGGGACCACCGAGCACCCGCACTTCCAGCGGGCTGGCGTCGGGCGAGAGCGGCGTGGACGGGCGTGCCACCCCGAGGAGGGCGCCGTGCCGCAGGGCCGGTGAGCCGAGGGACGTCTCCGCGCCGAGACCGGACGACCCGGCCCACAGCTCGGCGACCGGCACGCCCAGGGCCTGCCGCAGCAGGGGGAGGACGTCGGCCAGGCGCTGGTCGTCCGCGGCGACGACCTCGACGTCGACGGCGCCCTCCTCGCTCCGCAGCGTCCAGCACCGGGAGGCACGCGGGGTCCGGGAGTCCGCCGGAGGTGTGGTCACCGGCGCATGGTGCCGATTCCGCCGGTCTCCGCGGGACGTGCCGGCCGGATCTGTGGACGACGGGGCGGGTTGTGGACGAGCGGGCTCGTCGGCGAGCCCGTCGACCTACCGTTCGCCGCGACCGGGACGGTCCCGGGACGGAGGAGGACACGCCATGAAGGTCGACATCGCCACGCTGCAGTCGATGGCCGGGCAGTGCCGCAGCGAGGCCGCGGAGAGCACCGCCCGCCAGGCCACCCTGTCGGGGAACATCAACACGTCCGTGCTCGACGGCTGGACCGACTCCCAGGCCGCGGTGCAGTTCACCCAGCTCTACGAGCAGTGGCGTCGCTCCGCCCAGAGCCTGAGCGACGCCCTCAACGGCATGGGCGGGCTGCTCAGCAGCGTGGCCGGCTCCTACCAGCAGCACGAGGCCGACATGGCCGCCCGGATCGGTGCCCTGCTCTGACCGGCCGGCTCCGGGTGGCGCCCGCCCGGGGCTCTCGGCGTGCGCGGGCCAAGGCCGTCCGTAGGATCACGACCCGTCCACGCGCACGTCGAGTCGGGAGCGGTCCATGCAGTTCGGTCGGTACTACGAGGAGTTCGAGGTCGGGGCGGTCTACAAGCACTGGCCCGGGAAGACCGTCACCGAGTACGACGACCACCTCTTCTGCCTCATCACGATGAACCACCACCCGCTGCACATGGACGTGAACTTCGCGGAGAACACGACCGAGTTCGGCAAGAACGTCGTCGTCGGCAACTACATCTACTCGCTGCTGCTCGGCATGAGCGTCGCCGACGTCTCGGGCAAGGCGATCGCCAACCTCGAGGTCGAGTCGCTGCGGCACGTCGCCCCGACGTTCCACGGCGACACCATCTACGGCGAGACGACGGTCCTCGACAAGACCGAGTCCAAGTCCAAGGACGACCGCGGCGTCGTCTACGTCGAGACCATCGGCTACAAGCAGGACGGCACGATCGTCTGCATCTTCCGCCGCAAGGTCATGGTGCCCAAGCGCTCCTACGGCGAGGCCCGCGGCGGCGAGCAGCCCGGCCGTCCCACGCCGATCCCGCGGGGCTGAGTTCCCGGGCGCGCAGCGTCTCCAGCAGGCGCGGCGTGCACGGCAGCCGGTCCAGGGTGGCGGCGTCGGCGAACAGCACGTCCGCCGCGTCGTCCCCGGCCACCGGCACCGCCGGGGGGCCGACCAGGGTGCACACGAAGTCGGTCACGTCGTAGACGACGCCGTCCCCGGGGATCGACAGCCGGCCCACCACGGCGCCCGGGCGGACGTCCAGACCGGTCTCCTCGCGGACCTCCCGCACGATCGCCTCCGGGAGCGTCTCGCCCGGCTCGACGTGCCCACCGGGCACCGACCAGAACCCGGCCGACGGGGCGTGGCCGCGCCTGATCAGCAGCAGCCGCCCCGCGTCGTCCACGACGACCGCACCCACGCACGGCACCACCGGGAGCTCCGCAGGCATGACCGGCACGCTACGGGGCGCCGCTGCCCCCGCGCTTGACGATTCCGGCCGGTCACAGGACGGTTATGCCCGATGAGCGTCTCGCCGGTCTGCCCCCGCTGCGGCGAGCCGTTGAGGGTCCGCCCCGGAGCCAGCGCGCAGGCCTGGTGCCACCTGCACGGTGCCGTCACGCCGCTGCACCACACCGTGCTGGTCGCGCACGACGCCATCGCCGCGGTCACCGCGGACGCGCGGGTGCCCGCATGGGTGCCCGACCCGATGCCCGCCGGCTGGTCGGTGACCGGCCTGGCGTGGGGGGGTGAACCGGGCGCCCGCGCCATCGTCGTCGACACCGCCGGTCCCGCCCCGCTGGGCGGCTCCGCGGAACTGGTGCTCGTCGCCGAGGAGCCGGGGACCGGGGTGGGCTGCGGCTACGCCGGGCTGCCGGGGCTCGATCCCGGGGACGTCATCTCCGGCCCGTCATCGGTCGCCGTGGAGGCGGCCGGTCAGCGGGCGCCGCTGTGGGCCGTCCCCACCACCGACGACCGTGCCGCCTTCGTGGGCGAGGCCTACGGGGTCTGGCTGTGGCTGGTCACCTGGCCGATGAACGCCGCGTGGCTGCTGGCGGAGGAGCCGCGGCTGCTGGACCTGCGGGAACGCATCTACCCCGACCTCCCGCTGGGCCCGCCCAGCGAGCACCTGCTGCCAGGAACCTGACCCGGGAGACGTCGGACCGGTCCGCCTCGGATCATGATCGGCGCGTCGCGACTGGTGCCCCTGAGGTCTGTGTTACCCATGAGACGAACGCGTCCGCCGCATGTCCGGCGGGTCTTCCCACGCAGACCGGAGCTCCTTCCGGCCTGCCCGTTCGAGCCCCCTCGGAGGTGGCGGTGAACCTGAAGAAGGTCCTCACCTGGCTCCTGGTCGCCTTCGTGGTCTGGTACGTCATCCAGAACCCGGAAGGCTCCGCGGAGATGGTCCGCAATGCCGGCAACGCGCTCGGGGACGCCGCGACGTCCCTCTCCGAGTTCGTCGGCTCGCTCACCTGAGGCAGCCGTGAGCGCGTCCCCGGTCCTCCCGACCCGCGCCGGCAAGGACGCCGACAAGTACCTGCTGCCCGGCGAGGACGTCGTGCTGGCCACCCGGCGCCACTGGGCCGTGCTCGTGGAGCCCACGGTGCGCTTCCTGCCGGTGTTCGTCCTCGGGGCCTGGCTGTTCCTGCTGGACCCCGACAACGCGGTCACCACCGTCGTCGGGCTCGTCGTGGTGCTCGGCGCCCTCGTCTACTACTCGCTGCGGGTCGGCGAGTGGTGGATGCGGCACTTCATCGTCACCAGGCGGCGGGTGCTGCTGACCTCGGGCGTCATCGTCCGCACCGTCACGCTCCTGCCGCTGCGCCGGATCACCGACCTGACCTGGGAGGAGACGTTCTTCGGGCAGATCCTCGGCTACGGCAGCTTCCGGTTCGAGTCCGCCGGGCAGGACCAGGCGCTGCGGCACATCACCTTCATGCCGGACGCGAAGAACGTCTACAAGCAGGTCAGCGGCCTGCTGTTCAGCGCCGACTGGGGCGGCGCGGCCTCCGGCGACGACGAGGGCAACCCCGACTCCGAGTCCGCGCCACGCGGCCCGGCCGTCCGGCGGGACACCGAGCCCATCCCGCCGCTGAAGCCGGCCGAGTGAGCACGCTCCGCCGGGTGCGTCGGCCCCGCGTGCGGCAGGCTGGTCCCTGATGCGCATCGACCTGCACACCCACTCCTCGGTGTCCGACGGCACCGAGACGCCGGCCGAGCTCATGCGCACCGCGCGGGCCGCCGGGCTGGACGTCGTCGCGCTCACCGACCACGACACCACCGCCGGCTGGGCCGCCGCGCAGGAGGCCCGCCCGGCCGGGCTCACCGTCGTCCCGGGCATGGAGCTCTCCTGCCGCTGGTTCGCGGACGACCAGCCGCCGATCAGCGTGCACCTGCTGGCCTACCTGTTCGATCCGGACTCCCCGGCGCTGTCCGCCGAGCGGGCCCGGCTGCGGGAGGAGCGGCTCAGCCGCGGGGAGCGGATCGTCGACGCGCTGGCCGCGGACGGGTACCCGGTGCTGTGGGCCGAGATCGTCGAGGCCTCCGGCGGCGGCGTCGTCGGCCGCCCGCACGTCGCACGGGCGCTCGTGCGTGGCGGCGTCGTCGAGTCGGTCGACGCCGCCTTCGCCACCCTGCTGCACCACCGCAGCCCCTACTACGTCAGCAAGGCCGACACCGACGTCCGGCAGGGCATCGCGCTCGTGCGGGCCGCCGGGGGAGTGCCGGTGTTCGCGCACGGACTGGCCACCAAGCGCGGCCGGGTCGTCGACGACACGGCGATCGCGACGATGGCCGAGGCCGGACTGCTCGGCCTGGAGGTCGACCACCCCGACCACAGCGACGACGAGCGGCGGCACCTGCGCGGCCTGGCCGCGGACCTCGGGCTGATCGTCACCGGGTCCAGCGACTACCACGGCACCAACAAGACGACGGCGATCGGCGCCTGCACCACCGAGCCCGACCAGTTCGAGGCCCTGGTGGCGGCGGGAACCGGCGCCGCACCGTTCCGCGACTGAGCGACCGGATCAGGCGCTGAGCCGCTCCGCCCCGACCCGCTCGAACCCGGCCCACACGATCGGCGAGCGTTGGGCCCGCTGCGGCAGCAGCAGCAGTCCCTGCCGGAACGCCCGCAGCGCGGGGCCGGCCGCGGCGTCGGTGATCCCCAGGCCGGGCAGCGAGTACATGCGGCGCGCCCACGCGGGGAGCAGCGCCACCGCCAGCGAGGCCAGCCCGCCCCACGCCGGCTGGGCGGGGGTCAGGTAGCGCACCCACGTCGGCATCGGTGGCAGCACCACCAGCCGGTAGGCGTCCCGGGCGGCCGGCGTGGCGGCCAGCTCGGGGCGCATCCGCTCGAAGTAGGCGGCCAGCTCGGCGACCGAGGCGGGCGCGTCGTCCGGATCGGCGCCGACCAGCGCCGCCGCGGTGACCTGCTCGGCGACGTACCGGTCGGCGTCCTCGTCGGTCAGCGGCAGACCGGCGCGGCGGGCGACGGTCAGCAGCGAGTCGACCTCGCAGCAGTGCACCCAGAGCAGCAGGTCGGGGTCGTCGACCCGGTAGGTGCGACCGGTGGTCTCCTCGGTCCCGCCGAGCCGGCGGTGGATGCCGCGCACGCGGGCCACGGCGCGCACCGCCTCGGTGCGGGTGCCGAAGGTGAGGGTGTCGACGTAGGTGGCGGTGCGGATCAGCCGCGGCCACGGCTCCTCGGTGAAGCCGACCGAGTTGCTCGCGACACCGTCCATGGCCACCGGGTGCAGCGCCTGGAGCAGCAGGGCGCGCAGGCCGCCGACGGAGAACGACGGATCGGCGTGCACCCGCCAGGTGACGCTGTCCGGGCCGAAGAAGCCCAGTCGGTCCTCCTCCGCCGTCCACTCCGTCCGCGACGGCAGCCGGGTCACACGCTCGACCAGAAGTCGCACAGGACGGCGATGGTGCGCGGCGGGTTCTCGACGGCGGGGGAGTGGATCGAGTCCTCGATGACCTCGTGCCGGGCACCCAGCCGCTTCGCCATCTCCTCCTGCACGTGGGGCATCCAGGCGTCGTCGGCCTCGCCGTGCGCCACCAGCACCGGCAGGCCGGTCGCCTTCAGCTCCTCGACGCGGTCGGGCTCGGCGAGCATCGCGTCGGCCATGCCGCGGAGCCCCGCCCCGGAGTTGCGCAGGAAGCGGCGCGCGTAGAACTCGCGGGTCGGCGCCGGCACCGCCTGCGCCTTGGGGTCGGTCATCGCCAGCTGCTCCATGGTCTCGTGCACCAGCTGCACGCCCCCGGCCTCGAGCAGCGGGGCCAGGTGGTCCAGCAGCTCGGCGCGGCCGCCGGTCAGCTGCGCGGGACCCGAGCCCAGCAGGGTGAAGGAGCGGAACAGCTCGGGCGAGGTGAGGACGGCGGCGCGCGTCACCAGGCCGCCGAAGCTGTGGCCGAGCAGGTGCACCGGTCCGCCGGCCTCCGTGGCGAGCACGTGGGCCACCGTGACGACGTCCTCGGCGAGCTCGGCCACCGAGTAGCGGTCCGGGTCGTCCGGGCCGGGGGACTCGTACTGGCCGCGCTGGTCGATCGCGACGACGCGGTAGCCGGAGGCGGCCAGCGGCGCGAGCAGCGGCGCGAAGTCCTCCTTGCTCCCCGTGTAGCCCGCGACCATGAGCACCGTGCCCTCGGCGCCCGGTCCGGTGTCCAGCGCGGCGAGCGGACCCGCGCCGCCGTCGAAGGTGCGCGGGGCGGCGCCGTGATCGGCCAGCTGGCGCAGATCGGTGGGCGCGACGGAGGGGGACTGGTCGGGACCGGAGGGCAGGGCCATGCTCCCGAGTGTGCCCTGAGGCACGGCAGGGGCGCCGATCGGATGGTCCGTCAGCGGTAGGCGCGGACCTCGTCGTCCAGCCGCAGCAGCACGACGGGGCCGACGACTGTGGCCGTCCCGTCCGGGGGCACCTCGCCGGCCGGCCAGCGGCCGAGTTCGTTCCCGGTCAGCGCGTCCCGGCGCACGAACCCGTCGGCGGTCGGCACGACGACCTCCGGTTCGTCGGCGCCGGTCGCGGCGGGCAGCCCGTCGGCCGGGGCGGTCCAGCGCGTCGCGCCCGAGCCCGGGTCGACCGCCGAGAGCGTTCCGCCGATGCGCACGAGCACGAGCCCGGCCGCCGTCGTCTGCTGCACGGCGTCCTCGGGGGCCGCGGGGAGGGTCGCGCGCAGGGCACCGCCGTCGGGGGTGAAGAGCCGGACCTCGCCGCCCACCCGCACGCCGACGAGCGCGTCGGCACCGAGCAGCGCGACGTCGACGTCCTCGGGCGCGGGGACGTCGACGGTCCAGTGCTCGGACCCTTCGAAGCCGTCGTAGAGCCGGAGCTGGACCGCCTCGGCGCCCGCACAGCGCTGCAGGACCGCGACCCCGGTGTTGCCGGCCGCGGCGGACAGCCACGTGCAACCGCCCGGCGCCGCGGCCCGCCAGCGCACGCCGTTGCCGACCGGGTCGAAGGTCAGGACGCCGGTGGAGCTGGTGGCCAGCGCGATCGAGGCGGTGGAGCTCAGGACGGCGTCGCCGCGCAGGCTGAGGTTGCGCGTCCAGGTCCGCACGCCGGTGGCCGCGTCCAGGGCGACCGCCTCGTCACAGCGGTCGGCGGTGCGGAACACCGCGACCGCGACGCCGTCGGTGACGGTCAACCCGCAGAGCTGTGCGTTGCTGCGCGTGTAGTGCCAGGCCTCGTCGCCGGTCAGCGGGTCCAGGGCGCGCACGCCGTGCTCCCAGCCGACGACGACCCGCCCCTCCTCGACGAGGTCGGCGGGCAGCGGTCCGCCGTCGGCCGACCAGGCGGGGGCGAGGTTCCCGGCCGGCGCCCCCGCAGGGACGTCGGCCGGTGCCGCGGTCGTGCTCTCGGTGG
>JBEPZM010000168.1:0-7869 GCA_041640835.1 Blastococcus sp.
CATCGACGCCGCCGGCAGCGAGGGCACGCGCGGCCTGGTCGCCGACGCCGGCGGCAGCGCGGAGGTCGTCGCACTGGACGTCACCGACGACGAGAGCCGGCGGACCGTGGTGGCCGGCCTTTTCGACGCGCACGGCGACAGCTTCGACATCCTGGTCAACGTCGCGGGGATCGACCGGCCGGGCTACATCACCGACATCGACCTCGCCGACTACCGGCGGGTGCAGGCGGTGAACTTCGAGGGCCCGGTCTTCCTCACCAGTGAGTTCACCAAGCGCGTGCAGCACCTCCCCGAGGGGCGCACCGCCGACGTCGTCCACATCGTGTCGCTCTCGGCGATCACCGCCGGAAGCGGCGCCATCGCCTACAACGGCTCGAAGGCAGGCTTCCTCAACGCCACCCGCTGCATCCAGCGGGAGCTGCGGGAGAAGGCGGTGCGGCAGCCCGACGGCAGCGAGCGCCCCTTCCCGTGCCGCGTGCAGTCGGTCGTCCCGGCGGCCATGGACACGCCGATGATGGAGCAGTGGGGCATCCCGTCGCACCTGATGATGCCGCCGTCGGCCGTGGCCGAGATGGTGCGCACCCTCGTGCTGCTGCACCCCTCGGCGTTCGTCCCCGAGATGCAGATCGTGCCGCGCCTCGAGCCGAACTTCCCACGGTGACCGCGGGAGAGGAGGCTTCGTGAGCATGGCCGGAGCCGACGGAAGAGACCCGGACGCCTTCGGGTCGGATGCGGCCGAGCCCCATGGACGCCTGGGGCCCGGCGACCTCGCTCCCGACGAGGAGCGGCTGCTCGCCGCGCTGGAGCGCGACGCACGCAGACTGCCGGAGATCCCGGTCCGCGACACGATCCCGGAGGTCAAGCAGGCCGGGGTGGACGTCCAGCCCCCGGAGAGGAGCGGCCCGCCGGACGACGGGCTGACGCCGCTGTTCGCGGCGCCCGAGCTCGACGACTGAGTCAGCCCGCGCAGGGGCGGAGGCAGACCGCGACGAGTGCCACGTCGTCCTCGGCCCCGTCGGGCAGCATGCGGACGAGCAGCTCGTCGCACAGCTCGGCGACCGGCCGCTCGCGCAGGTCGGCGAGCGAGCGGGCGAGCAGTGCGACGCCGTCGTCGAAGACCTGGTCGCGGCGCTCGACCAGCCCGTCGGTGTAGAGCAGCAGCGTGCTGCCCGGCTCGAGGAGCACCTCCTGGTCGCTGCGCGGCGTGGTCGGGTCGACGCCGAGGAGCAGGCCCGGACGCGGCCCGTCGAGCACCTGCACGCCTCCGCCCGGGCCGAGCAGCAGCGGCGGCAGGTGGCCGGCGCTGGCCCAGCGGAGGCGGGTGGCACCGTCCGCGTCGGCGGGGCGTTCCAGCTGGCCGACCAGCACCGTGGCCAGGGCGCCGAGGCCCAGGCCCTCGATGGCCGCGTCCAGCCGGCTGAGTACGCCGGCCGGGCCGGTGGTGCCGGCGTAGGCGATGCCCCGGAGCAGTCCCCGCAACTGGCCCATCGTGGCCGCCGCGCGGGTGTCGTGGCCGACCACGTCGCCGATCACGAGCGTGGTGGAGCCGTCGGGCTGCTCGAACACGTCGTACCAGTCGCCGCCGACCTGCGCCTCGCGCGCGGCCGGGACGTACCGGACGGCGAGCTGGAAGCCCGCGGGCTGCACCGGTTCGGTGAGCAGGCTGCGCTGCAGCGTCTCCGCGGCGCGCACGACGCTGCGCGAGCGGGCGTAGAGCGCCTCGAGCACGTGGGTGCGCAGCTCGCCGGCCTCGGCGACCTGCTCCGGCGTCCAGGGTTCCGACCGGTCGCGCACGGTCGCCCGCCAGCGCTCGAAGGACTTGCGCGGGCTCAGCCGGATCTCGTCGCCCTCGCGCTGGGCGATCGCCTTGTTGTCGGGGTCGCCGCCCCAGTCGACGTGCCGCACGGCCTCGTCGCGGAACCACAGCACGTACTGCCCGCCGGGCAGCGGCAGCACGAGGGCGCCGCACGCGGGGGAGGACGGGAGGAGGCCCGGCGCGTCCCGGTGGAGCGAGTCGGTCGCGACGACGTCGTCCCCCCGGCTCGCGGCCCAGGCGGCGACCGCGTCCGCGACCTCGGGGGGCAGGACCGTCCCGCTGCTCGCGGTCCGCCCCTGCAGCCGGACGACGACGCCGTCGGCGGGCACCAGGTCCAGCAGGCCGGGCGTGCCCAGCAGGGCGCCGGCCAGGGTGCGGTCCTCGTCCAGGGCGGCCGCGGTCAACGAGGTCAGCGTCGAGCGCGCCCGGAGCGCGCGGCGGATCTCGTCCTCCTCCGCGCGGTCGACCAGCCGCAGGGACAGCGTCGAGCCGAGGAACTCCGCCGCCGCGCGGGTGGCGTACGGCGGGGCGTGCGGGCCGCTGTAGTGGTGGCAGGCGATGAGGCCCCAGAGCTTGTCGTCGCGCAGCAGCGAGATCGACATCGAGGCGCGCACGCCCATGTTGTGCAGGTACTCGACGTGGATCGGGGAGACGCTGCGCAGCGTGGAGAAGGTGAGGTCCAGCGGCTGCCCGCTCGCCGGGTGCGCCGTGGGCCGGATCGGGGAGGGGACGTAGTCCACGTCCGAGATGAGCCGGATCCAGTTCTTCTCGTACAGCGCCCGCGCCTGGGCGGGGATGTCCGAGGCCGGGTAGTGCAGGCCGAGGAACGGGTTCAGCTCCTCGAGCCTGGCCTCGGCGACGACCTCGCCGTTGTAGTCGGCGTCGTAGCGGTAGACCATCACCCGGTCGAAGCCGGTGAGGCCGCGCACCGCCTGCGCGGTGATGTCGTACAGGTCCTGCAGCGTGGACGCCCGGTTCAGCTCGGTGATCGTGCTCCGGACCGCCTGGTAGGTGTTCGGGAAGGAGAACGGCCGCGGCCCCCGGGCCGGCTCGAGCTCCACGACGAGGCTGACGACCGGCGCACCACCCCCGGCACCGCTCCGGACGACCGCGCGGTGCAGGAGTGCGTCGACCGGCTCCTGCCGGCCGCCGACGGCGAGGGTCACCTCGACCGGGTTCCGCTCGCGCAGGTCGCCGAAGGCGCTCGCCGAGCGGACCACCGCGCCGGCCGCCGCGGTGCCGATGACCTCGGCCAGCGGGCGTCCCAGCGCGTCCTGCCACGGGACGCCGGTCAGCTCCTCGAGGTTCTCCGAGACCTGCTCGACGACGAGGTCGGGATCGCTGACGGCGATCAGCACCCCGCGGGGCTGGATGCTCCCCGGGACGTGGATGGGTTCGCGCTCGCAGTTGTCCAGGTCCACCGGGGTGCCCGGAGCCAGGAGGTCGGCCCCCTCGGCCGTCACGCGCGGACGCCCGGCAGCGCCGCGGGGCGGCACCAGTCGGCGAGGTCGCCGAAGGTCGTGCGCGCCGCGGCGACCATGGTGGCGACGTCGCCGCCGTCGGCGGCCCGCGCCCGGGTGGCCCGGCGGAAGTCGGCCCACATCGCCCCGGTCTCGCTCCCGTAGGGGGAGAAGGCGCGGAGGGGGGCATCGGCCAGCTCCGGCAGGGTGGCCAGGTGCCGGTCGATGAAGACGCCGCCCAGCGTCGACCCCTCCAGCACGTACATCCGGCCCAGCGCCTCGTCGGTGCCGTGCACCGGCGGCAGCTCCGGGGACCGCTCCGACGCGCCGGCACCCAGGGCGGCGAGGTCCAGGGCGAACAGCGGAGCCCGGCGGCGGCGCGTCCACTGCAGCCGCTCGGCGTCCGCGGGGTGGTCCGCGGCCCACACGTCGAGGCCGGCCTCGGCGGCGCGCCAGAAGCCGTGCATCAGGTCCAGCACGTGCGCCAGGCGGGACCGGCTCAGCGCCGGGTCGAGCAGGGCGAGGGTGCGCTCGACGTCCTCGTGCTCGGCCGCCGTCCCGGTCCGGAGCAGGCGCAGCACGTTGTCGTCTGTGCCGCGGTCGTCCAGCGCAGCGTTCCCCGCAGCCATTGGGGTCGAGAGTAGGCGACCGGACGGCGGCGGGCTCGGCCGGAGGCGGTCGGGAACGCGCACGCGTCCCTGGCACTCGACGGGACCGACTCCTAGCGTCTGAGGTGCCCGCGCGCGCCCGGAGGGGGTTCCGATGCTGCAGCAGAGCCTGCTCGCCGCGTCCCGCCGGCCGGGGCTGCGCCGCGCCGCCCTCGCGCACCCGGCCACCCGCACGGTGGTCGAGCGGTTCGTCGCCGGCGAGACCCTGGACGACGCGCTCGACGTCGTCCGCGCGCTGGCCGCCGACGGGATCGGGGTGACGTTGGACCACCTGGGCGAGGACGTGACGGACCGGCCGGAGGCGGTCCGCAGCCGGGACGCCTGCCTGCGCGCGCTGGACTCCCTGGCCCCCCTCGGGCTGGGTCCGGCCGCCGAGCTGTCGGTCAAGCTGTCGGCCTTCGGCCAGGCGCTCCCCGGCGGCCACGACGTCGCCCTGGAGCTGGTGCGCCCCGTCGTCGAGGCGGCCTCGGCCCTCGGCACCACGGTCACCCTCGACATGGAGGAGTCGGCCACGGTCGACTCCACGCTGGCGGCGCTCGCCGAGCTGCGCCGGGAGCACCCCGGCACCGGCGCCGTGCTGCAGGCGATGCTGTTCCGCAGCGAGGACGACGCCGAGGCGCTGGCGACGCCCGGTTCCCGGGTGCGGCTGGTGAAGGGCGCCTACGACGAGCCCGCGGCGGTCGCGCACCGGCGCAAGAAGGACGTCGACGCGGCCTACGCCCGCTGCCTCGCGGTGCTCATGGCCGGACCGGGCCGGCCGATGGTCGGCTCGCACGATCCCGCGATGCTGGCCCGGGCGCACGAGCTCGCCGCCCAGCACTCCCGGTCGGCGGACTCGTGGGAGGTGCAGATGCTCTACGGCATCCGCCCCGACGAGCAGCGGCGGCTGGCCGCCGCGGGCACCGCCGTCCGGGCCTACGTCCCCTACGGCGTCGACTGGTACGGCTACTTCATGCGCCGCCTGGCCGAGCGCCCGGCCAACGTCGCCTTCTTCCTCCGTGCCCTGCTCACGAGGTCCTGAGAGGTACCGCCATGGACGCCGTCACCCGTGTCCCCGCCCCGCGCAACGAGCCGGTCCTCGACTACGCGCCCGGTTCGGCCGAGCGCGCCGCGCTGGAACGCCGGCTCGCCGAGCTCGCCGGGTCGCCGATCGAGCTGCCCCTCACCGTCGGCGGGCGGCAGCGCATGGCCGGCGGGGAGCGGTTCGACGTCGTGCAGCCGCACCGGCACGCTGCCGTCCTCGGCACGTCCGCCCATGCGACGCACGCCGACGCGGAGGAGGCGGTCAGCTGCGCGAAGGCGGCCGCGCCCGCCTGGCAGGAGCTGTCGTTCGACGACCGTGCCGCGGTCTTCCTCAAGGCCGCCGACCTGCTGGCCGGGCCGTGGCGGCAGACGCTCAACGCGGCCACGATGCTCGGGCAGAGCAAGACCGCGTACCAGGCGGAGATCGACAGCGCCTGCGAGCTCGTCGACTTCTGGCGCTGGAACGTGCACTTCGCCCGCGACGTCCTCGCCGAGCAGCCGGTGTCCTCGGACGGCGTGTGGAACCGGCTCGACCACCGCCCGCTCGAGGGCTTCGTCTACGCGGTCACGCCGTTCAACTTCACCGCGATCGCGGGCAACCTGCCGACGGCGCCGGCGCTGATGGGCAACACCGTGGTGTGGAAGCCCTCGCCGACCCAGCAGTTCGCGGCGCACCACGTCCTGCGGCTGCTCGAGGCGGCCGGTCTGCCCGACGGCGTGATCAACATGCTTCCCGGCGACGGGCTCGCCGTCTCCGACGTCGTGCTCGCCGACGCCGACCTCGCGGGCATCCACTTCACCGGCTCGACCGCGACCTTCCAGCACCTGTGGCGCACGGTCGGCCGGAACATCGCCGGATACCGCGGCTACCCGCGGATCGTCGGCGAGACCGGCGGCAAGGACTTCGTCGTCGCGCACCCGTCGGCCGACCTCGACGTGCTGCGCACCGCCCTCGTGCGCGGCGCGTTCGAGTACCAGGGCCAGAAGTGCTCGGCGGCGTCCCGGGCCTACGTCCCGCGCTCGGTCTGGACGCGGCTGCGGGACGACCTGGTCGACGTCACCGAGTCGCTGCCGATGGGCGACGTCACGGACTTCTCGAACTTCCTGGGGGCGGTGATCGACCGGCGGTCCTTCTCGAAGCTGTCCGGCGTGCTGGACCGCGTGCAGGACGATCCCGCGCTGACCGTCCTCGCCGGGGGAGACGCGGATGACGCCGAGGGCTTCTTCGTGCGGCCGACGATCGTCGAGGGCACCGATCCGGGCCACGAGGTCTTCACCACCGAGTACTTCGGCCCGGTGCTGGCCGTCCACGTCTTCGACGACCGCGACTACGACGCCGTGCTGGCCCAGCTGGAGTCCGTGGCGCCCTATGCGCTCACGGGCTCGTTCGTCGCGCAGGACCGGGCGGCGATCGCGCACGCGCAGCGGGTCCTGCGTCATGCCGCGGGCAACTTCTACGTGAACGACAAGCCGACCGGCGCCGTCGTCGGGCAGCAGCCTTTTGGCGGGGGGCGGGCCTCGGGCACGAACGACAAGGCCGGCGCCGCGCAGAACCTGCTGCGCTGGACGAGCACCCGGTCGATCAAGGAGACCTTCGTCCCGGCGACCGACCACCGCTACCCGCACATGCGCTGACCCCTCACCCGCCCGGCCGGGCCGGTCCCGCGGGCCAGCGGAGGGTGCCGTCCGCGTCCCGCACCGCGCCCTCGGACGGGCGGTGCGGGGCGAGCCGGCCGTCGGGCATCAGGTGGGTCACCGGCGTGCCCCGCCCGAGGACGGCGACGTCGGCGATCAGCCGGCGGTGGCAGCGCCACCACACGCTCTCGCTGCACATCACCGCCACCGTCGCCGTGGCCGCCGCGGCCAGCAGGTCGTCGAGCGCGACGGCGAACTCCGGCGTCCGGGTGTGTGCGGCGTAGGCCGCGAACTGGGCCACCGTCCACCAGTCGTCGGTCACGCGCACGTCCTTGGGCAGGCTGCGCCGACCTCCGAGGCGGGCGTCCCACCGGTAGTCGATGCCGAGGGCGGGCACCCACCGCTCGAGCTCCTCGCGGCGCACGTCGGGGTTGACCCGACTGCCGGGGAAGCGGCGCACGTCGACCAGCAGGCCCAGGCCGGCGTCGACCAGGGCGGCACCGAGGGCGGCGCGGTCGCGCGGTCCGTGGCCGAGGGTCAGCAGTGGCACGGCTCATGCCTACCCGTGCGCGGCCGGGCCGGCTCGGGCCGTCATGCTCGACGGGTGGACGAGGCAGGGGTGCGGGAGCGGACGTCGTTGTGGCGGTCGCGCGGGATGCAGGCGCTGATCGGGGTGACGTTCCTCGGGTTCGCCAGCTACAGCCTGACCCTGGCCTCGCTGCCCGTGTACGCGGTGCGCGGTGGTGCCGCCGAGAGCACGGCGGGCGTCGTCACCGCCGTCTTCCTGGTGGTGACCATCGCCGTCCAGGCGACCATCCCGGGGCTCACCGCCCGGTTCGGGGCCGGCCCGGTGCTCGTGGTCGGGCTCGTGGCCATGGGCGTCCCCTCGCCGTTCTACGTGCTGGACGACGGCGTGCTCTGGATCAGCGCCCTCTCCGCCGTCCGCGGGGCGGGGTTCGCGATCCTGACCGTGCTCGGGGCCACGCTGTCGGCACAGGTCGCCCCGCCCGAGCGCAGGGGTGAGTCGATCGGCCTGTACGGCCTGGCGATCGCCGTCCCGAACCTCGTCGCGGTCCCCGGCGGGGTGGCGCTGGTGCTGGGCGACTCGGTGGCCTGGCTGGCCTGGCTGGGTGCGTCGCCGCTGCTCGGCATCGCCCTGGTGCCGCTGCTGATGCGCTCGGTCGGGCCGCAGCCCGGTCGCGCCGCCGCCGGGGCGAACCGTGCGGGGGTGCTCGCGGCGCTGGCCCCCTCGCTGGTGCTGTTCGCC
>JBEPZM010000169.1:0-3283 GCA_041640835.1 Blastococcus sp.
CCTGGTCCTGGCCGGCGGCATCGACGTCGTCGAAGTCCCGCCGTCACTGACCTCTCGGGAGCGCTCGAGTCGGCCCGGGCAGGGCAAGACCGACCCGGTCGACGCCCTCGCGATCGCCCGGATCACCGCCCGGGAGGCCAGCCTGCCGCCGGTGCGGCTGGCGGTCGGGCAGGCCGCGGACCTGCGCGCGATGGTCGACTACCGCGGCCAGCTCGTTCACGAGCGCACCGGGTTGGCCAACCGCATCCACGCCGAACTTCACGGGTTGCTGCCCGGCTACCAGACCACGGTTCCGCGGCTGACCGCGCCGACTTTCATCGCCGCTGCCCAGCAGCTGCTCCACGACGACACACGCATGCGGGCGCAGCTGACCCGTCGCCGGCTAGACCGCCTGGCCGAGCTGACTGCGGAGATCAAGGAGGTCACCGCCCTGATCACCGCCGCGATGGACACCGTCGTCACCGGGCTGACCGACCTCTACGGCGTGGGGCCAGTGGGTGCGGCCACGATCCTGGGCGAGGTCGCCGACATCCGTCGCTACCGCTCCCGGCACGCCTTCGCAGCCGCCAACGGCACCGCCCCGATTCCCGCATCCTCCGGACGCACAAGCCGCCACCGGCTCAACCGTTCGGGCAACCGCACGCTGAACCGGGTGCTCTACACGATGGCGATCACGCAGATCCGCGCCGACACCGAAGGTCGCGCCTACTACCAGCGCAAACGCGCCGAGGGAAAGACCGGCCGCGAGGCGCTGCGCTGCCTCAAGCGGCGCCTCTCCGACCTGGTCTTCAAGACCCTGCACGAGGACCTCACGACCACTTCGTCGGACGCGACCGTGCTGAGGACGGTGGACGCGGCCACGGCAACGGGACGCGACTGACGGCCGAGGCCAGCTGCGCGACAGGACTTGCAGTCCCAGCCCTGCTCTTCGCTGAGGCCAGAAGACCGCGCCCACCGCCAGTCCCGACGCTACGCCGGCCACGCGTTGACACATAGGAGCTCATCCAGGGCTGCGCACTCCGTTCTGACCAGTAGGCGACGCCGAGGGTGACAGGGTCTGGTCTGCTGCCTGACGGCAAGCCGTACCGGCGCGCGACCCCTCGAAACGGATGGGTGCGCCTCTCGACGGTGCGCGCCGCGCGGGCAGAGGGCGCTGCCCTCCGACACGGCCCAAGCCCCGTCGCCAGCGAGTCCAGTGGCGCGCCGGTTGGGGTGACGTCGGGCCGGTCGGGTCGTCACCGCCCCGTCACCCCGGCTCCACGACGAACTGTCAGAACGTCACAGTCGGCGCCGGTGCCCTACGGGAGCTAAAGGGAGCTCCGCCTCCGGGCGCTTAGATAAGGTCAGGTGCGCCTTTGCGCTTATGACGGAGGGCGTCCTCCTTGGCCGCTAAGGCAGAGCTGCGGCGCGTGCGGCCGCTCGCTGAGCCGTCGGCTCCTCGATCACCTGGGCCATATCGCCTCCGGGTACGCCATACGGTGGCGTCGTGCTTCATCTGCTCGTTGACACCTCCACCTGGCTGGACTTGTGCAAACGCCGCGACGGGCAGCGCTGGATCGTCGCGCTCCGGGCACTCGCTCAGCAGGGGCGGGTCGAGCTACTCGTCCCGCGACTCGTCATCGACGAGTTCGAGCGGAACCGAGATCGGGTGCAAACGTCGATGACGGCGAGCATCGCGCAGCGGTTCAAGCACGTCAGGCAAGACCTCGATGACTACGGCGGTTCGGACCAGAAGCAGGCTCTCAAGGTCATCACAGATCTTGCGCGTCATGTCCCCCTCATAGGAGCGATGACGACCCGCAGCTTCGATGAGGTGTTGGACCAGCTCCGAGCCGGCCGTGTCCTCGAGCCGGGGGACGAAGAGAAGCGCGGGGTGGTCGAGCGCGGCTTGTCGAAGCAGGCGCCGTTCCACCGGTCCCGCAACAGTGTGGCCGACGCCGTGCTCATCGAGCTCTACGAAACGGCTGTCCGTGGGGTCGACCTGAACCAGGAGCCCCACGCATTCATCACCAGCAACAGCGACGACTTCTCCTTGCCCGACGGAGACGCGCGGCAGCCTCATCGTGACCTCGCCAGTCTGTTCGCCGTGGAGGGGTCGACCTACGGGCTAGGAGTCGACGGCCTCAATCAGGTCCTCCTGGACTACTTCGGCGAGGAGATCGAGGAGCTGTTCGCGGAGACCTACTTCGAAGAGGAGCCCCGACGGCTGGACGAGATCGTGGAGGCGGAACCAGGAGCTGTTCGATCGGATCTGGCACCACCGCTCTCTCCAGCACGAGCACCGGCTCGAGAACGCTGGGGACGGCGCCGAGCGGGAGCGCCTACTCGCAGTTGCAGGGCCAGGGCGCCGGCGTGTCGAGAGGCTGTACACAGACCCTGGTCAGCTCGGCCCGTACTCGGACTTCGAGCTGGGGATGCTCAACGGCAAGCTTTCCGCCCTGCGCTGGGTCCTCGGCAGCGAATGGGACTTCCTCGACACATGACGACGAGCCGTGCCGCCCAGCCGACGGCCACCTCAAGGAGGAAGATCCGGCTTCACCTGGCAGTGCAGCGAGCCATCGGACGACGCGTTCGGACCTTGGGCCGCTCGAGGTCGTGCCTTATCCGTGCCTTAAGCACCGGCCAAAGCCGGTGGTCAGCGGTCAACAGGGGGCAGGACGGCTAAGGCATGGAAGTAGCGGTGCTGCCCGGCTGAGCTGGGCAAACGGGCATTCGGGCTGGTCAGGACGTGGAGCGGGTGACCGGGATCGAACCGGCATGGCCAGCTTGGAAGGCTGGGGCTCTACCATTGAGCTACACCCGCGAGACCTGCGAGAGGTCCGCGGAGAGCCTAGCGCGGCGGCTCCATGGTCCTCGGCAGGGTTGCTCGGCCGGTCAGGACAGCGGCGCGAGCGCCTCCACGGCCGGCAGGAAGATCTGCGCGCGGTGCACGTCGCCGCGGCTCGGGCTCGTCGTCAGCTGCACCAACATCAGGCCGTCCGGGCCGTCGGCCAGCGCCATGTCGACGCTCTGCCCGAGCTCGACGATCCGGTAGAGCTGCCACGTCGCCGCCTCGGTGGTGAGTTCCCCGACCGGCTGCAGGGGCTCCGCACTGCCGAGCTGATCCGCGACCGTCTGGAGCACTTCCTCGGCGGTCACGTCCGGCACCACCTGCTGGATGAGCGAGGACAGGAACGACTCCTGCCACAACCCGGGGACTGCCTCGACCCAGCCCTCGGGGCGCACGCCGGCGAGGCCGAGCTCGTCGCTCTCGAACGGCGTCATCCCGACCTGGACACCCTCG
>JBEPZM010000169.1:3293-7783 GCA_041640835.1 Blastococcus sp.
CGACGCAGTCCGTCGCCGGCTCGCTGCCCGGCTGGTCCAGGAAGTCCGAGGTGATGTCCACTGCGCACTCGTGGCTGGGCAGCGACCCGTGACCGGTGAACGGGAACTGCACGAAGAAGGCCTCGGCCAGGTCCCCGGCGATCTGCTCGCCCCACCGCGGCGGCGTGATCGGGTCCAGGTCGCCCGCCAGCACCAGGGTGGGGATGTCGCTGGTCAGCTTCTCGTTCGCCTCGGCGTCGGCCTCACCGGCATCCCACGTCTCGCACACGTCGAAGATGCCCGTGCCCGAGGTCGGGCCGCTCTCGAAGTAGCCCTCGACCAGCGGGTGGTCGGCGGCGGCCGCGGCGACGTCGTCGCGGGAGCCGAACGACACCTCTTCGTTGCACTGCACGGCGAGCTGCTGGCCGACGGCCACGAAGTCCAGCGACTGCGTCTGCGTGCCCAGGAGCAGGCCGATCGAGCCGAGCTCCCCGGCGGCGGCGGCGGTGATCACCTCGGGCAGGTGCGGCACCAGCTCGGTGGAGTAGAGCGAGTCGAAGAGGAAGCCCACGAGGGAGTCGCCGTCGAGCTCGTCGTCGATCCGCTCCCCGCTCGCCGCGTCGACGACGGTGATCGGTGCCGGTGCGGTGTTCAGCTCCGCCACCAGATCCTGGAACGTCCGGCGCAGGTCCGGGTACGCGGCCGCGCAGGCGGGGTCGTCGGCGCAGGTGGTGAACAGCGCCTCCATGGCCCGCTCGGCGTTGCCGGGCATCTCCGCGTACAGGTCGGCGTCGGCCGGGTAGGCGGAGTCGAGCACCACCGACCGGATGCCGTCGGGGTGGTCGCGCATGGCTTGCTGCGCCAGTCGCGTGCCGTAGGAGATCCCGTAGAGGTTCCACTCGTCGTACTCGAGGGCGACGCGGAGGTCCTCCAGGTCGGCCGCGGAGGCCGCGCTGTTGTAGTCCGCGAAGTCGACGCCGTCGTCGGCGAGACGGTCGTGGCACTCCTCGAGCGCGTCGAGGGCGTCGGCCTCCAGCTCCTCGTCGGACAGGTCGGAGCCCAGGGACTCCAGCGCGACGTCCGTGTACTCGTCGCACGCCAGTGACGGTTCGCTCAGCCCGGTGCCCCGCTGGTCCAGGAGCACGAGGTCGCGGTTCGCCGTGAGCGGCTCGTAGAGCTGCGCGAACCCCTGCGACGCGAGTTCCAGCGTGCTCTGGCCCGGCCCGCCCGACAGGTAGACGACGGGGTCATCGGCCAGATTCGGGGCGTCGCTCTTGACGATGCCGAAGGCCAGCTCGACCTCTCCGCCGTCGGGGTCCTCCCGGTCGGCCGGGACCTCGAGCGTGCCGCACTGCATGTCCACGCCCGCGGGCACGTCGAAGTCGCAGTCGTCGAAGTCCACGCTGCTCTTCGGGTCCTTCTCGGCGGCGTCGGTCCGGTCCTCCTCGTCGGCTCCCGAGCAGGCGCCGAGGAACAACAGCGGAACCAGCAGGAGTGCTGCGCGACGACCGGACATGGCCCCTCTTCACCCGTGGGAGGACGGCGGCCAGCGCCTGCCGAACAGGACGACGGGGCGCCATCGACGCGCCGTCACCCTGCGCGCACCGTAAGGCACGTCGCCCTGGCCGCCGGGCGGGGACACGAAGAGGTGACCAGCACCGATCCCGGCGCTAGCGTCCGGCCCATGACCGACACCACCTGGTTGGACGCCACCGCGCAGGCCGAGCTGGTCCGGTCCGGGCAGGCCAGCCCCGCCGAACTCGTCGACGCCGCCATCGAGCGCATCGAGCGGGTCAACCCGCAGCTGGACGCCGTCATCCGCGACCGGTTCGACGACGCGCGCCGGGAGGCGGCCGGCGACCTCCCCGACGGCCCGTTCCGCGGCGTGCCGATGCTGCTCAAGGACCTCGGCTGCCATGTGGCCGGGGAGCGGACCGACTACGGCACCTCTTTCCTTCGCGACGCCGACGTGCGCTGGCCGACCGACAGCCATCTCGCCCAGCAGTTCCGCGCGGCCGGGTTCGTCTTCCTCGGCCGCACCAACGTGCCCGAGTTCGGCACCACCATCACCACCGAGCCGGCCGCCCACCGCCCGACGCGCAATCCGTGGAACCCGGGGCACTCCGCCGGCGGCTCCAGCGGCGGCTCGGCCGCGGCCGTCGCCGCGGGCATGGTGCCGATCGCACACGCCAGCGACGGCGGGGGATCGATCCGCATCCCGTCGTCCGAGTGCGCCCTCGTCGGGCTCAAGCCCACCCGGGCCCGCGTGAGCCACGGTCCGGACGTTGGAGAGGGCTGGGCCGGCGCCACGACCGACGGCGTCCTCACCCGCACCGTCCGCGATGCCGCGGCCGCCCTCGACCTGATCGGCGTCCCCATGCCCGGCGACCCCTACGTCGCCCCGCCCCTGGCGAGCCCGCTCGCGCAGGAGGTGGGTGCCCCGGTCGGCCCGCTGCGGGTCGGCCTCCTCGACACCGAGCCGGGGGAGGGGAACCCCGACTGCCGCGCCGCCGTCGACCGCACCGGGCAGCTGCTCGAGCAGCTGGGCTGCAGCGTCGAGCCGGCCACCCCTGACGGCATGTTCGACGCGCAGTTCATGCGGGCCTTCGGGGCCACCATCGCTGCGGACATCGCGCTGGAGCTGGCCGACCACGAGCGCCTCCTCGGCCGCCCGGTGCGCGACGACGAGTTGGAACGCCGCAACGCCGTCTACCGGGCCATGGGGCAGCGGCTGTCGTCCGCCGACTACCTCGCGGCGCGGGCCGTGCTCGGCGCCTGGGCGCGCCGGATGGCTGCGTTCTGGACGCCGGCGGAGCAGGACGGCCGGGGGTTCGACCTGCTGGTCACCCCGACGGTGGGCGCGCCACCGCCGGAGCTGGGCTGGTTCGCCGCAGGGGGACCGGAGGACGAGGGGCGCCGGGTGGGGAGCTTCATGCCCTACACCGCCCAGTTCAACGTCACCGGCCAGCCGGCGGTCAGCCTGCCGCTGCACTGGACGGCGGACGGCCTCCCGGTCGGCGTCCAGCTGGTGGCCGCCTTCGGTCGCGAGGACGTGCTGGTGCGGGTGGCGGCGGCGCTGGAGGAGGCGGCACCGTGGGCGGACCGCCGTCCGCAGGTCTCCGCCTGAGACGTCGCCGGTCCGGCCCCGGGCCCGCGGGCCCTAGACTCGGCCCGGCCACGGGGTGTGGCGCAGCTTGGTAGCGCACCTGCTTTGGGAGCAGGGGGCCGCAGGTTCAAATCCTGTCACCCCGACCAGGTCCTACTTCCCGGAGTCGCGAGGTGCGCATCCCGGCCCCGCGCCGTTGCCGACCGCGCCCGTAGACTCGGGGGTCGACGCGGCGCCGTCGATCCCGAGCGCCCCCACCAGTTGTCTTACCGAGGAGCACTGCCGCTGTGAAGAGCACCATCGAGGAACTCGGCCCCACACGGGTCCGGATGGCGATCGAGGTGGCTTGGGGGGACCTGGACCACGCCTTCGGTGAGGTCTACAAGGAGCTGGGCAAGCAGGTCCGCGTCCCCGGCTTCCGCCCGGGCAAGGTCCCCAACCGCGTGCTCGACCAGCGCATCGGCCGCCCCGTCGTCCTGGAGCAGGTCGTCCAGCACGCCATCCCGGAGGTCTACTCCGAGGTCGTGCGCGAGAAGCAGGTCCGCGTGCTCGGCCAGCCCGAGATCGAGGTGACCAAGCTCGAGGACAACGACACCCTCGAGTTCACCGCCGAGGTCGACGTCGCCCCGCAGCTGGAGCTGCCGGCCCTGGACGAGCTCACGGTCACCGTCGACGACGTCGAGGTCACCGCCGAGGAGATCGACCAGCAGATCACCGTCATGCGCGAGCGCTTCGGCATGCTGCAGTCCGTCGAGCGGCCCGCCCAGGACGGCGACTTCGTCTCCATCGACCTCGAGGCCAAGCTCGGGGACGAGGTGCTGGAGGACGGCTCGACCACGGGCATGTCCTACGAGGTCGGCTCGGGCAACCTCATGGAGGGCCTCGACGACGCCGTCCGCGGGCTGTCCGCCGAGGAGAGCGCCACCTTCCAGACCGCGCTGCTCTCCGGCCCCAACTCCGGCGAGACCGCCGACGTCACCGTCACGGTCCGCTCGGTGAAGGAGAAGGAGCTCCCGGAGCTCGACGACGACTTCGCCTCCACCGCCAGCGAGTTCGACACGCTGGACGAGCTGCGCGAGGACGTCCGCACCCGGCTGGCCCGCACCAAGGTGATCCAGCAGGGCGCGCAGGCCCGCGACAAGCTGGTCGAGCACCTGCTCGAGGCCGTCGAGGTGCCCATGCCGGAGAACCTGGTCGAGCGCGAGATCGAGTGGCGCAACCGTGCCTTCGAGGGCGAGCTGCAGCAGGCCGGCATGGACTGGGACGCCTTCCTCTCGATGTCGGGCGTCGAGAGCAAGGAGGCCTACGACGCCGACCAGCGGAAGAACGTCGAGGAGGCCGTCCGGACGCAGTTCATCCTGGACGCCATCGCCGACGCCCGTGAGGTCACCGTCGACAACGACGA
>JBEPZM010000170.1:0-7763 GCA_041640835.1 Blastococcus sp.
CGCCCGTGCCGAGGCCACGGCCGAGGCCGAGGCCGCTGCGGCCGCCGCGGCAGAGGCCGCCCGCCCGAAGGCCGTTCTCCCGGTCAAGGGCGCCCGGCTCACCAGCACGTTCGCCAGCCGCTGGGGCACCTTCCACTACGGGATCGACCTGGCCGCCCCCATGCGGACGCCGGAGTACGCGGCCGCCGACGGCGTCGTCCTGCGTGCCGGCGCCGCGTCGGGCTTCGGACTGGCCGTCTACATCCTCCACGAGAACGGCGACGTCACCGTCTACGGCCACATGGACAAGATCCTGGTCGCCCCCGGCGACTACGTGGACGCCGGCGAGACCATCGCGCTGCTGGGCAACCGCGGTCAGTCCACCGGTCCGCATCTGCACTTCGAGGTGCACAAGGGCGGGATCGACGGCAAGCGGATCGACCCGCTGCCGTGGCTGCGCGACCGCGGCGTCGACATCTGACGAAGGTCCTAGGGTCGCCAGCTGTGAGCCACCCGGCCGAGGCGTCCAACCGCAGGTTGCTGCGGGCGCGCGACGCCATGGACCGGCGCTATGCGGAGCCGCTCGACGTCCCGACCCTCGCCCGGATCGCCTACGTCTCCGAGGCCCACTTCATCCGGACCTTCCGTGCGACCTTTGGCGAGACGCCCAACCGCTACCTGCAGCGGCGGCGGGTGGAACGGGCGATGTTCCTGCTGCGGTCCACCGAGGACACCGTCACCGACATCTGCATGGCGGTGGGCTTCTCCAGCCTGGGCACGTTCAGCCGGGTGTTCCGGGACGTCGTCGGGGAGTCGCCGTCGGTGTACCGCCGCCGCGGGCCGCTGCCGCCGGTGCCCTCGTGCTTCGCGATGGCCTGGCTGCGACCGAGCAGTTTCGGAGAAGCCGCGGGGCGGTGAGCTCTCCTAGCGTTCGCGGCATGCTCACCTCGATCACCATCACCCAGATCTACGTCCCCGACCAGGACCAGGCGCTCGACTTCTACGTCGGCAAGCTCGGGTTCGAGGTCCAGGCCGACATGGACTTCGGTCCGATGCGCTGGCTCACCGTCACCCTGCCGGGACAGCCGGACCGCGCCGTCCTGCTGGAGAAGCCCGGGCCGCCCTCGATGAGCGAGGAGACCGCCGCCGAGGTGCGGGCCGCGATCAGCAAGGGCGTCGCCGGTGGCCATCTCTTCTTCGCCTGCGACGACGCCTACCGGACCCACGCCGAGCTGAAGGCTGCGGGCGTGGAGATCACCGAGGAGCCGGTCGACCAGCCGTACGGCATCGACTTCGGCCTGCGCGACCCGTTCGGGAACCACATCCGGATCGCGCAGATGAAGGGCGCCTGAGCCGTCGGCAGGTGACCGCCCCTCCTCGGTGCCGCGCCGCCACCCCTGCGCGGTGGCACGTCGCCAGCCCTGTACAGTTACCTCCGGCTCGGGGCACACCAGACCGGGTCGGTACGGGGCTGTGGCGCAGCTGGTAGCGCACCACACTGGCAGTGTGGGGGTCAGGGGTTCGAGTCCCCTCAGCTCCACCCGTACGACACAGGCCGCTCTCCTCCGGGAGGGCGGCCTGAGTCGTTCCTTGGACGGTCGACCATCCCCGTCAAGCAGGCGACGTCGAGTGCGGAGTTGTCGTCGGTGGCACGGCAGGACCGGCCGCGCCGGGCGACCACAACTGCACAGCCGGCCGCGCGCACATGACAGTGGCCCGGGCGGTTCCCCGCCCGGGCCACCGGTTCATGCGGTTCCGGCTAGTCGGCGAGCCAGACGAAGCCCCACATGGTGGTCGCGCCGGGGACGCCGTCGCCCTCGGTGTCGTCCGGGAAGACCCAGCCGTCGACGTTCTTCAGCTGCTCGGTGACGGCGACGTCGGTGAGCGTGTAGCCGGTGAAGAGGTTCGGGACGTTCTCCGAGATGTCCATGCTGATCTTCGCGACCGCGGCCTTGCGCTCGTCCAGGTCCGCGGTGCTCCGAAGCGTCTCCAGGCCCTCGTCGATCACCGGGCTGTTGTACCCGGTGAAGTTGAGCGGCCCAGGGGTGAACGCGTTCTTCAGCGTGATGTAGGGATCGGTCTCGTCGCCCACGCGCCAGCACTGCACGTCGTAGTCCTTGGCGAGCCCGTTCTGGATGTGGGCTGCCTGCTCGACCGTGTTGAGCTTCACGTCCGCCCCGAGGGTGCTCCAGAAGGACTGGTAGAGCTGGGACAGCTCGTTGAGGCTCGGGTCGGGCGGGCAGTTGTACGTGAAGGAGAGGTCGGTCCCGACCGGCTTCCCGTCGGAGCGCGACGGGTCGTTGATGTAGTCGTCGTAGAGCTCCTGGGCCTTGTCGACGTCGTAGGTCGGGAAGGCCTTCGCTGCCTCCTCGGAGTAGTACGGGCTGTCCGGGCTGAAGTACTGGGTGGCCTCCGGGGTGAGCCCGGTGCCGCCGATGACGTCGATCAGCGCCGGCTGGTCGATGCCGTACGCCAGGGCCTGGCGGACCCGCAGGTCGTCGAACGGCGCCTTGCTGGTGTTGAAGATCGAGCCGCCGCTGTTGTTGCCCAGGTACTCGTAATTGTCCACGCCATCGGCGTCGCGGGCCCGGGCGACAGTGCTCTGCCGCAGGGTCTGCATGGCGTCGATGTCACCGCTCTGCAGGCTTGCGAGCCGGGTGTCCTCGTCGGGAATCGGCCGGAAGGTGATCTTGTCGAGGTGGGGCAGCCCCTCCTGCCAGTAGTTGTCGTTCTTCTCCACCACGAGGTTGCTGTCCCGCTGCCAGCTGACGAACGTGAACGGGCCCGTCCCGACCGGGTTGGCACCGGCGTCCGGACCGAACTTCGCCGCCGCAGTGGGTGAGAACGGCCAGCCCGGCGAGCCGGTCAGCACGGCCGGGAACGCGGCGTTGGTCTCCGAGAGGGTGTACTGCACCGTGAGGTCGTCCACGACGTCCAGGGAGGTGACCGCGGACAGCGAGTTCGCCACGTTGGACCCCGGAGCGGTGAGGTAGTCGTCGAAGATGGTCTTCAGCGCCTGCCCGTTCAGCGGGCTGCCGTCGTGGAACTTCACGTCCGGCCGGAGCTTCAGCGTCCAGGCGGTGAAGTCCGCGTTGGGCTCCATCGATTCGGCGAGGTACGGCTTGATCTCGCCCTCAGCCGTGCGCTTCATCAGCGGGTCGTAGATCGCGTAGGCCACCGTCGTACCGCCGTTGGCGAAGCTCCCCGTGCCGGGGATCCAGCCGTTGGTCTCGGCCTCCAGACCGACCGTGATCTCGCCACCCTCGACGGGGTCGCCCTGCTCGGAGATCTGCCCCGATCCGCCCGAACCGCCGCTTCCCCCGCCGCCGCCGCCGTCCTCGCCGCAGGCCGCGGTCCCGAGCAGGATGCCCACCAGGCCCAGGGAAGCGAGCGCCCGCTTCCACGGGAGCCCGGTCGGACGTCGTTGTCCTCGCATGCGTTGTCTCCTCAGCCGATCTCGAGCAGTGCCACCGGCGTGCGGACGGGCCGCCGCGCCGACGAGCGCGTAGCGCGCTGATCGGGAGTCCTACCTGGCGAAGTGACCTTAGTCACTAGATGATGGCGCAGTGAGGCCGACTCGTGACACTGCGAATTCGCTGGCAGTCGGCGCGCCGCGGGGCCACGCTGGCGCCATGAGCAGCAGCGACGTCTGGGATGCGGCGACGGCGGCTGGCTACGACCGGGAGGCGGCGTTCATGTTCGCGCCCGACGTCCTCGACCCGGCGGTCGACGTCCTCGCGGAGCTGGCGGGGGAGGGGCCGGCGCTGGAGCTCGCGATCGGCACCGGGCGGGTGGCCGTCCCGCTGACCGATCGCGGCGTCCCGGTCGCCGGCATCGAGCTGTCGCAACCGATGACCGACGAGCTGCACCGGAAGCGGCCGGAGATCCCGGTGGTGGTGGGCGACATGGCCACGGCCACCACCCCCGGTGAGTTCTCGCTGGTCTACGTCGTGTGGAACAGCCTCGGCAACGTGCGCACCCAGGACGGGCAGCTCGCCACCTTCGGCAACGCCGCCCGCCACCTGGCACCGGGCGGGCACTTCGTCGTCGAGCTGTCGATCCCGCCGATCCGGCGCTTCCCGCCCGGCCAGACCGCGGTGCCGTTCCACGTCGGGTCGCACCACGTCGGCTTCGACACCCTCGACCTCGTCACGCAGCAGGGCACCTCGCACCACTACTGGCGCCGGGACGACGGCACGGTCCGCTACGCGGCCAGCAACTTCCGCTACATCTGGCCGGCCGAGCTCGACCTGATGGCCCGGCTCGCCGGCCTGGAACTCACCCGGCGGACCGCCAACTGGCGCGGCGCCACCTTCACCGGCGACAGCGAGAGCGCCGTCTCCGTGTGGCGGAAGCCCGCCTGACGTTCACAGGTGCGCGGTGTCGTCCAGCCGCACGACGGCCCGGTTGGCGAAGAGGTCGTCCTCCTCGAGCACGGTGATCCCGCCACTGGTGGAGCGGACGTTCACGTGGCCGGTGGCCTCCAGCGGCATCCCGATCCAGGCGGCGACGACGAAGGTCAGCGCGAACCCGTGCGTGACCACGACGTGGTGTGCGCACGAGCCGGCCAGGACGTCGTCCACCGCGGCGTACACCCGGGTGGCGAACTGCCGCCGGGTCTCCGCCCCTTCGATCCCCTCGGCGTGGTCCATGCGGTCGCCCGTGGCCGGGGGTGGGACGAACCGGGCGTCGAGCCACGCCTGCGGCCGTCCCTCGGCCACCCCGTAGGACTTCTCGCGCAGCCCCGGGTGCAGGGCCGGCGGCACTCCGAGCCGTTCCCCGATCGCGGTCGCCGTCTGCACGGTCCGGGTCAGGTCGGAGGAGTGCACCTGCACCGGAGCACCGGCGGGGACGAGCTCCCGAACCCGCGCCGCGATCGCCTCGGCCTGACGCAGGCCCCGCTCGGTCAGCGCGCTGTCGAACCAGCCGCCGACCAGGCCGGACACGTGGTGCTCGGCCTCGGGGTGGGTGACGACGTACAGCCTGCGCACGCGCGCTCCTCCCGTGGACCGTCCGCCCGGGTGCCCCGGGCGGGCCGAACACTGCCGGACGGCATGATCGGCGTTGACACGGGCCCGCCGTCCTCCCGGCCGGGCCTGTCCGCTGCTGCCTCTCCGGAAGGACCGCCATGCCCTCGTTGGACCGCTCCGGCGACGTGTTCGTGCTCGACCTCGGCGACACCGAGAACCGTTTCCACCCCGACTGGCTGGCCGCGATGAACGCCGCCCTCGACGAGGTCGAGCAGGCCGACGGTGCCCGCGCCCTGGTCACCACCGCCACCGGCAAGTTCTTCTCCAACGGCCTGGACCTGGAGTGGCTCTCCACCCACGAGGAGGAGCGCGGCGGCTACGTGTCCACCGTCCAGCACCTGCTGGCGCGGGTGCTCGCCCTGCCGCTCGTCACTGTCGCCGCGATCCAGGGCCACGCCTTCGCCGCCGGCGCCATGCTCACGCTGAGCCACGACTTCCGGGTCATGCGCGCCGACCGCGGCTTCTGGTGCCTGCCCGAGGTCGACATCCAGATCCCGTTCACCCCGGGCATGTCCGCGCTGATCCAGGGCCGGCTGGCCCCGCAGGCCGCGCACGTCGCCATGACCACCGGCCGCCGCTACGGCGGAGCCGAGGCCGTCGATGCCGGCATCGTCGACCAGGCGGTCGCCGAGGACGCCGTCCGGTCCGCGGCCGTGGAGATCGCCAGCGGACTGGCCGGCAAGGCGGGGGACACGCTCCGCACGATCAAGGCGCGGATGTACGGCCCCGCGCTGGACAGCCTGCGCGCCGACGTCCGCGGCTGACGTGCCCGCCGAGGAGGACCGCTCGGTCCTCGGACTGCCCGCCCCCGGCCCGGACCTGGAGCTGCGCTACGGCGACTCCGCCGACGCCGTGGTCGACGTCCGCTTCGGCGGTTCCGGCGCCCAGGCGCGGCCGCTCGTGGTGTTCGTGCACGGCGGCTTCTGGCGGCCCGCCTACGACCGGGTCCACGCGCGGCCGCTCACGGCGGCCCTCGCCGACGCCGGCTGGACGTCGGCGGCGATCGAGTACCGCCGCGTTCCCGGCCGGCCCGACGACACGGTGGACGACGTCGCCGCGGCGGTCCGGTACCTGGCGACCGCCCCCGAGCTCGCCGGACGCTGCGACGGGCGGCTGCTGCTGGCCGGGCACTCGGCGGGCGGCCACCTGGTGCTGCAGGCCGCCGTCGACCGCCGGGTGCCCGAGCTCGCCGGAGTGGTGGCGCTCGCGCCGGTGGCCGATCTCGCGCTGGCCGAGGAGCTCGCGCTCGACGGCGACGCCGTCCGCGCGTTCCTGGGCGGGCCGGCTGCCGGCCGTCCTGACCTCGACCCGGTCCGGCAGCCCGACCCCGCCACCCCGGTGACGATCGTGCACGGCACCGACGACGAGATCGTCCCACTCGGCCTCGCCCGCTCCTACGTGGCGGCGCACCCAGTGGCACGGCTGGTGGAGGTCGACGGCGGGCACTTCGTCGTCATCGATCCGCGCAGCACCGCCTGGCCCGCCCTGCTGGCGGCGCTCTCCGCGTCCTGAGCCGTGTCGCCGCGCGCCGCGCGCGGTCCTAGGTTCGGTCCATGCAGGTCGACGGCTCCTCCATGCCCACCACCGTCGTCGTCATGGGGGTGTCCGGCTCGGGGAAGACGACCGTCGCCGAACGCCTGGCCGAGCGGCTGGACTGGGAGTTCGCCGAGGGCGACGACTTCCACCCCCGCGCCAACGTCGAGAAGATGGCCGCCGGTCATCCGCTGGACGACGACGACCGCTGGCCGTGGCTGCGCACCATCGGCCGCTGGATCGACCAGCGGGAGGCGACCGGCCGCTCCGTCGTCGTCACCTGCTCGGCGCTCAAGCGCAGCTACCGCGACCTGCTGCGCGAGGGCCGGCCGTCGGTCTGGTTCGCCCACGTGACCGCCGATCCGGCCATGATCCGGAGCCGGATCGAGCAGCGCTCCGGCCACTACATGCCGGCGTCCCTGCTGGACAGTCAGCTCGCCACGCTCGAGCCGCTCGGTCCGGACGAGGCGGGGGCGGAGATCTCCGGCGCAGGCTCGCCGGACGCGGTGGTCGACGACCTGATCACCGCCCTCGGCGACCGCGCACCCCGCCCCTCGAACGACAGCCCGGAGGCATCCTCATGAACCTGCTCGCCGCAGAGGCCGTCGAGGCGTCGGGAAGCGACGCCCGGCTGATCATCGCCACGGTCCTCGGCATCGCCGCGGTGGTCGTGCTCATCACCTGGCTGAAGGTGCACCCCTTCCTGGCGCTCATCCTGGGATCGCTGTTGCTCGGCGTCGTCGCCGGACTGGCGTTCTCGGACAGCATCACGAGCTTCCAGACCGGAGTAGGGGCAACGGTCGGCAGCGTCGGCGTGCTCATCGCGCTCGGCGCCATGATCGGCGGGATGCTCGCCGAGTCCGGCGGTGCCGACCGTGTCGTCAACGCCTTCGTCGACCGGGTGTCCGGGCCCCGTCTGCCGTGGGCGATGGCCGGGGTCGCGGCCCTCGTCGGCATCCCGCTCTTCTTCGAGGTCGGCGTCGTCCTCCTCATCCCGATCGTCCTGCTGGTCGCCCGCCGCACGTCGCTGCCGGTGCTGGCGGTCGGCATCCCCGCGCTCGCCGGACTGTCGGTGCTGCACGGCCTGGTGCCGCCGCACCCCGGGCCGCTGGTGGCCATCGATGCGCTGGACGCCAACCTGGGCCGGACCCTGCTGTTCGGTCTCATCTGCTCGATCCCGTGCGTCATCCTCGCCGGACCGGTGTTCGGCAGCTGGATCAG
>JBEPZM010000171.1:0-4800 GCA_041640835.1 Blastococcus sp.
CACCGCCGCGCGCCGGGCGGCCCCGCTGCCTAGGGTCGCTGCGGGGCCGCGCGTGCCGGTCCCCCGCCCGACCTGGGCAGATCCAGCGATCCCGAGGAGCTCCGCATGGCCGACCGGCCGATCCCGCCCACCCCGTACGACTTCCTCCCGCAGGTGCCGTCCTTCACGGTCACCAGCACCGACGTGACCGACGGCGCGACCCTGCAGCTGCCGCACGTCAGCGGCGTCATGGGCGCCGGGGGCGAGGACCGCTCCCCCCAGCTGTCGTGGTCGGGCTTCCCGGAGGGCACCCGCAGCTTCGCCGTCACCGTCTTCGACCCCGACGCCCCCACCGCCAGCGGCTTCTGGCACTGGGCGGTGGCCAACATCCCGGTCTCGGTCACCGAGCTGGCCGCCGACGCCGGCAACAAGGACGCCCCGAACCTGCCCGAGGGCGCGCTGCAGCTGGCCAACGACGGCGGCTTCGCCGGATACGTCGGCGCCGCTCCCCCGGCCGGCCACGGCCCGCACCGCTACTTCGTCGTCGTGCACGCCGTGGACACCGAGACGCTCGACGTCGACGCCGACACCCGCCCGGCGGTGCTGGGCTTCAACCTGTTCTTCCACACGCTGGCCCGCGCGACGATGGTGGTCACCTACGAACAGTCCTGAGCCGGCTGCGCAGGGCCAGCGACATCCGGCAGCTGCATGAAAGCTGAAGCACTGGGGCCCGGGCGGCGGACCATGAGGTCATGTCGACGACCCGGTCGTCGGCCGGCGGGCGGAGCGTCGCCCGCCTGCTGGTGACCCTCCTGACGTTCCTGCTGGCCGAGTCGCTGCCCTCCGCCCCGCGCCGGGTCGCGGCGACCGGCGCCCTGCCCGGAGGGACGCTGGCGGTCGCCGTCGGCGTGCAGCAGACCCCCGGAGGAACGACGCAGGCGAGCCCGTTGCTGTCCGGTCCCGAGGCCGAGCGGCCCTTCCCCACCGCGTCCCTGGTCAAGCTCTTCATGGCCGAGGGCGTGCTGCACCGGGCCCGGGTGGGCCTGGAGGCGGTCGGCGAGCCGGACCGCGACCGGTTGCGGGCGATGGTGCGCAGCTCCGACGACGGGGCCGCCTCGGCGGTGTGGGTGCGCTTCGGCGGGAGCCACCTGGTGACCGACGTGGCCGCGCGCTACGGACTGTCCGGCACCGCTCCCCCGGCCGTGCCCGGGCAGTGGGGGCGGACGACGACCACCGCGCGGGACGTCGCGGTCTTCCTCTCCCGGTTGCCGGTGCTCGCCCATCCGGACGACGCGGCCACGCTGCTCGGCTGGATGGCCGAGGTGACGCCCGTGGCCGCCGACGGCTATGACCAGCGGTTCGGCCTGCTGGCGCTGCCGGGCACGGTGGCGGCGAAGCAGGGGTGGATGTGCTGCGTGGCCGGCATGCGGCACCTGCACTCCGCCGGGGTGCGCGACGGCCGGGTGGTCGTGCTGCTCAGCGAGGTGCCCGTCGCCGTCCCCGAGGCCGACGCCCGTGCCGGGCTGGACGCCGCGGCCGCCGCGCTCCCGGAGGCCGTGCGCCTGCGGTGCTGATCAGCGCGCGGGGGCCTCGGCGACGCCGAGGGTCGCCAGGCTGGCGAACCCGATCCGCTCGTAGACCCGGGCGACGTCGTCGTCGCCGGCCGCCAGGAACACCAGGTCGGCGGTCTCGCGCGCGTGGGCGACCAGGGCGGAGGCGATGCCTGCGCCCAGGCCGCGGCCGCGCAGTTGCGGTGCCGTCGCCAGGCCCACGATCTCGCTGACCACGGCGTCGCCGACGTCGACGGGCTGGTGCAGGCCGACGGCGACCGGCACGCCGCGCTCGATCGCCACCATCATCACCGTGCGCCCGGTGGCGATCCGCTCGCGCAGCGCCGCCGTCCCCGCGGCGTCCTGCGGCGTCGGCTCCGGCCGGGGCGTCTGCACGTCCGCGGGGCCGCCCGGATGGGCGAACGCCACCGCGGAGACCTCCTGGTAGTGCGGCAGCTCGGGATCGTCGGCACCGACGACGTAGAGCCGCACCCCCGCCGGGAACAGCAGCTCGACGGGTTCGTCGGCCACCAGCAGCGGCAGCACGTCGACCTCCAGCCCCGCCGCACGGGCCGCGGCGGCCACCTCGGGCGTGCACTGCGGGATCCACTCCAGGGCGCCGGGCACCCCGGCGGCGTCCTGCAGGTCCAGGGCGGCGCGCACGTCGGCGACCGTCACCTTCGAGTCGGTGCCTCGCCGCGGGCGGGCCGGATAGGGCCAGGACGGATCACCGAGCGGGACGTCGAGGGACCCGGCCGACTCGATCCGCGCGTCCGGGAGCGGCGCGGCGGCGTGGTAGCGCTCGATGCACTCGAGCAGTCCCGGGCGGGCTGACACAGGCAGAACCCTAGACCGGCGCCACGCGGCGACAGGCTTCCCGGCCGTGCCCGGGCGCCCGCCTGACCCGCACGGGTGACCCGCGCGCAGGACGGTGCAGTGCGGGACGGCACGATGGGGGGTGTGACGGCAGGGACGCGCGGCTCCATCTCGCCCTACGCGGTGTTCGACCGCGACTCGTGGCGAGCGCTCGCCGCGGGGTCGCGGCTGCCCCTGGACGAGGCGGATCTCTCCGAGCTCGCCTCGCTGGGTGACCGCATCGACCTCGACGAGGTGGCCACCGTCTACCTGCCGCTGGCCCGCCTGCTGGGGCTGCACGTCTCGGCCAGCCGCGGGCTGTGGGCGGCGCAGAGCGAGTTCCTCGGCGACTCGACGGCGAAGGTGCCCTTCGTGATCGCCGTCGCCGGCAGCGTCGCCGTCGGCAAGAGCACCACCGCCCGGCTGCTGCAGACCCTGCTCGCCGCCAGCCCGGGGTCGCCGCGGGTGGACCTGGTCACGACCGACGGGTTCCTGATGCCGAACGCGGCGCTGGAGTCCCGCGGGCTCATGGGCCGCAAGGGCTTCCCGGAGAGCTACGACCGCCGGGCGCTGCTGCGCTTCCTGGCCGACGTGAAGAGCGGCCGCGAGGAGGTGTTCGCGCCGGTGTACGACCACCAGTCCTACGACATCGTCCCCGGCCGGCAGCAGGCGGTGGACCGCCCCGACATCCTGGTCGTCGAGGGGCTCAACGTGCTGCAGGCGGGTCGCCGCTCCGACGGCACCGCCCCCGAGGTGTTCGCCTCGGACTTCTTCGACTTCTCCGTCTACGTGGACGCCTCCGAGGCCGACATCCAGTCCTGGTACGTCGAGCGGTTCCTCGCGCTCCGGCGGACCGCGTTCGCCGACACCTCGGCCTTCTTCCACCGGTTCGCCGGCCTGACCGACGAGCAGGCCCGGGACACCGCGCTGGGGATCTGGTCCGCGGTCAACGCTCCGAACCTGCGCGACAACATCGCGCCCACGCGGTCGCGCGCCCGGCTCGTCCTGCAGAAGGCCGCCGACCACTCCGTGCGCCGGATCCTGCTCCGCAAGCTCTGAACCGGCCGCCGGACACGGCGGCTTGGCAGATGTGCACCACCCGACGGGATGACGTGGTGACCTGCGTCACGCAGATCCTCGCCCGGTCGAGCGCACACTGAAAGCGTTCGGTGATCGAACGCTCACCTTCAGCCACCAGGGCCCACGAAGCCCGAACGCGGACGGACTCCCCCATGTGCTCCCACGCCACCCCGTGCCCCGACGCCAGCAGCGAGGCGCGTGACCTCGCCGCCGTCGTCAGCAGCCGCCCCGAGCAGGGCTGGAGCCTGCTGTGCAACGGCGTCGTCCTGTTCGACGACGACGGCGAGCTGCTCCCCGACGGCAGCGCCGTCACCCACGCGCACACCTGGCTGGCCCCGGAGCTCGCCAGCGCCTGACGCCGGTCAGCCGCGGCGCGCGGCGACGAACACGAACTCGTCCCCGGGCCGGTCCGGGGCGTCGCGGACGTCCTGGACGACGAAGCCGGCCGCGGCCAGCGAGCCGGTGAGCTCCTCCCGGCTGCGGAACCGCAGCGTCGAGTCCGAGGTCAGCACCTCCCCGTCACGCTCGAGGACGAACGTCCAGCGGAACGACACCAGCGGTTCCTGCACGGCGGTGACCTCCACCCAGGTCCGCACGGCCCCGATGCCGGGGACGACGGCGCGGCTCGTGGGCAGCTCCGGCGTCCACGCCCGCCAGGCGCGCCGCTCGGGTCGCCGGCTCTCGAACACCAGGCGGCCACCGGGGCGCAGCGCGGAGTGGGCCGCCGCCAGCACGGCGACCCACTCCTCGTCCGCGAGGAAGACCTGGGCCACGTTCGCGGTCATGGTCACCACGTCGACCTGCAGGCGTGGCAGCGACCGGACGTCGCCGTGCACCCACGTCACCTGCTCCTCGTGCGGCTTCCCGCGGGCCACGTCCAGCGAGGCCGCCGCCGGGTCCAGGCCGACCACCTCGAGCCCGCGGCCGGCGAGCAGGCAGGCGAAGGTTCCCGTGCCGCAGCCGACGTCCAGCACTGAACGCGCCCCCCACCCGTCGAGGAGGGCCACGTAGGCGTCCAGGTCCGAGCGCTCGCCGTCGAAGGTGTCGTAGACCGCCGCCAGCCGCGGATCCGCGAAGATCGCGTCCGGCACCGCTACGACGCGCGGTCCGCCGCGGCGCGCGCCGCGGCCGCCAGGCCCGGCCGGGACCGCTGGCACCAGGCGGCGGCGCGCTCGGGCAGGGTGTCGCCGCCGGTCTGGTTCATCTGGACGATCTGCGTGACCGGCGAGAATTTGCCCGTCGCCGCGTCGAAGGTCACGGTCGCCGGATTGGTGTTGGTTTCGACCAGCAAGGCCGATTGCGAATAGGGCGTCCCGGCCTTGTAAAAGGTGAAATT
>JBEPZM010000171.1:4810-7731 GCA_041640835.1 Blastococcus sp.
GGGGCGCCCGCCGCGGCCTCCAGGCCCTGCCGGTACCGCTGCCACCAGGCGGCGTCGCGCTCGGGCAGGTTGTCGCCGACGGACTGGTTGCCGACCGACCCGTCGATCAGCTCGCGCACGATGTCGGCGTGCCCGGCGTGCCGGTGGGTCTCGGCGATGACGTGCACGAGCACCCGGTGCAGCGACACCTCCGGACGGGACCACCAGGGCACCCGCCCGACGGCGTCGAGCGGCAGCTCCGCGACAGTGGCGTCCGTCAGCGCCCAGGCCCGGCGGTAGAGCCCGACGACGTCCGCTGTCGATTCCTCCGGGGTGGCCCACATGTCGGCGTTGTCCTCGCCCTCGTCGGTCATCCAGGCCTCGACCTCGGGCACCGGGCGGCCGAACACCGGCCCGAAGTAGCCCATCTCGACGTACGCCAGGTGCTTCAGCAGCCCGAGGAGGTTCGTCCCGGTGGGCGTCAAGGGGCGGCGGAGGTCGTACTCCGCCAGGCCGTCGAGCTTGAACAGCAGGACGTCGCGGCCCTCCTGCAGGTAGTCGCACAGGTCCGCCTTGGCGTCGTCGTCAACGGTCACGGGCGACACCGTCGCACGCGGGTACGACGGCGTCGACCGGGTTGCCCCGGCGTCTCAGGCCTGTGCGCCCACCACGTCGGCCGTCGTCCCCAGGTCGTCCGGTGCCCCGGCCGCGCGCTCCGGCGTCGAGCCGTTCGAGCTCGGCGCGTGCTCGCCGAAGTCGTGCTCGGCGAAGGCCTCGATCGGCGGGCAGGCGCAGACCAGGTTGCGGTCGCCGTAGGCCTGGTCGATCCGGCGGACCGGGCTGAGGTAGCCCCGGCCCTGCAGCCCGCGGACGGGGTAGATCGCCGTCGTCCGGGGATAGGGGCGCTCCCACTCCCCCGCGAGCATCGCCAGGGTGTGCGGCGCGTTGCGCAGCGGGTTGTCCGTCGCGTCGTACTCGCCGGAGGCGACCTTCTCGATCTCGCCGCGGATGGTCACCATCGCCTCGACGAAGCGGTCCAGCTCGGCCTTGTCCTCGCTCTCGGTCGGCTCGACCATGAGCGTTCCGGCGACCGGGAAGCTCATCGTCGGCGCGTGGAAGCCGAAGTCGATGAGCCGCTTGGCGATGTCGTCGTTGGTGATGCCGGTGGCCTTGGTGAGCGGCCGGATGTCGAGGATGCACTCGTGGGCGACCATGCCGTCCGCGCCGGTGTAGAGCACCGGGAAGTGCTCGCGCAGCCGGGTGGCCAGGTAGTTGGCGCCCAGGATGGCGTGCTCGGTCGCCTTCGTGAGGCCGTCGGGGCCCATCAGCCGGACGTAGGCCCAGGAGATGGGCAGGATGCCGGCCGAGCCGAAGGGGGCGCCGGAGACCGCCGGCCCCTGGCCGCCGGTCTCGACCAGCGGGTGGCCGGGCAGGAACGGCACCAGGTGCTCGGCGACGCCGATGGGGCCGACGCCGGGACCGCCGCCACCGTGCGGGATGCAGAAGGTCTTGTGCAGGTTGAGGTGGCTGACGTCGGAGCCGAACCGGCCCGGGCGGGCCAGGCCGACCAGGGCGTTGAGGTTGGCGCCGTCGACGTACACCTGCCCGCCGGCGTCGTGGACCGCGGCGCAGATCTCGCGCACCTCGGTCTCGTAGACACCGTGCGTGGAGGGGTAGGTCAGCATGATCGCGGCGAGCCGCTCGGCGTGCTGGTCGACCTTGGCGCGCAGGTCACCGAGGTCGACGTTGCCGGCCTCGTCGCAGGCGACGACGACGACCCGCATGCCGGCCATGACGGCGCTGGCGGCGTTGGTGCCGTGCGCGGAGCTGGGGATCAGGCAGACGTCGCGGCCCTCGTCGCCGCGGGAGCGGTGATAGCCGCGGATGGCCAGCAGGCCGGCGAACTCGCCCTGGGAGCCGGCGTTGGGCTGCACGCTCACTGCGGCGTAGCCGGTCACCTCGGCCAGCCAGCCGCACAGCTCGTCGATCAGGCGGGTGTAGCCACGGGCCTGGTCGACCGGCGCGAAGGGGTGCAGCCCGGCGAACTCCGGCCAGGTGATCGCGGCCATCTCGGTGGCCGAGTTGAGCTTCATCGTGCACGAGCCGAGCGGGATCATCGTCCGGTCGAGGGCGAGGTCTTTGTCGCTCAGCGAACGCAGGTAGCGCATCATCGCCGTCTCCGAGCGGTGCGCGGAGAAGACCGGGTGCGTGAGGTACGCCGTGCGTCGGCGCAGGTCGGCGGGGAGCGCGTCGCCGCCGGCCTCGTCCAGCGCGGCGTCGTCGAAGGCGACCCCGAACGAGTCGGCCACCCCGCGCAGGATCTCCGGCGTGGTGGTCTCGTCGCAGGCCACCGCCACCGTGTCGGCGTCGACGAGGCGCAGGTTGATCCGCCGCTCGGCGGCCGCGGCGACGATCTCGGCGGCCCGCCCCGGGACGGCGACGGTGACGGTGTCGAAGAAGTGCTCGTGCACCGGCAGCAGGCCGCCGGCCCGGAGCGCGGACGCCAGCGCGTGCGCGCTGCGGTGCACGCGGGCAGCGATCGCGGCGAGGCCCTCGGGGCCGTGGTAGACGGCGTAGGCGCCGGCCATGACGGCGAGCAGCACCTGCGCGGTGCAGATGTTGCTGGTCGCCTTCTCGCGGCGGATGTGCTGCTCGCGGGTCTGCAGGGCCAGCCGGTAGGCGACGTCGCCGTCGGCGTCCACCGAGACACCGACGAGCCGCCCCGGCAGCTGACGGGCCAGGCCCTCGCGGACCGACAGGTACCCGGCGTGCGGGCCGCCGTAGCCCATGGGGACGCCGAAGCGCTGGCTGGTGCCGCAGGCGACGTCGGCGCCCCACTCCCCCGGGGCCTCCAGCAGCGTGAGCGCGAGCAGGTCGGCGGCGACGACGACGGACGCGCCGGCCTCGTGCGCGGCCGCGGCCAGGGCGCGGTGGTCGCGGAC
>JBEPZM010000172.1:0-7713 GCA_041640835.1 Blastococcus sp.
GGACCGGCTCGCCGCCGACCTGGCGGCGCGGACCGGCCGCCGCCGCGCCGACCCGCCTCCGGGCTGGACGACGACGATCGCCGACGTCGCCGCCGACCTCGACGTCATCGACCTCGGCGTGCTCGTCGACTCGTGGGCGCGTGCGGTCCTGGGCGACTGGACCGGCGCCGCCGCCGACCCAGGAACGAGATACGACTCTCACCGGTAACGGCTGCGACGGATCACTTTCGGTGGCTAGGATCCATACAGTGAGTGATCTTGGGGACCGGCGTGCGCAGAAGAAGGCTCAGACGCGGGAACTGGTCCGTACCACCGCCCACCGGCTCTTCGCCGCCCGCGGATTCGACCAGGTCACCATCGCCGACGTCGCGCGCGAGGCCGACGTCGCCGTCCAGACGGTGTTCAACCACTTCGCCACGAAGGAGGACCTCTTCTTCGACGGCCGCGTGCCGTGGGTCGAGGGCGTGGCGAACGCGGTGGTCGACCGTACTCCGGGCGTCGGCCCGCTCTTCGCGCTGCGCAAGCACCTGCTCGAGTTCATGACCGGCCAGCTCAGCCGCATGAGCTCCGACGAGGAGCGCAGCTTCCGCGCCACCCTGGAGGACTCCGACGCGCTGCGCACCCACGAGCGGACGCTGGTCTTCGCGGCGGAGCACCGGCTGTCGAACGCCCTGCTGGCCGCCTGGGAGCAGGGTGACGAGGGTGGCGAGTGCGCACCGCGGCGGCCGTCGATCGCCGCCCCGCTGACCGCCGCGATCTGGCTGGCCGCCGTGCGGGTGCTCATCGTCGAGAACCGGCTGCGGGTCATCGAGGGGCTGGACGCCACCCAGGCCGCCGCCACCGTGCAGGAGGTCGGGGACCGCATCCTGGCCCGCATGCAGGCCGGCACCGAGGCGATCAACGCCCTGGTCGTCTCCGACGTCGAGCCGACGACGGGCCGCCGGGCCGGCTGAGTCAGACCGCGACGCGCAGGTCCTCGGGCTCCACGAGCGGGCACAGCACCTCGTCGACCACGCGGTCGACCTGGCCGGCCACCACCGCGCCGTCCCCGGCCGCGGTGAACCGCTGCCACCAGAACGCCTCGAGCACCGAGTACAGCAGCGCCAGCCGATCCTCCTCGATCGCCTCGTCACGCGCCCCGGCGCGCTCGGCGATGAGCGCGACGGCCTCGGACAGCGGCCGCACCAGCGCCTCGTCGAGGCCCGCCCGCAGCTGCTCGTCGTAGCGCGCGGCGCCGACGATGCTGGCCGCCGCCCGCTCCTCGCGGTCCAGCGGCACCGTCCAGCGGTCGGTCAGGGCGCGCAGGTCACCGCGGACAGTGCCGGTGTCCTCGGGCGGGGTCACGAGCCGGAAGCGGCCCACCGCCGCCCGGGCCAGCGCGGCCATCGTGGGCCAGCGGCGGTAGATGCCCGCCTTGCCGGCACGAGCCCGGGCGGCCACGCGGTCGCTGTTGAGCCGGCCCCAGCCCTCGTCGGCCAGGATGTCGACCGCCACGGCCAACAGCTGCTCGGACAGCTCGGCGCTCAGAGGCCTCCCGGGGGTGCCGCTCACGACTGGCCCCCGTGACTGCGGATCATCTGCACCGCGACATAGTGGCCTGACGGTGGAGTGACCACAATGACCCCGCGCCCGATTATTACCGACGAGTTCGGTTCATTTTCCCAGGTCGTGGCGGCGACCTCACGCTCCGGCGGCGGACTCCACGTTCACCCGGATGGTGGCGCCGTCGTCGGAGAGCCGGCCCTCGGCCCGCGCCCGCTCCACCATCGCGTCCCACTGCGCCGCCCACTCGGCGGCGGTGGCCCGCGGTTCGGCGGCGGCCCGCAGCGCCGCGGCGTCGAGCAGAGCCGCGCCGTCGTCCCGCAGCCGGCCGAGGCCGGAGCGCGCCAGCACCTCGGCCGCCTCCTCGTCCGTGACCTGCCCCAGGGCCAGGGCCACCCGGCTCAGGTCGTCGATGTCGACGACCCGCGCCTCGGGCCGCTCGTCCGCACCCGTCAGAATCTCGACGATCACGTTCTCCTCCTCAGACGTGCCAGGGGAACTGCGTGAAGTCCGGGTCGCGCTTCTCCAGGAAGGCGTCCCGGCCCTCGACGGCCTCCTCGGCCATGTAGGCCAGCCGGGTGGTCTCGCCGGCGAACAGCTGCTGGCCGACGAGTCCGTCGTCGATCAGGTTGAACGAGTACTTGAGCATCCGCTGGGCGGTGGGCGACTTGGCCACGATCTTCCTGCCCCACTCCAGCGCGGTCGCCTCCAGCTCGGCATGGGGGACGACGCGGTTGACCATGCCCATCGCGTGCGCGTCGGCGGCGGTGTACTCCTCGCCGAGGAAGAAGATCTCGCGGGCGAACTTCTGCCCGACCTGCCGGGCGAGGTAGGCCGAGCCGAACCCGCCGTCGAAGCTGCCGACGTCGGCATCGGTCTGCTTGAAGCGCGCGTGCTCGGCGCTGGCCAGGGTCAGGTCCGAGACGACGTGCAGGCTGTGCCCGCCACCGGCGGCCCAGCCGGGGACGACGCAGATCACGATCTTCGGCATGAAGCGGATCAACCGCTGCGCCTCGAGGATGTGCAGCCGGCCGCTCGCCCCCGCTGAGGCCTCGTAGCCGTACTTCCCACGCACCCGCTGGTCGCCACCGGAGCAGAACGCCCAGCCGCCGTCCTTCTGGCTGGGGCCGTTTCCGGTGAGGATCACGCAGCCGACGTCGGTGGACAGCCGCGCGTGCTCCAGCGCGGCGATCAGCTCATCGGTGGTCTGCGGCCGGAACGCGTTGCGCACCTCGGGCCGGTCGAACGCGATGCGCACGACGCCGGCGTCGACGGCGCGGTGGTAGGTGATGTCGGAGAAGTCGAACCCCTCGACCGGCCGCCACGCGGAGCTGTCGAAGATCTCGGAGACGTCGTCGCGGGCGCTCATGCAGCGAACCTTACGAAGGGCCCCCACGGGGCGACCGCCCGCATCACTGGCCGAGCAGCCCGCCGACCGGCTTCAGCACGCCGCCGACGAGCCGCGAGAGGCTGACCAGCACGCCGCCGACGAGCGTGCAAGGGCAGGGCACGCCCTCGGCGTCGGTCGGTGGCGCCGGCTCGGGCTGGGGAGCCGGCTGCTGCGGCTGCGGCTGGACCGGTTGCTGCTGTGCCGGCGGCTGCTGGGACGGCTGCTGCTGGGACGGCTGCTGCTGGGACGGCTGCTGCTGCGCGGGCTGCTGAGCCGGAGCGGGCACCGGCTTCGACGGGAGGATCTGGATCGGCGTGGCACCCGGCTGGGTCGTGCCCTGCTGGGGCAGGCCCGGCCCGGCTCCGCCGCCCTGTGGCGCGCTCCCGGTCCACCCCTGAGCCGTATCTCCCTGCCCCGGCGCAGCGCCCTCGGCGGCCGGTGCGGCCTGCGAGCCCTCCGCGGCCGCGGTGTCCAGACCCGGCGCCGCCGTCGGCGCCACGGGCGTGGTCGCCGGAGGTGGGGCACCGTCCGTCCCGTCGGCGTCGCTGTCGCCGTCCCCGCCCTCGTCGTCGCCCCCGTCGGCACCCGGATCGGCGCCGCGGAAGACCTCGGCCTCCTGGCTCGCGCCGTCGGGGGCAAGGGACGACCGGACGATCGCCAGCGGCGCGGCGATCAGCAGCGCGGCGCAGGCGAGGGAGAGCAGCACCAGGGCGCGTGCGTGGCGCCGGTCCGGCCGGGGCCTCGCGGCGACCGCGCCCGTCCGCACCGACGCGGGTTCAGGAGCGGCATGACGGGCAGGGCTGGACAACACTGCTCCTCGGAGAGCGGGACGGGAGACCTCCTCCGCCCACTGCCCAACACAGTTGCGAAGTAGTCCTGTTCCGGAATCACCCGCGCGTGTCGTGGAGTTCGCAGGTCACCCCAGCAGTCCGCCCACCGGCCGGGTCACCCCGCCGACGACCTCCTCCACCGGCTCGGTGACCGGTGCCAGGGCCTTCTCCACCGGCTCGGTCGCACCGCCGACGACCTGCTGCACCGGCTCGGTGACCCCGCCGACGACCTCCTGCACCGGCTCGGTGACCGGCGCCAGGGCCTCGCAGAGGCAGTCCACGGGCGACGGGGCGGGAGCCGGCTGGGGTGCCGGAGCCGGAGCCGGTGGCAGGACGGGAGCAGGTGCAGGTGCAGGTGCAGGTGCAGGTGCAGGTGCGGGCGTCGAGGACACGGCCTGGCTCGGCGGGGTGACCGGCGACCCGACCGCGCCGGGTGCCGGGCTCCCGCCCTGGAGGACCGGGGTGCCGGGCACACCACCGGTCGCGCCGGAGCCGGGCGGCGCACCGGAGGCGACCGCTCCATCGGGACCGATCGGTCCGCCCGTCCCCCAGCTGCCGGCTACCGGGTCGAGGGCGGCCGCGTCGATCGCGCCGACGCCTCCGACGCTGGCCGCCTCCTGCAGACCGGGCACTCCGGCCGAGCCGGACGGCATGCCGGACGACGACCCGCCGCCGGAGCCGGAGCCTCCACCGCTGCCGTCGTCTTCCCGCCCGATCGGCCCCGTCCTCGGGCCCGCGAAGACGTCGGTCTGCCGGCTGCCGTCGTCCGGCGGGGCCGTGGAGAAGACGATGCAGACGGGCGCCGCGACCAGCAGAGCGGCGCACGCCACCGAGAGCAGCCGCACGATGTGTCTGCGCTCGGCGTCGTCCTCCGCCCGGTCCTGGACGGTCCCCGGGGGCTCCGGGGTGGGCTCGGGTGCGGCATGGCGCGGCATGACTGCTCCTCGAGACGAGAGGCCTGCTACCTGCCGGGCGCACTGCCCATCCGGCGGGAGTCCTACCCCTCGATTCCCGTCATCCCGGCGTGTCGCCGTCCTGGGGTGTCGCGGTGAGGAGCGGGCGCAGCCGGTCCAGCGAGGCGGCGAACCCGGGATGCAGCGCCACGGCGTCCAGGCCGGCCAGCGGCCACCAGGCCACGCCGTCGCTCTCGCCGTCCAGGCGCAGCTCCGCCGGGTCGATCGGCCGGGCCGGGCGGGCCAGGACGGTCGTGTAGGCCCAGCCGCCGTGGTCGTCGACCGACCGGGCACCGAGGACGACGTCGTCGGGGACCAGGCCCAGCTCCTCCCGGCACTCGCGCAGCGCGCCGACGTGCGGCGGCTCGTCGGCGTGCAGCGCGCCGCCCGGGGTGCCCCAGGTGCCGCCGTGGTGCGACCAGAGGGCGCGGTGCTGGAGCAGCACCTCGGGCCCGTCCGCGCCGTCGCGGTGCAGGAACAGGCCGGCCGCGCCCGCCCGGCCCCAGTGCTCGTGGCCGAGCGCGCAGGAGGTCCAGCCGTCGGTGGAGGCGAACACGTCCACAGTGAACCCCACCACTCCGGGCCCGTCGGGGTCAGCACGTAGGTTCCAGGAGACAACGTCAGCGCTTCCCGACGGAGGATCTCCCTATGAGCACCACCACGACCATGGCCGAGCTGCCCGGGCTCGTCGGCACCGAGCTGGGCACCAGCGAGTGGTACGAGGTGACGCAGGAGCACGTGAACCTCTTCGCCGACGCGACCGGTGACCACCAGTGGATCCACGTCGACCCGGAGCGCGCGACCAAGGAGAGCCCGTTCGGCGGCCCCATCGCCCACGGCTACCTGACGCTGTCGCTGCTGGTCCCGCTGTTCGGCGGCGTCCTGCGGGTCACCGACACGGTGATGGGCGTGAACTACGGCCTGAACAAGGTCCGCTTCCCCTCCCCCGTCCCCGTGGGCGCCAAGGTGCGGCTGACCGCGACGCTGGCCGGCATCGAGGACATCGCCGGCGGCAAGCAGCTCACCTTCTCCTGCGTGATCGAGCGCGAGGGCGGCGACAAGCCGGTCTGCATCGCGGAGCCGGTGTACCGCTACTACGGCGGCTGACCTCGTGCGCGTCGCCGTCTTCACGGGGTCGCACGCCGGGCCCGCGTCGCACGCCGCCGCCGCGGCGGAGTTCGCCGCGGACCTGGCGCGGGCCGGCGTCGGCATCGTCTACGGCGGCGGGAACGTCGGCCTGATGGGCGTCGTCGCCGATGCCGCGCTGGCGGCCGGCGGCGAGGTCGTCGGCGTGATCCCGCAGCACCTGGTGGACGACGAGGTCGCGCATCCCGGCCTGCCGCGGCTGGAGATCGTGCAGACGATGCACGAGCGCAAGGCGGTCATGGCCGAGCTGTCCGACGCCTTCGTCGCGCTGCCCGGGGCCGCGGGCACCCTCGAGGAGCTGTTCGAGGCCTGGACCTGGGGCATGCTCGGGCTGCACGCGAAGCCGACGGCGCTGGTCGACGTCGACGGGTTCTGGCAGCCGCTGGTGGGCCAGCTGCGCCGCATGGTCGACGACGGCTACCTCGACGCGGCGCGGCTGGACGCGCTCGGCGTGGTCCAGGACGCCGCGGAACTGCTGCGCTTCGTGGCGAGCTACGAGCACCCGGCCCGCAAGTGGAGCGCCGAGCACCCGCCCCCGCGCCCCTGATCCCCTCTCCACCCCGGACTTTCTGCACCGAAAGTCCGGGAAGGGGGCGGACTTTCTGCATCGAAAGTCCGCTGCGGTTGCCGTAACCCCTCGGCAACAGACACGTGCTCCACTGGAGCGATGCCGACGACGCCGCTGCCGCGCGAGACCCGGGTGGTCCACGGGCACCGGCGGGCGTTCGTCCGCGCCGGGGAGGGTCCGCCGCTGCTGCTCCTGCACGGCATCGGCAACAGCGCCCAGACCTGGGCCGGCGTCGTCGACCGGCTGGCGGCCTCGCACACGGTGATCGCCCCCGACCTGCTGGGCCACGGTTCCTCCGACAAGCCCCGCGGCGACTACTCGATCGCCGGCTACGCCAACGGGATGCGGGATCTGCTCTCGGTGCTCGACATCGAGCAGGCGACCGTCGTCGGGCACTCCCTCGGCGGCGGGATCGCGCTCCAGTTCGCCTACCAGTTCCCCGAGCGCTGCGAGCGGCTGGTGCTCGTGGGCAGCGGCGGCCTCGGCCCCGAGCTCTCGCTCAGCCTGCGTGCGGCGACCGTGCCGGGCAGCGAGGCGGTGCTCACCGCGCTCACCCACCTGCCGCTGCCGCTGCGCTCGGGGCTGCGTGCGCTGGACGCCGTCGGCCGGGCCGTGGGCTGGACCCGCGCGCAGGACCTCGCCGAGGCGGGCGAGGCGATGCTGGCGCTCTCCGACGTCGAGGCCCGCCGGGCGTTCCTCCGCACGCTGCGCAGCGTCGTTGACGCCCGGGGGCAGTCAGTGACCGCCGTCGACCGGCTCTACCTGGCCCAGGCCATCCCGATGCTGGTCATCTGGGGCAGCCGCGACCCGATCGTGCCGGTGGCGCACGCCGATGCGGTGCGGAAGCTGGTGCCCTCGGCGCGGGTCGAGGTGTTCGAGGACGCCGGTCACTGGCCGCACCTGGCCGCTCCCGACCACTTCGCCGAGGTGCTGCTCGACTTCATCGCCGCCACCCAGCCGGTGGAGCACGACCGCGACGGCTGGCGGGCCCTGCTGGCCGAGCAGCGGGCGGAGCGGGCCCTGGCCGGGCGCTGAAAGAGGACCCCCTCCCCCTCACCCCTCGCAGGCTCGGGGATGAGCCTCCGGACGGGGCCGGGAACAGCCCGTAGCGTCGGTGCGGTGGAGCACTGGGACGTCGTCGTCGTCGGGGCCGGACCGGCGGGAACGGCCGCCGCGCTGGCCGCGCGGCGGGCCGCACCGTCGGCCCGGGTGCTGCTGCTCGACCGCGCCGACTTCCCGCGCGACAAGGTCTGCGGCGACGGCATCGCCCCCGAGGCGCTCGAC
>JBEPZM010000173.1:0-7668 GCA_041640835.1 Blastococcus sp.
GACTGGACCATGGCGGCGATCGTCGGCGCGGCCGGGCTGGCGGCCACGAGGGCCGCCGCCGCCGGCGGCGGAATCGTCTCGATCGCCAACAAGGAGTGCCTGGTCTGCGCCGGGCCCATGCTGCGGGCGGTCGCCGCGGCGGCCGGCGGGGCCCCGCGCATCCGGGGGGCGAGCGTGAGCGAGGCCGTGCAGAGGACGGCGAGGGTGACCGCCCAGGCGGTGGTGTGGTCGGCCCACACGTCGGTGAGCAGCAGGAAGGCGGGGACGGCGGCGGTGAAGATGCCGGCGACCACGGCGACCAGGCCGGTGAACCGGGTCCACTCCTCGCGCTTGAGGCCCAGCACGACGAAGAACAGCGCCCACAGGACCGCCCAGTAGAGCCAGATGACCCCGAACGCGGCGTCGTCGAGGCGGCCGAAGTTCAGCCCTGCGTAGACGAGGGCGCAGCAGGCGACGAACGCGGAGAACCAGCCCAGGCCGGTGCCGTCGAGGCCGGCGAGCAGGTTGATGCCGACGTACAGGTAGGTGAAGCCGAACAGGTAGAGGCCCGAGGCGGCGAGGACGGTGTTCTGGTCGCCGTCGGCGGTGAAGATCAGGAACGTCGGGGTGATCACCTGCAGGCCGCCGACGAAGAGGTTCAGCGGGGCCGCCGCCCGGGCGTCGACCAGCCCGAGCAGCATGAGGCCGTTGAGGATGAGCACGGCTCCGACGTACAGAAGTCCCACGCTGGCCATGGGGTCGTCCCTTCGCTCGGGGTACGGCCTCGCGGTCCCCCGTGGGTCGGATGTCGGGTGGTCGTTCCAGTGCAGGTGGAGCTGCTGGGCGCCGGGGTCAGGGGCGCGGCAGCCGGCTCCAGGCGGGATCCGTCGGCACCCGCGGGCGGCCGAGCGGGCGCGGGCCGGGGGAGTCGACGACGTCGGGGACCTCGGCGGTGCGCCGGGTCCGGTCGATGAGGGCGCGCCGGACGGGGTCGCCGAGGGAGAGCCGCGGGGCGGTGAAGACGCGGCCGGCTCGCGCGCCGCACGTGGGGCAGTCGGTCGTCGGCAGGGCGGTCCCGATGGGCACGGAGCGCTCGGTGACGCCGTGGGTGTCGCAGCGGTACACGTAGACGGCCATCGGGAACCTCGTCCGGCCAGCCCCCGCTGACGCCCGCGCGCGGTGTGCGTGCGGAGCGCCACCGTGCTCGCGGGCCGGACGGCCGGTCAAGGGCCACCGTCATCGGTGGTCTCCGGGGGTGGACCCACCGGGAGGAGCTGCGCGTGTCCTCACCCGTCGTCGGGCGTCGACGCCGCCGGGTACGGGCGGCCGGGATCTCACCGGCCGCCCGGTCGCCGGTCAGACCAGTTCGGGCACCCGGAGGTTGTGCAGGACGACGTCGAACTCGGCCTCGTCGGTGACCGTGACGCCCATCTGCGTGGTGAAAGCGTCGCGCATGGCCGTGATCTGGTCCCGGGTCGCATCCATGGCGGCGCGGTCGGCGTAGACGGTGGTCAGCGAGCCCCGGCCGGTCTCCCGGTCGATGAGCAGGCTCAGGCTGCAGAAGCCGGGTACGTCGTCCATGGCCGGGATGATCCGGTCGCGGAAGGCGTCCAGCGTCTCGTCGTTGCGGGCCGGGTCGATACGGCTCCACAGGACGCGGGCGCAGGAGTCGTCGGTCGCGCTGTGCAGCCGGTGCATGACGGCGATCTCCCACTCCTGGACGTCGGTGTCGCGGGCGCCGAGACGGTCCGCTGCCCGCTGCCGCATCTGCACCACCCGGTCGCGGCTGGCGGAGATCGCCTCCTCGGTCTTCCAGCCGGTCGTGACGATGCAGCGGCCGGAGCTGCGGTCGACGAGCATCGACAGGCCGGTGTAGCCGTCCATCGCGGCGACGGCGGGCATGACGTTGTCGCGGACGTCGGCGACGCCCTCGTGCATGCGCTTCGGGTCGGCCATGACGGTCGTGGTTCGGGCGTACATGACGCCCCCTTCCTGGGGGACAGCGCGGCGCCCCTGCGGCGTCGCCGCACCGGCCATGCTGCTCCGGTCCGGTGTGCTGTCCACGGCCGAAGGTCACCGGTCCCCGGACGCGCGCGAGCCCCGCACCACCAGCGGTGGTGCGGGGCTCGCGGGCGGATCAGGAGCGGGTCAGGTCAGGAGCGCGACAGCGCCGGGCGGGTCTTCGCCCAGGCGAGGAACGCGACGGCCTGGTGCAGGTCGGGGATGTCGTTGCCGACGAGCGAGCGCAGCAGGTCGTTGCTCCAGATCGCCACGCGCCCGATCGTCCAGGCGACCTTCTCCGCGGCCGGCAGGTCGAGGTCGAAGACCAGCTTGGCGATCTCCTTCTTGCCGTCGGTCGGCGCCGTGTACTTGAGCACCGGCAGGAAGCGCTCGGGCTCGACGACGCAGAGCACCTTGGTGAGCAGGGGCTCCTTGTTGAACGACGGCAGGCCGATCTTCTTGCCGTCGATCAGCTGGGTGAGCCGGTCCTCGATGCGCAGGCTGGCGGGGCCGTGCAGCAGGTACTCGATCGACTCGCGCACCTTCTGCGCCGCCGTCGCCTCGCCCTGGGTCTTCCACGCGCGGTTGAGGCCGGACATGTTGCCGGCGTTCGCGAGGGTGGGGGAGGTGGCGAAGTGCAGCAGCTGCTCCGGGGACGCCTCACCGAGACCCTCGGCGGTGAACAGCGCCTGGTAGCGCTCGCGGAAGGCGGCGACGTCGGGGTCGGGCTCGGGGTGGTCCAGCTGGAACTCGGCCTTGAGGAGCTCCACCCGCTCGCGGACGTCGGGACGGACGTCCTTGGCCGTGGGGAAGGTGGAGTGCAGCGAGTCGATCGTCTGCACGGCGGGGCGGCCGGGGTCGCGGCGGGCCTCGCCGCGCAGCCACTCGTGCCCGCAGTCCCCGCAGGTGATGAGCAGCCGGCTGTCGGCCTGCGGCGTGCCGGTGATGTCCTCGCTGTTGCAGTTCGGACAGGCGATGAGAGCCAAGGGTTTCCGTTCGTTCGGTGGGTGACGAGTCCCGCGGGGGCCCTCAGCGCTCCTGAGGAGAAGGAGCGCATCGACCGGTCGGCGAGGCGTGGAGGCGCAGCGCCGGCGGTCGACTGACCCCAGTTTCGCACCTTTGGCGAGGACGCACCTCAGCCGAGCGCTCTGGACCCTCACTCGGGGTCGGAGTCGTCCTCCTCCAACCTGCGCACGGCGTCGACGAACGCGGTCGCGGAGGCGTCGACGGCGGCCAGCGCGAGGCCCGTCAGTTCGGGCCGCAGCCCGCGCTCGGCGTGCCCGTAGCGGATCAGGTAGCGCAGCAGCTCCGGTGCCCGTTCCAGGTACGGGGTATCGGCGTCCAGGAACCAGAGCTCGGGGTCGAGCAGGCGCTGCACGTTGTGCGGGCTCCAGATCAGCGGATCCCCGCGGCCGTTGCCGCTGGCGGAGGCGAGGACGTCGTCCAGCAGGAGCCGCAGGGTGCTGCCGGACCACGCCGGACCGAATTCGCTGGCGAGGAAGCGGGCGGCGATCTCGTCGAGCTCGTCGTCGGACAGTTCGGAGTCCGGGAGCTCGCCGCCGGATGGGAACAGGGATCCCAGCCACTCGACCAGCGCGCGCTGCTCGGTCCAGTCCTCGTCGCGGCCGGCCCCGGGGAGTTCGCGGAGGGCGGCCTCGATGCGCGCCCGGGCGTCGGCGGGAGGGATGTCCCGAGCGGCGGCGTCCGGGCCGGTGCCCTCGAGGATCTGCGGGACGACGGCGTCCAGCGGCTGCTCGGCGAGGAACCCGTGGGTGGCGAAGCCGCCCAGCTCGTTGTCCACCCGGACGACGGCGGTCAGCGGATGGCCGCCCGGCACGGTGGCGCTGACCAGCAGGTGGTCGATGTCGCCGTAGACGGTGCCGATCTCGACGGCCCGGTCGCCGGGCTCGGTGCGGTCCAGCTCGGCGAGCCAGCGGGGGAGCACCTGGCCCGCGGCGCCGATCTCCTGACGCAACCGGCGGCGCAGCTCGACGTCGCCGGTCAGGGTGGCGATGCCGAGTGATGCTGCCGTGGTCTCCGGCCGGCCGATGTCGGACAGGTTCCGGACCAGCTCCGCCACGGGCGGCGCCCCCTCGCCCCGGGTGGCGCCGAGCAGCATCCCGAGGATGGCGAGGAGCGGACCGGGCGTGGGGCTGTCGAGGGCGTCGCCCAACGCGTCGACGAGGTGCGCCTCGGGGCTGGGCGGCGGCTGACCGCCGTCGCCGCGCTGCTTCTTCCTGCTCTTCGCCATGACCGGGAAAGGCTAGTGCGCCCTCCCGACAGGCCCTGAGCTCACGCGGCGGCGCCCTGCACGAGCGGGAGGATTGGCGCAGCACCTTCACCGACCGGCCGTTGCTCGTCCCCGACGACGAGCAACGGCTCAACAGCTGGATGCGGGAGCACCTGTCATCGAGTCGGGCGAGCGGGAACCTTCAGATTTGTAGGCGCCCCTCTGCCTTTGTCCATAGGGCGCGTCTGCTCCGGTTCGCTGGGCGGCTACAGGGTGAGCCGCACGGCGGTGAAGTCGTTGTTGTTGCCGAGTTCGCTGGCGTCTCGGAAGGCGAAGCCGGAGATGTTGGCGTCGGCCGGCACCATGTAGATGTAGGTCATTTCCGACTCGAATCCCGGCTGTAGCTGGGCATTGCAGTCGGGGTTGTCGCGAATCTCGTAGAGGCTGTCGATGGTGTCGAACTGCCTGTCGCGGTCGTCCACCAGCACTGTGGCAATCGGGTAGCTGCACGTCAGGTCCATGCTGACCTGGCCGTCGTTGACGATGTGCGTATCGACGATGACGTACTTGCCGCCGGCGGCAGGGGGCACCTGCGTGTATGTCTCGTAGCCCGACCCCTGCTGGTAGCTCGACTGGTTCAGCTCGATGACGTCGGCGACGCGAGCTGCTGTGACGGTGAGAGTGACGCCCTCGTTGGTCATCGTCTGGCCAACCTCACCGACAGATCCGGCGCCGTTCCCGGCGGCGTTCCCGGAGGAGCTGCTCGGGGCTGCCGACGACGTCGCGGCCTCAGCATTCGATTCGGCTCTCTCGGCTGAGCGCTCCGCCCTGTCAGCTGACCGCTCCGCCTGACGGAGATCCTGCTCCAGCGCCTGGTACTCGGCGGTGTCAGAAGGGTCGCCGGAGGCGAGGACTACGGCGCCTGCACCGAGGCCGCCGCCGACCACCAGGCCGACGGCCAGGGCCCCCGCCAGGGCCTTCCATGGTCGGGACTGGCCGGCCGGGACCGGCTGCGCACTCGTCTCTGGCTCGTCGGACGCAGGCTGCGCAGCAGTGCTCTCGGACATCGGGCTCCCCGTGGATGTGGCCCATGACGGCATCGCCATGGGTCGCGGCGCCCATTCCTAGTCGATGTCGTCTTCGTAGTCGATGTCCTCGCGTGCGACGAAGTCGGCCAACTCGTCGCACCCGCTGTACCGGCACGTCCGCGAGTCGCGACGACGCTGGCGCGAGGCGGCTCGCGGGTCGGCGGATGGAATCGCCTGAGGGTCAGCCGCGCAGCGCGGGGGCGGGCTCGGCCCGACGCTCGAGCAGCGGGACGACGTCCGCCAGCGGTGCGGGCCGGCCGTAGAGGTATCCCTGCCCGAACCGGCAGCCGATGGCGCGCAGCAGCGCGTCCTGCTCCGCCGTCTCGACGCCCTCGGCGACGACGTCCATGCCCAGCACGTGGGCCATGCCCACGATGCTGCGCAGCATCGTCGCGCGGCGCTCCGAGCTGGCGAGGGTCGCGGTGAACGAGGAATCGAGCTTCAGGATCGCCGAGGGCAGGGTGTCCAGGCGGCTCAGGGACGAGAAGCCGGTGCCGAAGTCGTCGATGGCGACGCCGAAGCCGAGCGCGCGCAGCTCGTGCAGCGCGGCCACGGCGGTGGAGGACTCCGCCTCCACGAGGCTCTCGGTCACCTCGAGAACGGTCTCCTGTGCCCGCCAGCCGGTCTCGGCGAGGACGGCGCGGATCCGCTGGGGGTAGGTCGGGTCGGACAGCTCGCGGCCGGAGACGTTCACGCCGAGGCGCAGGCGTCGGCCGGTGGTGGCGTGCAGTTCGGCGAGCTGGGTGCAGGCGGAGCGGAACACCTGCTCGCCGAGGCGGGGCATGAGACCGTGCTGCTCGGCGACGGCGATGAACTCGTCCGGCCGGACCGGGCCACGCTCCGGATGGGTCCAGCGGGCCAGCGCCTCGACGCCGACGACGGCGTCCGCGCGCAGGTCGACGATCGGCTGGAAGTGCACGGTGATGTCGCCGCCATCGAGGGCGGCGGTGAGGTCGGCGACCAGGTCCGAGGCGACGGAGCCGGCGCCGAGCTCGCAGCGTCCGCGGCCGGCGGCCTTGGCGGTGTAGAGGGCCAGGTCGGCGCGCCGCATGAGCTGCGCGGCGCTCTCGCCCAGCTCGTGCTCGGCGACGCCGCAGGACATGCGGATCTCCGGGTGCAGCTTGCTGGTGCGGCAGACGAGCTCCAGCGCTTCGGGTCCGGGCACGCCGGGCAGCAGCAGGGCGAACTCGTCGCCGCCGTGCCGCGCGAGCACCGCCGTCGGCGGCAGGGACCGGCCCCAGACCTTGGCGACCTGGCGCAGCACCCGATCGCCGGCGTCGTGGCCCTGGGTGTCGTTGATGGCCTTGAAGTGGTCGAGATCCAGCAGCGCGGCCGACAACGGCTCGCCGGTGCGGGACACCGTGCGCATGAGCTCGTGCAGCGCCTGGTCGAAGCCGCGGCGGTTGGTGAGGCGGGTGAGCGGGTCGCGGTTGGCGCTGGAGGCGCGCAGCACGAGGCCGCGGGTCACCACGCTGAGGCCGATCACCATCGCGTCGAGCGAGAGCGCGGTGGGCAGCGTGACGTCGCCCTGCGCCATGAGGCCGACGGTGAGGCCGATCAGGGCGACTGTCGTGTGCAGGACGGCGAGCGGCAGGCTGAAGAAGAAGCACGCGGCGATCGCGAGGAAGCTGGTCAGGGCGCCGATGGCCACGGCCGTGGGCGCATCGGCGCTCAGCACCACCCCGGCGACGACGACGATCGTGGCCTGCAGGACGGCGACGTGGAAGGCCGGCCGCGGCCACCGGGCGCCGAACCGGAAGACGACGGCGCCGGCGCTCAGCGCGGACAGCGCGAGGCCGGCCACAGGCGCGCGGTCGGACCAGGTGTTGTCGGCGCCGATGACGGCGAGCAGGCTGGCGACGCCACCGAAGACGTACAGGGTGCCGAGCGCCTGGGTCATCACGCGCGCGGTCGCCACCTCGGGGACGCCGGACCACTTCATGGGAACTGCATCGTCCCACTTCTCGGCCGTCCTGACCGCGTCTCCCTCGTCAGGAGGAGACGGCCCGGCCGCGCGCCGCCAGCCTCGGGACGACCTCCGCGCCCACGGCACCGACGACAGCCGAGCCGATGACCGCGGCCCACGACAGCGGGTCGAGCGGCGTGCACCCGAAGAACCGGCTCACTCCCGGGGTCTGCACGATCGCGACGAGAACCGCGAGCGAGCCGGCGACGGTTCCCAGGACCAGCGGGCTGCGCCGGCCCATCCACGCCGTCTGCGCCAGCTGGGTGGCGATCAGCGCGGCCAGGCCCATCGTGCCCGCGCGGCCGGGGAACACCGGTGTGGCCTTGCCGATGGCCCACGCCCCGGTAGCCCCTGCCGCGGTCGCCGCACCGCGGACGACGACCATGCGCCGGACCGCATCGGTG
>JBEPZM010000174.1:0-7652 GCA_041640835.1 Blastococcus sp.
AAGCCGCGGCGGAGGACCGCCAGGCCGCACGCCGACCAGCCCAGCCGGCCGGCGAGCGCGACGACGTTCCCGACCCGGGCACCGGAGCGCAGCACCGGCGGGCGCCCGCCCAGGTCGCCCAGGGCCGTCACCGACAGCACCACGGCGTCGCTGCCGGGCGCCGACGCCACGGTGTCTCCCCCGACGACCGCGGCGCCCAGGGGCGCGCACTCGTCGGCGAGCCCCGTCGCGACCTCCTCCAGCCAGCCGGTCGGGGTGTCCGACGGGCAGGCGAGGCCGATCAGCAGCGCGGTCGTCGTCCCGCCCATCGCCGCCACGTCGGCCAGGTTCGCCGCGGCGGCCTTGTGCCCGATGTCCTCCGCCGACGACCAGTCGCGGCGGAAGTGCCGGCCCTCGACCAGGACGTCGGTGGTGGCGACCACGCGGCCGTCGGGCGTGGTGACGACCGCGGCGTCGTCCCCGGGCCCGACCTCGGCGAGCCGGGCCGCGCCCGCGCGGGCCACCACGCGGGCGATGACGCCGAACTCCCCCACCTCCCCGACGGTGTCGGCGGGGAGGGGTGGACGGGGCCGACTCACGAGGTGCCTCCGGTGACTGGGGTAGGTTGCCGACCTGTCCGCCAACTGGCGGGGACGACGTATCGGCCGAGTTGCCGGAGGAAGGATCTCCCGTGGTCCACGCCTACATCCTCATCCAGACCGAGGTCGGCAAGGCCGCCCAGGTCGCCTCCACGATCAGCGAGATCACCGGCGTCACGCGCGCCGAGGACGTCACCGGCCCCTACGACGTGATCGTCCGCGCCGAGGCCGAGACCGTCGACGAGCTCGGTCGCCTGGTCGTGGCCCGGGTGCAGTCGGTCGACGGCATCACCCGGACGCTGACCTGCCCCGTCGTCAACATCTGACCGACGTCCGGCCACGCCCCTGCGAGCTCTGATCCCCTGACCGAGCACCCGGCCCCCGTCGAGCCGCCGCCCGCCGAGCCGCCGTCCACGGAGCCGCCGTCCACGGAGCGCCCCGCCGACCCGCTGCGGCGCATCGCCCTGATCGCGACGGCCGTGCTCGTGCCGGTGGTCGCGGTGCTGGTGATCCTGGCCAACGTCCTCGGGAACGACGCCGGCGACGACGAGGCCACGGCGCCGGCCGAGATCGACGGCACGGCAGCACCCCAGCGCGCCGATCTCCCTCCGCTGCCCGTGACCGTCCCGCCGGCGCCCCCGGAGGCGGTGCAGCCCTGCGAGGCGGTGATGCGCTCGCTGCCGCTGGAGCTGGCCGGCGAGCAGTCCCGGCCCGTCGACTCCGACTCCCCGTTCGTCTACGCGTGGGGCGAACCGCCCGTCGTCCTGGTGTGCGGGGTCGACCGGCCCACCGGCTGGACCGTGGGCGCCTCGGCGATCCAGATCAACGGCGTCCAGTGGCACGTCGACACCAGCGACGCCGAGACCACCGTCTGGACGACTGTCGACCGGCCGGTCTACGTGGAGGTGCGCCTGCCGGCGGACGTCGACAGCGGCCCGGTGACGGCCCTGACGACACCGCTGGCCCAGGCCCTGCCCTACCAGGAGCCCGACCCCGCCGAATGAGGCCCGGCGGCCGGTCACGCGGGGGGCAGCCGGTCCAGCTGGTCGGCGACCACCGCGCCGATCTCCTCGGTGGCGGCGTCGACCGACTCGGCGACGGCGCTCACCGAGACGCTGAAGCGGCCCTGCGTGCACCAGGCGAAGGCGGACGGGCCGGCCAGGCCCTGGTCGGGGCGCGCCTCGTCGACGACCAGCCGCCAGCAGTCGGACGGCAGGTCGGGCGACCCCTCGCTGAGCAGCCCGCCGTAGTGCTCGGCGTCGTTGCGCGCGAGGTCCTCGGCGTAGGCGAGCGCCCCTCCGGACTCCTCGAACTGGTCGACGAAGATCCCGGTCTGCGGCCCTTTCCCCGTGCCCGACCCCCAGAAGCGCTCCCAGCCGTGCAGGTAGCCGTAGTCCTCGAGGACCGCGCGCTCGCGCGCCGGGTCGTCGGAGTAGCCGGCCACGTCCTCCACCCGCTTGGCGCCCGCCGGCGGGGTGATCGCGTCGTCGGGGAGCCGCGGCAGCCCCGAGGCGACCTCGTCGGCGACCAGGGGCTCGAGCTCGTCGGGCGTGCCCGGTTCCGCCGGGGCGGCGTCGGCGACGACCGCGCCCTCTCCCGTGCAGCCGGGGACGGCGATCAGGACGGGGACGAGCGCGAGCAGGACGGCGGCCCGGTGCGCGCCGGACCCCCGCCCGGAGTTCACCGCCGGGCCAGGGCGCCGGAGACGAGCCGGTCGACGAGCTCGGCGAAGTCGACGCCGGTGGCCGCCCACATCCGGGCGAACATCGAGATCGGGGTGAACCCGGGCATGGTGTTGACCTCGTTGATGACCAGGAGGTCCTCGCCGTCCGGGCCGGTGCCCAGGAAGAAGTCCACCCGTGCCAGCCCCTGGCAGTCCAGGGCCAGGTAGGCGCGGCGGGCGGCCGCCTGCACCGCCTCGATCTGCTCCGGGGCGAGGTCGGCGGGGATGTCGAAGTCGGCGGCGTCGTCGAGGTACTTGGCGGCGAAGTCGTACCAGTCCACGCCCTCGCGCAGCCGGATCTCCGCCGGCAGGCTCGCCTCCGGCAGCCCGGTGCCGCGCGCGGCGAGCACGCCGCACTCGATCTCCCGGCCCGGGACGGCGGCCTCCACGATCACCTTCGGATCGTGGGCGGCGGCCTCGGCCACGGCGGCCGGGAACTGCGCCCAGTCGGTCACCCGGGTGATGCCGATGCTGGAGCCGGCGCGGGCCGGCTTCACGAACACCGGCAGGCCCAGCCGTTCCCGGGCGGCGTCGTCCAGCACGGACGGGTCGGCGCAGATGGCGCCGTGCGCGTCGCGCAGGACGACGTGCTCGCCCTGCGGCAGCCCCGCGGCGGCCAGCAGCTTCTTGGTGAACTCCTTGTCCATGGAGGCGGCGCTGGCGAAGACCCCTGAGCCCACGTAGGGCAGGCCGGTCATCTCCAGCAGCCCCTGGATGGTCCCGTCCTCGCCGTAGGCGCCGTGCAGCACCGGGAAGACGACGTCGACCTCCGTCAGCGCCTGCCCGACCGCCACGCCCGGCTCGAGCACCGCCAGGCCGCGGCCCTCGGGGTCGCCGACCAGGGAGACCGCCGTGCCGCCGGACACCTCGGGCAGCACGCCGTCGGTGATCGCCAGCCGCTGGTCGGGGTCGGCCAGCACCCACCGGCCGTCGCGGGCGATGCCCACCGGCACGACCTCGTAGCGCTCGGGATCGAGAGCGGCCATGACGCTCCCGGCCGAGACGCAGGAGATGGCGTGCTCGGCGCTGCGGCCCCCGAACACGACCGCGACGCGCACCTTGCCTGCCTGCCCGTTCATCGGACCGACCCTAGCTGCCGGTCCCCGGCGCCCGCGTCGTCCCGCCGAGCCGCGCCGGGTGTGGCAGCCTCGTCGCGTGCAGGATCAGGCAGCCTCCCCGGTGGAGACGTTCTCCCGAGGACAGCGGCTGGCCGGTCTGGCGGTGCACCTGTACACCGCCAGCGGGTCGGTGCTGGGCCTGCTCATCGTCCTGGCGGCCCTGGAGGGCGAGGTCGAGGCGGCCCTGTGGTTGGGCCTCGCCACGCTGTTCGTCGACGGCACCGACGGCATGCTCGCCCGGCGGTTCCGGGTCAAGGAGACGATCCCCTGGTTCGACGGCGCCCTGCTGGACAACATCGTCGACTACCTGACCTACGTCTTCGCCCCGATCGTGCTGCTGTGGACCACCGGCCACCTGCCCGAGAGCTGGGTGGGCCGGGTCATAGCCGCGATCCCGCTGCTGGCCTCCTGCTACCAGTTCTGCCGGGTGGACGCGAAGACCTCCGACCACTTCTTCCTCGGCTTCCCGAGCTACTGGAACGTCGTCGCGTTCTACGTGATCGTGCTGGACACCAGCGAGCTGGTGACGTGCGTGGCGCTCCTCGTCTTCGCCGTGCTCGTCTTCGTGCCGATCCGCTACCTCTACCCGTCGCGGATGGGCGCCCTGCGGGCCTTCACGCTGGCCTTCACGCTGGTGTGGCTGGTCACCTACGCGGTGCTGGTGGTGCAGCTGCCCGACCCGTCGCCGTGGGTCGTCGCCGCGTCGCTGGCCTACGTCGTCTACTACTGGGGGCTGAGCTTCTGGCTGACGGCGCGGGGTGTCGGTGCCCGCCGCGCGGCCCGCTCAGTCCAGGGCAGCCAGGGCGACTGACAGGTCCGCGACCAGGTCGGCGGTGTCCTCGATGCCGCACGACAGCCGCACGAACCCCGGCGGAACGGCGTCGCCGCCCCACTGCGCCCGCCGGTCGATCGTGCTGTGCACCCCACCGAAGCTCGTGGCGGCCGCCCACAGCCGGGTGGCACCCAGCAAGCGGGCGACGGCGTCCTCGTCGGCGAGCTCGCACGAGAGCACGCCGTTCGGCCGCAGCATCTGCCGGGCGGCCAGCCCGGCCGAGGGATCCCCGGCCCGCCACGGCCAGCGCAGCCCGGTGACCGCCGGCGAGGACGCCAGCAGCTCGGCGACCGCGGCGGCGTTCGCGGCCTGGCGGGCCAGCCGCAGGTCCAGCGTGCTCATCGACCGGTGCCCGAGCCAGGCCTCGAACGGCCCCGGCGTGCTGCCGGTGCGGTCGCGGAAGCCCTTGAGCCGCGCGTACAGCTCGTCGTCGGTCGTGCTGACGTGCCCGAGCAGCACGTCGCTGTGCCCGGTCAGCGCCTTGGTGTCGCTGCCGACCGTGAGGTGCGCGCCGAGGGCCAGCGGCCGCTGACCGAGCGGCGTCGCCGTGGTGTTGTCGACGGCGACCAGCGTGCCGGCCGCCCGCGCGGCCCGGGCCACCGCGGCGATGTCGCACACGTCGAGCTGGGGGTTGCTGGGCGTCTCCAGCAGCACCATCCGCACGCCGTCGAGCCCGCCGTCGGCGGCGAACCGCTCGACGTCCGGGGTGGACACCTGCACCACCTCGATGCCGAACCGGGTGAGCTCCTCGGCAGCCAGCAGGCGGGTCGCGTAGTAGCCGTCCGACGGCAGCACCACCCGGTCGCCGCTGCCCGCGCAGGCCAGCACCGCCGCGGTCAGCGCCGCCATGCCGGTGGCGAAGGACAGGCAGCGGCCGCCGTCGAGCTCCCCGACCGCGGCCTCGAAGTCGCGCAGCGTCGGCTGCTCGGTCCGGGCGTAGGCGTCCACGCCGCCGGCCCGCGGTGGCAGGTCCCCGAGGTGGAAGGGCGCCGCGAACACCGGCGAGGGCCGCAGCGGGGCCCCCGGGACGGCGGGCTGCTCCCCCGCCCGCACCGAGCGCGTGCCGTCGCCCCAGCTGTCGCTCATTCCGGCTTGGCCTCGCGCGACATGATCTCCTTCACCATCTGCGCGGGCGATTCGCCCTCGTGGCAGACGCGGACGACGGCCTCGGTGATCGGGACGTCGACGCCGTGCGCGCGGGCCAGGTCCAGCACCGAGCGGCAGCTCTTCACGCCCTCGGCGGTCTGGCGGGTGCTCTCCTGCACCGCCTCCACCGACATGCCGCGGCCCAGCTTCTCCCCGAAGGTCCGGTTCCGGGACAGCGGCGAGCTGCAGGTGGCGACCAGGTCGCCCAGGCCGGCCAGGCCGGCGAAGGTGGTGAGCTCGGCGCCCAGCGCGAGGCCCAGGCGGGCGGTCTCGGCCAGCCCGCGGGTGATCAGCGAGGCGCGGGTGTTGTCGCCGAACCCGAGCCCCTCGGCGATGCCGCACGCCAGCGCGATGACGTTCTTGACCGCCCCACCCAGCTCGCAGCCCACCAGGTCGGCGTTGGTGTACGGCCGGAAGTACCGGGTGTGGCAGGCGACCTGCAGCGCGGCGGCGCGGTCGGCGTCGGTGCAGGCGATGACCGTCGCGGCGGGCTGCTCCTCGGCGATCTCGCGGGCCAGGTTCGGGCCGGAGAGCGCCGCCACCCGGTCGGCGCCGGCGCCGGTCACCTCGCAGATGACCTCGCTCATCCGCTTCGTCGTCCCGAGCTCGATGCCCTTCATCAGGCTCAGCAGCGTGGCGTCGGGCGGCAGCAGGGGCGTCCAGGCCGTGAGGTTGTCCCGCAGCGACTGCGAGGGCACCGCGAGGACGACGACGTCGGCGCCCGCGAGCGCCTCCTCGGCGTCGGCGGTGGCCCGCACCGCCGACGGCAGCCGGATCCCCGGCAGGTAGTCGCGGTTCTCGCCGTCGTCGGTGATCGCCTGCACCAGCTCGGGACGGCGGGCGTGCAGCGCGACGTCGCAGCCGGCGTCGGCGAGGACCTTGGCGAAGGTCGTCCCCCAGGAGCCGGCGCCCAGGACGGCGGCGCGCCTCACGCGGCACCCCCGGGGAGGTCGCCGGGCAGCTCGCGCCGTGGCCGCGGGTGGAACAGCACGGGTGCCGGCTCCCCGCGGAGCTCGGCCAGCTGGTCGCGCACGCGGCCCATCATCAGATCGGTCGTCTCCTTCAGCAGTTCAGCGGTCAGCGGGCGTCCGGCGCGCAGCTGCGCCCGGATCTCGGAGAGGTCGATCGGCTCGCCGACGAGGTACTCGGTCGGGGTCCGCAGACGCAGGTGCAGCTTCCTGGCGTGGTAGTCGTGCAGCCGCTGGGGGCCCCACTGGGCGACCGGGAGCACCACGGCGTCGGTGGTCAGGGCCAGCCGGGCGGCGCCGGTGCGGGACTGCATCGGCCACCAGTGCGGATCCCGGGTGACCGAGCCCTCGGGGTAGATGACGACGAGGTTGCCGGCCGCCAGATCCTCCTGGGCCGCGGCCAGCGCCCCCTGCGCCTCGGAGGAGTAGCGGGCGACCGGGATCTGGCCGGCCGAGCGCAGGATCGCGCCGGCCAGGCCCTTGAACACCGACTCCTTGGCCAGGAAGTGCGGCATCCGGCCGTGGTCGAACACGAGCCGGGCGCAGGCGAGGGGGTCGAGGATCGAGACGTGGTTGGCCACGAGCAGCACCGGCCCGCTGGTCGGCAGCCGCTCGCCGTGGCGGTAGCGGATCCGGAACATCAGCTTCGAGGCGGGGAAGACCACGGCGATGCACAGCCAGAACGCCCAGCCGATGCGGCCGCGGGTGCGCCACTTCCCGGGACGCCGGTTCGCTGCCTGCGGGGGCACGAGCGCACCGGCCCCGCCCGGGTCCGCCCAGGACCTCTCCTCCGCCACCGGATCGCCTCCCCGTCGCTGTGATCTGTCCCATGATCGACCCTTCCCCGCTCCGGGCGGACCACCGGGTCCGGGACGGCGTGGACCACCCTCCGACGCGGATGTGTTCACATGGTCGCCGTGCCTGCCTGGTCGGTCGTCGTCCCGGCGAAGCGGCTCGCCGTGGCCAAGACCCGGCTGCGGCCGCTCACCGACCGGGCCGCACACCCCGCCGACGCCCACGAGGCCCTGGTGCTGGCGCTGCTGGCCGACACCGTCACCGCCGCGCGGGCGTGCCCGCTGGTCGCGGAGGTCGTCGTGGTCACCGACGAGCCGGCCGCCGCGGACCTGGCACGGGGGCTGGGCGCCCGCACCGTGGCCGACCAGCCGGACGGCGGCCTGAACGCCGCGCTCGAGCACGGCGCGGAGGCTGCCTCCGGCGACGCGGTGGCGGCCCTCTCCTCCGACCTGCCCGCGCTGCGCCCGGCGGAGCTGACCGCGGCGCTCGGTG
>JBEPZM010000175.1:0-7362 GCA_041640835.1 Blastococcus sp.
ACGAGGGCATGATCGTCGGTGAGAACTCCCGTCCGGACGACATGGACGTGAACATCACCAAGGAGAAGAAGCTCACCAACATGCGCAAGAGCACCTCCGAGGAGCTCGAGCGGCTGATCCCGCCGCGGGTGCTGAACCTGGAGCAGGCGCTGGAGTTCTGCGCCGAGGACGAGTGCGTCGAGGTCACCCCGGCCACCGTCCGCATCCGCAAGGTGGTCCTCGACCAGACCGAGCGCGGCAAGGCGAAGAACAAGAAGCCCAAGCCGGTCTGAGAAAGGATCCCGCTGCCCCCCGCCGCTCGCACGCTCGCGGCGGGCCCCTGCAGCGGGGCCGCCCACGCCCCCGTACCGCTTCGGCGGTGCGGGGGCGTTGTCGTGGCGAGCCGCGCACAGGTGGTGACGACAGGCCGGAGCAGGCCGCCACGCCCGTCGCTCGTGCACCAGGACGCGCGCGGCACGCCGCCTACGTTCTTGTCGGGGTCATGGGTCATGACTCCGGGGGACGAGTGCACGAGAGGCGGCCGCACGCATGACGACGATCACCCGAACGGCTCCGGTGGAGAACAGCTTCAGGGGCGGGATCGATGTCCGGGTGAGCCTGCGGGAGGGCGCCGGGGACGGCGGCTCCGCCTTCGACGGCGCGTGGTTCCCGCGCAGCCACGACCTCGAGGTCGAGCTGCCCGAGCTGATCGCGGAGCTCGACCGCCGTGGGGTGCGGATCGAGCGCTTCACCTACTCCCTGGACGCCTGGGACCAGCCCACCGCGCGCAAGCTCGTCCTGCGTGACCGCGTCGTCCGCACCGGGGGCTTCCGCAGCATGGACCCGCTCGTGGTCTGCCTGACCTGGGACGGCGGGAGCCGGCGCGCCGACCTGCTCGTGGTCCCGCCGGAGACCGACGTGCTCACCGGCGCCCGGGCGCTGCGGCTGTGCACCCGCCGCGGGCTGCCGCGCTCGCCGCAGATGGTGCTGGCCGCCGCCCGGTCCACGCCGCTGCCCCAGGTCCCGCAGGCGTACCGCCGCGCCGTCTGAGAGGGCGCTACGCCGGTGGTGAACCGGCTGGACAGCGGGGGAGCGGGTCCGCTGGGCTGAGGGCATGCGGCTCCTCGTGCTCGGCGGCACCCACTTCCTCGGTCGGCACGTGGTCGCGGCGGCGCTCGAACGCGGGCACGACGTCGCCACGTTCACCCGCGGCGTCTCGGGGGAGCCGCCGCACGGAGCCCGGGCTCTGCACGGCGACCGGGACGACCCGGACGCGTTGACCCTGGCGCTCGCGGGCTGGGTGCCGGAGCTCGTCGTCGACACCTCCTGCCAGACGCGGGCCGCAGCGGTGCACGCGGCGGCGGCGCTGGCCGACGTGGACGGCTACGCGTTCGTCAGCAGCCTGAACGCCTACCGCGGCTGGCCGCCCGGGCCGGTCGGGCCCGAGGACGACGAGCCGACGTGGGACAGCGCGGACGACGACTACGGGCCGAACAAGGCGCACGCCGAGCGCGTGCTCGCCGCGGCCGTCGGCGCCGGCTTCCTCACCGCCCGCGCGGGCCTCATCGTCGGGCCCTCGGACCCGATCCACCGACTGGGGTGGTGGCTGGAGCGGATCGCCCGGGGCGGACGGGTCGTCGTCCCCGACGCCCTGGAGCAGCCGATCGCGCTGGTGGACGCCCGCGACCTCGCCGGCTGGCTGGTGGCTATGGCCGAGGAGGGCCGGACCGGTGCCGTGAACGCGACCGGCCCCGCCGGGATGACGACGCTGGGCGGCCTGCTGGACCTCTGCCGCGAGGTGACCGGGAGCGACGCGCAGTGGGTGCCGCTGCCCGAGGAGGAGCTGCTCGCGGCCGAGGTGCAGCCGTGGGTGCACCTGCCGCTGTGGCTGCCGCGGGAGATGGCGCGGACGGCCTGGGACGTCGACACGGCCCGCGCCCGCCGGCTGGGCCTGCCCAGCCGCCCCCTCCGCGAGACGGTGGCCGACACGTGGGCCTGGATGCAGACCCACGAGCGGCCGGCTCCGGCGCCGATCGTTCAGCGCCCGGAGCCCGGCCTGCCCCTGGAACTCGAGGCGCAGCTGCTGGGCCGGTGATCCCGGCTCGGGGTGCGGTTCAGTCGCGCGGGGCGCTGGGGCGCCCGGCGATGAGCTGCTCGTCCCGGTCGAGGTCCTCGACGACGTTGGCGTCGGCGAGCTCCGCCTTGCGGGCGGCCTCCGCGGCGACGGCGTCGGCGGACTCCAGCGCCTGGTCCTTGCGGTACTCGCGGAAGGACCACACGACGGCGGCGGCCCAGATCGCGTAGATGACGGCGTAGACGGCGTAGCGGGTGCCGTCGGCGGCGTCGATCCAGTCGCTCTTGAGCAGCGTCCTGGTGTTGGTCAGCAGGATGATGCCGCCCACCAGCGAGCCCAGGAGCCGCGGCGGGACGTGGCGCACCAGCCACGCGGCGATCGGCGCGGCGATCAGGCCACCGATGAGCAGGGCCAGTGCCCAGCCGGCGTTGATGCCCTCCCCGCCCAGCCCGAAGAGGAAGCCGAGCGAGGCGGCCAGCGCGACGAGGAACTCGGAGGTGTCGATCGAGCCGATGACCTTGCGGGGCTCCATGCGGCCGCTGGCCAGGATGGCCGGGGTGCCCACCGGACCCCAGCCGCCGCCGCCGGTCGCATCGACGAACCCGGCCACCAGGCCCAGCGGCCCGAGGAAACGCTTGCGCATCGGCTTGCCCAGGTTGCGGCGGTCGATGCCCCGGAGCGTGAAGCGCAGCAGGATGTAGGCGCCGAGCACCAGCAGGATCAGCGACATCACCGGGGCGGCGAGCTCGGTGGAGAGGTGGGACAGGAAGGTGGCACCGGCGAAGGCGCCGATCGCGCCGGGGACGCCGATCTTGGCGACGACCTTCCAGTCGACGTTGCCGAACTTCCAGTGCGACAGCCCCGACATCAGCGTGGTGCCGATCTCGGCGAGGTGGACCGTGGCGGAGGCGGCGGCGGGGTTGGTGCCGATGGCGAGCAGCAACGTCGTCGAGGTGACGCCGTAGGCCATGCCGAGGCTGCCGTCGACGAGCTGGGCGCCGAGGCCCGCGAGGGCGAGCAGGATCAGGGTCTTCACGGGGGACCGACTCCGGGTCTCAAGAGGGGGCGCAGGCGCACGGGGGCCCGCGGGAACGAGAGGGGGGCGAGGCGAGGGGGCGCCGGGAAGGGCGCGGGGAGCTCAGCAGCCCGGACAGGCGGCGGTGCAGACTCGCAGCAGATCGACGTGCAGGCGGCTCACCAGCAGCAGCGTCGTCGGTCGCGTCACGGCGCTATGTCTACCAGACCGATGCGCTTATGCGGCACGCGCGGTCCAGTCAGTGGGATCCGGTGCTGAGGAGGTCGTTCCGGATGGTCACCCACGCCACGGCGCCTCCCGCCGCGAACAGCCCGGCGCACACGAGCATGGCGGCCCGGTACCCGTCGGTCAGGGCGGCGGGCTCCGCGTAGTCGCTGCCCGACAGCCCGACGACGACCGGCAGCGCGGCCACCGTCAGCAGCTGGGCCGCCCGGGCCACCGCGTTGTTGACGCCGCTGGCCACGCCGGCCAGCGTGTCGGGGGCGGCGCCCAGGACGCTGGCTGTCAGCGGCGCGACGGTCAGCGCCATCCCGAGGCCCTGCAGCACGCTGCCCGGCAGCACCTCGACCCAGTAGGGGGCGCTGCCGTCGACGCCGACGAGCAGCAGCGTGCCGACGGCCACGGTCAGCGGGCCCGCGGTCATCGGCAGCCGCGGGCCGATCCGGGTGGCGAGCGCACCGGCCCGGGGCGACAGCAGCGTGATGAGCAGGATCGTGGGCAGCGTCGCCGCGCCTGCCGCGGTCGCGCCGTAGCCGAGCACACCCTGCAGCTGCAGGACGATGAACAGCGAGCTGCCGCCGAGCGCCCCGTAGACGGCGAGGGTGACGAGGTTGGCGCCGGTGAACTGCCGGTCGGCGAACAGCCGCGGCGGGAGCATCGGGGCGGGTGTCCGTCGCTCGCGGAGGACGAACAGCGCCCCCGTCGCCGTCGCGACGACCGCGGCGACGACGACCTCGGGGCCCCACCGTTCGCCCGCGGTGATGAGGGCGTAGGTGAGCGCACCCAGGGCGACGGCGCCCAGCACCGCACCCAGGACGTCGAAGCGGCCGTGCGGCCCCGGATCGCGGCTCTCGGGCACGTGCTTCCCGGCCACGGCGAGGACGAGCACGGCCAGCGGGACGTTGAGCAGGAACACGAACCGCCAGCTGGCCAGGTCGATGAGGGCGCCGCCCAGGAACGGTCCGACCAGCCCTGCGACGCCGGACAGCGACGACCACACGCCGATCGCCGGTGCGCGGTCGGCGGGCCGGAACGAGGACTGGATGAGGGCCAGGCTGCCGGGCGTCAGGAGGGCCCCTCCGACGCCCTGCAGGGCCCGCGCCGCGATCAGCTGGCCGGGCGTCTGGGCCAGCCCGCAGAGCAGCGACGCCGCCGCGAACCAGGCGACGCCGATGAGGAAGACCCGGCGCCGGCCGTAGCGGTCACCCAGCGAGCCGCCGATCAGGATCAGCGCGGCCAGCGGGAGCGTGTAGCCGTTGATGATCCACTGCAGGTCCGACAGCGAGGCGCCGAGCTCGCGGCCCAGCGTCGGCAGCGCCACCTGCACGGCCGTGGCGTCCAGGAACGCCATGCCCGAGGCGAGCACCGTGGCGGTGAGCAGCCACCGGCCGCGCGCTGTGCCCAGCGCGACGGTGGACGGAGCGGGGCTCCCGTCGCCGGCCACCGGGAGCTACCCGACCGCGAAGTCGGTGATGAAGTAGGCCACCGCGGCCACCGCGGCGGCCGCCGGCAGGGTCACGACCCAGGCGACGACGATGTTGCCCGCCACGCCCCAGCGGACGGCCGAGAGCCGCCGCGTGGAGCCGACGCCCATGATCGAGGTAGTGGTGATGTGCGTCGTCGACACCGGGACGGCGAACACCGTCGCGGTCGTGACCATCACGCTCGAGGCCACCGTCTGCGCGGCGAAGCCGCCGGTCGGCGTCAGCTGGATGATCCTGCGGCCGAGCGTCCGCATGATGCGGAAGCCGCCCGCGTAGGTGCCGGCGCTGATCGCGCCGGCCGCGGCCAGGACCACCCAGAAGGGCACCTCGAAGGTGTCGATCTCGCCGGCGGTGAACAGGGCCAGGGTGATGATGCCCATCGTCTTCTGGGCGTCCTGCATGCCGTGCCCCAGCGCCATCGTCGCGGAGCTGACGATCTGCGCGTAGCGGAAGTTGCGGTTCGCCTTGCTGATGTGCGACCGACGGAACGTCCACAGCAGGGCCAGCATGAACAGGTAACCGAGGCCGAAGCCCACCAGCGGCGAGACGATCATCGGGATGATGACCTTGTCGAGGACGCCCATCCACTGCACCGAGTGCGCTGCGGCCAGCGCCGCGCCCACCAGCCCGCCGATCAGCGCGTGGGACGACGAGGACGGGATGCCGTACCACCAGGTGATCAGGTTCCACACGATCGCGCCCACCAGGGCGGCGAAGACGATCTCCAGCCCGTTGTTGCCCTCGGGTGGATCGATGATCCCCTCGCCAACGGTCTTGGCGACCTCGGTGGAGAGCAGCGCACCGACCAGGTTCATGACCGCGGCGAGGGCGAGCGCGACGCGGGGGGTCAGGGCCTTGGTCGACACCGCGACCGCGATCGCGTTGGCGGCGTCGTGGAAGCCGTTGGTGTAGTCGAACGCCAGCGCCACCAGGACGATGACGACCAGACCGATGAAGGCGGCGTCCATCAGCAGAGATCCATTCGGGTCTAGGACTCCTTGACGGCGATCGTCTCGACCACGTTGGCGAGGTGCTCGAACGCGTCGGCGGCCTCCTCCAGCTGGTCGGCGACCTCCTTGAGCTTCAGGATCTCCAGGGCGTCGAACTCACCGCTGTAGAGCCGCGAGAGCAGCCGGCGGTAGAGCTTGTCGGCCTCGTTCTCGATCCGGTTGACCTCGATCCAGTAGTCGGAGAGGTCCTTGAGGGTCTTCAGCCGTGGCATCGCCTCGGCGGTGACCTGCGCGCAGCGCTGGAGGAGCGCGACCTGCTGGCTCATCTCGGCGGGGAGCGTCCCCAGGCCGGTGAGGATGACCAGGTCCGCGGCGGCCTCGACGTAGTCCATGACGTCGTCGAGGTTGCTGGCCAGGGCGTAGATGTCCTCGCGGTCGAACGGCGTCACGAAGCTGGTGTTCAGCTGCCGGAAGATCGCGTGCGTCGCCTGGTCGCCGACGTGCTCGAGATCGCGGAGCCGGTCGGCGAGCTCCGCCCGGCGTGCGTGGTCGTGGACGAACTCGCCGAGGACCTCGGTCGCCGTCACCAGGTTCTGCGCCGAGGCGGTGAACAGGGGGTAGAAGGTCGAGTCCTTGGGCGTCAGGCTGAAGGGCACGCGGGGGCTCCGTCTCGGGGTGGGCACCGGCCGGCGACGCACGGAGCGAACACACGACCGTCCGGCAGCATAGGTCGCCTGCCGGTCACCTCCCGGACACCGGGGCGTCACCTGTGAGCGACGTCGCCCCCGGCCTCGTCGTCGTTCACCCGCGCGAGCGAGTCGATCAGGTCGGCGCGCCCGCGCGCCACGCGGGAGCGGATCGTGCCGACGGCGCAGCCGGCCACCTCGGCGGCCTCCGCGTAGGACAGGCCCAGGAGCTGGGTGAGCACGAACGCCTCGCGGCGGTCGGGGTCCATCCGGGCCAGCAGGTCGGAGACCCCCGCGTCCTCGCCGACCGGGTCCGTGCCCCCGGCGGCCGGCAGGGCCGCCAGGTCGACGTCGTCCCGGACGAGGGTCAGCCGCCGGCGACGTCGGCTGCGGACGGCGTCGGCGCAGACGCGGCGGGCGATGGCGAGCAGCCAGGTGCGCACCGAGGACCGGCCCTCGAACCGGTGCAGCGACCCGAAGGCGCGCAGGTAGGTCTCCTGCGTCAGGTCGTCGGCCGAGCCCGGGTCGCCCAGGGCGGCGCAGAGCCGCCAGACGTCGGACTGGGTGCCCCGGACGAGCGCCGCGGCGGCGAGGGGGTCGCCTCCGGCGGCGTCGGCCGCGAGGGCGTCCAGCTCGTCCATGCCGCCATCCTCCCGCACCGCTGGACGGCGTCGGCACCGTGCACCCGCCGGGTGTGACGCGGCTCTCGGGAACTTCGCAGGGGGTCCGAGCGACCTAGAGGACATGCCGTGCCACCCCTACCGCGAGGCGATCTCCGCGCGCCTCGACGGCGAGCCCCTCGGGATGCCCGCCCGCGCGCTCGAGGACCACCTCGGCAGCTGCCCCGACTGCACCGCCTGGTCCGACCGTGCCGCCCGCGCCACGCGCCGGGCCCGGCTGGCACCGGCCCCGCCGGTCCCGGACCTGACCGGCG
>JBEPZM010000176.1:0-7309 GCA_041640835.1 Blastococcus sp.
TGATCGTCGGCCTCGCGGCGGGGGCAGGGACGTTCTACTACGTGCATCGCAAGCTCTGAGCGGACTGCGAGCGGCGAACCGGCCGCCGGGAAGACGAACCTCGCGCTGTCCACGGCGGTCGCTGTCGCGGCCGACGGCGGCCGGGCGGACGAGGTCGACCTCGTCGCCTTCTCCACGACAGATGCCCCGGACGGTGCGCTGCTCGACCGGAGGGTCTTCGCCCGCACGGGCCTGGCCTGGTCCAACCAGGTCGGCGCCCTCCGCTGGTCGACGACGACGGGGATCCTCCGGCAGATCTACGTCTCCCCGGCGCACCGCCGCCGCCGGGTCGGCTCCAAGCTGGTCGCGATGGCCATCGGCATCCGGATCACGATGGACTGGGCCGAGCTGCGCGGCGACGGCCGGCTGACCGACCTCGGCGACGCCTGGGCGTCCGCCGCGCCCGAGTGGACCAGGCGCTACGGCTCGCCCCGCACCGCACACCTGCCGCCGATGACGCCGGACGCCGAGGCGGTCGGGATCCCGGCCCGCAACCTGCGCCCCGACCGGGAGCTGCCGGCCCCCTGACCCCGGGAAGGTGGTCCTTCTTCAGGGGACGAGGACCTCCGCGGTCACCGAGTCGCTGTTGCCACCGAAGTCGGTGACGGTCAGCTGCGCGAGCAGCGGCGTGCCGCTCTCCAGCGTCTCGAAGTCGTACTGCAGGTTCGGGAGGTCGGCGTACAGGCCGACCTCGCTGGCCGGTTCCCACGTCTGCGTGCCGTCGGCGGCGACCACCAGCAGCTTCGGCACGATGATCCCCTCCGGGTCGGCGGTGAGCTCGCCGTAGGTGCCGGCCTCCGTGTAGCCGTAGTAGGTCTCGTTCAGCACGTCCCCGGACACCGGGTCGAACGTGATGGTCAGCGTGACGTCCCGGTACTCCTCGTCCTCGCCGGGCTCGTAGTAGGCCAGCGGGACGTCGATCGTGGCGATCTCGGCGGCGTCGTCGTAGGCCAGGGTGAGGTAGGCGTAGGAGGTGTCGAGGCCGTCGGTGATCGTCATGACCGTGAGGTCGAAGATGCCCAGCACGTCACCGGAGCCGTCTTCGGCGACCTCGGCCTGCTCCTCGCCGAAGAACGTGGTCGAACCGTCCTCGCCCAGCTCGCCGTAGCTGATCGACGACCACACGACGTTGTCGGCCGCGGCGGCCTCGAAGCTGGCGAAGAAGTTCAGCCCGTCCTCGTCGAAGAACACCTCCGCGCTGCCGTCGCCGGCGAAGACCGGCTGCCGGTCGACCGGGATCTCCGAGCCCGCCTCGAAGTAGCTGTTCAGGAACCCGCCCCAGGCCTCGGCGCTCTCCACCGACGCGTAGTCGGCGTTGAGCAGCTCCTCGGTCGGCGGGAAGTAGATCGACAGACCGCTGGCGCCCAGCGCCGCCGGGCCGGCCACCTCGTAGGTGACCGCGTCGCCGATCGCCCGGATCAGCGCGTCGGCCTGGTCGGAGACGTCCAGGGCCTCCACGCCGATCTCCGCGGCCAGCAGGCCGAGGTCGGCCATGTGGGTGTCGACCTCCGGGTCGGGGTCGCGGCCGAAGGAGAGCACGTCGGCGCGCTCCCGGCCGACGACGGGCGCGACGTCGGCGGCCCGCTCGCTGAGCGCCTCGCTGAACTCGGTCAGGGCGTCGTCGACGGCGGCCATCTGGTTCAGGTCGATCATCGAGAGCGTGATGTCGGCGCCGGTGCCCTCGGCCTCGGCCTGGGCGGCGAAGCCGTCGACGATCGCGGTGCCCAGGGTGTCGACGTCGACGTCCGGGTCGTCGGCCGCCACCTGGAACGCGCGGTAGTCCCAGCCGTGGCCGGGCTCGAGCTCCTGGCTGGCGATCATCCGGTCGGCCAGCGGCGCCATCGTGCTGGCCGTCTCGTAGGTGGCCATCAGGCAGGCGTCGAAGCCGAGGAGGTCGAGCTTGTCGAGCCCGGCCTCGTCCAGGCCGTCGGCGATGCCGCCGCGGATCTCGTCCAGGGTCAGGCTGCTGTAGTCCGAGCCCTCGTCCCCGCCGACGCCGGGCCACGAGGCGCCGTGGTCGCTGATGACCAGCGCGTAGTGCTCGGCGGGGTGGTCCGCGATGCCCTGGGCGACGAACTCGGCAAGCTGCGCGGGGTCGCCGGTGTCGACGTCCCCGAGGTCGTCGAGCTCCTCGGCGCTGCCCTGGCCGATGGAGACGTACTTGGCGCCCACCCAGTCCTCGAGGTCGAGCAGGGGGTCGCTGCTGTAGTCCTCCGCCCGGTCGACCATGGCGGCGACCTGCAGGTTCTCGCCCGATCCGACCTCGGCGAACTCGGCGAGGTCGGCGAGCAGGTAGGGCTCGAGGTCGGTGTCGGCGATCGAGTAGACGAGCACCGTCCACCCCTCGCCGTCGGCCGCGGGCGAGGCCTCCTCGGAGCCGCTCGTGCACCCCGCCGCCACCAGCACGCACGCAGCCAGACCCAGGACCGACCACCGACGACGCATGGACCCTCATCCACTCCGCCCTCGCCTGACCGGCCGGGCACCCGCGGCATCCTGGCAGGTCACGACGCTGTAGCGGCTCCACCGGGCCCGGAGTGTCGTGGGTCACGCCAGGCGGGTGACCTCCACGGTGACCGCGTGCCCCTCACTGCGCGGACCGGAGAACAGCCCCTTGAACGGCGGGACGTCGCCGTAGTCCCGGCCGCGGCCGAGGGTGACGTGCCGGTTGCCGATCGGGACCGAGTTCGTCGGGTCGAAGCCGTTCCAGCCGCCGTCCCACCACTCGACCCAGGCGTGGCTCTCGCCGGTGACCGTGTCGCCGATCTCGCCGTCGGGGCGCGGGTGCAGGTAGCCGGAGACGTAGCGGGCGGGCAGCCCCAGCGCGCGCAGGATGCCCACGGTGACGTGCGTGATGTCCTGGCAGACGCCCTTGGCCGACGTCCAGGCCTGCATGGCGTTGGTCTTCACGTTCGTGGAGCCCGACAGGTACTCCATGTGGTCGTGCACGAACTCGCAGACCAGCGGGCCGGCGTCGTGCGGGATCGCGTCGCCGACGGCCTCCCGCGCCGCGGCGACGACGTCGTCGTCGATGGCCGTGAGCGGCGTCGGGCCGAGGAGTTCGCCGAACTGCTCGCGCACCTCCCGGCCGGCCAGCGCCGACCAGCCCAGCCGGTCGTGCGCGGCCAGGTCGGGGCCGGCCTCGACGGTCGAGGTGCCGGTGACCACGAGCTCCGCGTGCGGCGTGTGCAGGTCGAAGGCGGTCACCGTCGAGCCCCAGTAGTCGCGGTAGGCGTAGGCGGTCGCCCCCGGCTCGATCTCCACCCGGGAGCGCAGCGTCGTCTGCCGCGGGCTGTTCTCCGGCGTCAGCCGCGCCTCGTTGTAGGAGGAGCGGACCGGCCCGTTGTAGGAGAAGCGCGTGCGGTGCACGATCTGCAGCCGCCAGCGCGAACCGGGCGTGCGCGCCGCGGGCGCCTGGGTCTGGAACTGGGTCACCCTGCCTCCTCCGGCACCCACACCTGCGGGGCCTGCTCCGTGAAGAATCGGTGGGTGACGGCGGCGCTCGCCGCCGAGCAGGTGCGCTGCAGCTCCTCGAGCCGGGCGGGCAGCTGCGCGAGCAGGTCGGGGGTGCTCATGAACTCGAGCATCGTGCGCGCCCGGCCGACGATGCGGTGCGCCTCCCCGGCCACCCCGACCCGTGTGGCGTCGCGGACGGTCGCCCGCTCCAGCTCCGCCAGGCACGCCTCGGCCTGCTCGAGGGAGGCGAACACCGAGCGCGGGAAGAGCCGGTCGAGCAGCAGGAACTCCGCGGCGCGGCTGGAGTCGACGACGCCGCGGTAGGTGCGCAGATAGGGCTCGTAGGCGCCGGTGGAGCGCAGCACCAGGGTCCAGGACGGCGCCGCGTCCCCGGCCAGCACGCGGGTGGAGAGCATCCGCGAGGTCATGTCCACCCGCTCCAGCGAGCGGCCCAGGATGAGGAACAGCCAGCTCTCGTCGCGGCTCATCGTGGCGTCGGCGAGCCCGAAGACCATCGCCGAGCGCTCGCGCACGAAGCGGAACAGCGAGTGCGGGCCGTACCGGCGGGCCATCGTGCGCTGCTGCGGGAGGGCGTTGTGCGTGACGTTCAGCGACTCCCAGATCTCTGCGCTGAGCACCTCGCGGGCGCCGCGGGCGTTCTCGCGGGCGGCCGAGAGCGCGCCGACGATCGAGCTCGGGCTGGACCGGTCGAAGGCGAGCCCGGCCAGCACGCGCTCGGTGTCGGCCTCGTCCTCCGGGACCGGCGAGCCCATGAGCGCGAGCAGGTTGGCGCAGGCCCGCCGCTCGTCGATCCACGGGTCCTCGACCAGCCGCTGGGTGTGCACGTCGAGGATCCGGGCGGTGTCGTCGGCGCGCTCCACGTAGCGCCCGATCCAGAACAGCGACTCGGCGATGCGGCTCAGCACGGCGCCCCCTCCCCCAGGGCAGAAATGGCCATTTCTGCCCCTTGTTGCTGCTGCTGGGACTGGGCCAGCGCGTTGTCGTTGGGCGGGCCCGGGTCCTGCGTCGGAGGATCCTCGGGCAGGTCGGCGGCGGTGAACTCGATCGTCGTGAGGTCGCGCGCCGGGTCCGCGTCCTCCGCGCCCCCGACCGGCCGCGGACGGCTGAGCACCCAGGTGTCCTTCGACCCGCCGCCCTGGCTGGAGTTCACGACCAGCTCGCCCTCCGGCAGCGCGACGCGGGTCAGCCCGCCGGGCAGCACCCACACCTTGCCGCCGTCGTTGACCGCGAACGGCCGCAGGTCCACGTGCCGCGGCGCGATCCGGCCGCCCACCAGTGTCGGGCAGGTGGACAGGCCGATCGGCTTCTGGGCGATCCAGTCCCGCGGGGTGGCCCGCACCTTGACCGCCAGCTCCTCGAGCGTCTTCTGGTCGGCGCGCGGGCCGATGACGATGCCCTTGCCGCCCGAGCCGTCGACCGGCTTGAGCACCAGCTGGTCCAGCGACTCCAGCACCCACTCGACGGTGTCGCGGTCGTCGAGCCGGTAGGTCTCGGCGTTCTGCAGCACCGGCTCCTCCCCCAGGTAGTACCGGACGAGGTCGGGCACCCAGGTGAAGAGCAGCTTGTCGTCGGCGACGCCGTTGCCGACCGCGTTGGCGATCGTCACCCGGCCGGCGCGGGCGGCGTTGAGGACGCCGGCGCAGCCGATCACCGAGTCGGGCCGGAAGTGCACCGGGTCGAGGAACTCGTCGTCGATCCGGCGGTAGATGACGTCGACGCGGCGCTGGCCGTCCGTGGTCCGCATGCTGACCTGGTTGCCGGCGCAGACCAGGTCGCGGCCCTCGACCAGCTCGACGCCCATCTGGCGGGCCAGCAGCGCGTGCTCGAAGTAGGCGGAGTTGTAGACGCCCGGGGTGAGGACGACGACGGTCGGGTCGGCGACGTTCGACGGCGCGCTCGCCTTGAGCGCCGCCAGCAGCCGGGTCGGGTAGTCGTCGACCGGCTGGATGCGGTGGTCGGCGAACAGCTCGGGCAGCACCTGGCTCATCGCCGCCCGGTTGGTGATGACGTAGCTGACGCCCGACGGCGAGCGCAGGTTGTCCTCGAGCACCCGGAAGTCGCCGGCCTCGTCGCGGACCAGGTCGATGCCGCTGACGTGCACGCGGACGCCGTTGGGCGGGACCAGCCCGTGCGCCTGGCGGTGGAAGTGCGCACTCGTCGTCACCACGCTGCGCGGCACCACCCGGTCGGCGAAGACCTGACCGGCGCCGTAGACGTCGGCCAGGAACGCCTCCAGCGCCAGCACCCGCTGGGCGACGCCGCGCTCGATGACGTCCCACTCGTCGGCCCCGATGACCCGCGGCACGATGTCGAGCGGGAACGGCTGCTCCTCGCCGGCGTGGGCGAACGTGACCCCGGCGTCGCGGTAGGTCTGGCTGAGCAGGTCGGCCCGGGCGGCCAGCTCCTCCCCGTCGATCGGCTGCAGCGAGGCGAAGAGCCCGGCGTAGGCCGGCCGGGGACTGCCGACGGCGCCGAACATCTCGTCCCACTGCTGCCCCAGCAGGTAGCCGTCGAAGAGGTCCGCCATGGCTGCGAACCTAGTTCGGGGATGTGTCCCGCGCGTTTCGGAGCGACGAACCGGGAACGTGCCGGTCAGCGGGCGATGGCGACGGCGAGCCAGGGGCACAGCGCGCCGTCGGAGAGCAGCCGGCCGACTCTGCCCGAGTTCTCCTCCGCCTGCCGGAACGCGGGGTCGTCGCCGTGCCGCCGGGCCACCTCGGCGTCGACGGCGTCGGCGGCCCGGGTCCACTCCGCCGGGCTGTCGGCGAGGTCGGCCTCCGCCGCGTCGAGGACGTCGAAGCCCGCGGCGGCCAGGAGCTCGCGGGTCCCCGCCTCGGACGGGAACTCGTTGCCCTCCGGTGCCGCCGAGGGGAGCGGCCCGTCGGCGACGAAGACCAGCAGGCCCAGCCGGGCACCGGCGGTCAGCACCCGGCGCAGCTCGCCGAGCGCCCCCGCCTTGTCCGGGGTGGTGTCCAGGACGCCGAGGCAGACAGCTGCGTCGAAGGAGGCATCGGCGAAGGGCAGCTGCTGGCCCATCGCGACGACCGAACGCAGGCCGAACAGCCGCCGGGAGGCCCGCACCGCCGCGACCATCGGCTCCGCGCAGACCGGCCGGATCCCTCGCTCGGCCGCCAGCCAGGCAGCCGGCCCGCCCACACCTGCGCCGGCGTCGAGCACCCGGCTGTCCGGGCGGAGCTCGAGCCGGTCGGCCAGCCAGCGCAGCGCGCCCTCGCTGCCGCTCCCCCGGCACCCGGCCGGGATGGCGTGGTCCTGCCCGAGGGCGCGCACGGCCTCCTCGGTCCAGCCGGCGACGGTGTCGAACTCCGCCTCCATCGCCTCGCTCGCCAGCTCGCTCACGCACTCCCTCTCAGTTCCGTCGCGACGGCGGCCTTGACCCGCGCGCCGTCGTCCTCGCCCCGCCCCGAGCCCATCCCGGAGAGGTTCACCCCGACCACGCCGTCCACGGCGAGCAGCGCCCGCGCCTCCTCGACGGCCGCGGCGATGCCCGCCGCCCGGGGATCGGGCGAGGCCAGCACCCGCTCGACCCGGTCGTCGTCCAGGTGCAGCCCGGGGAAGCGCTGGAGCACCCGGGCCGAGCGCTCGTCGGTGTAGACGGCGACCCCCGCGACGAACGGCAGCGTCGCGCCGGCCGCCCGGGCAGCGGCCACGAACTCGGCCACCCGCGCCGGGCTGCTCGCGTGGTTGAGCACGCAGAGCTGCGCGCCGGCCCGCTGCTTCTGGGCGACCCGGGCGGGGCGCGCCGCGACCGGCGGCGCCTCGGGCGACTCCGGTA
>JBEPZM010000177.1:0-7309 GCA_041640835.1 Blastococcus sp.
GCACGCCGTCGCCGTCGGCCTCCACCGCGGTGACCCGCCGGTGATGCCGCACGACGGCGCCGTGCTGCTCGGCGGCGCGCTGCAGCGCGGTGACCGCGGCGTCCGCATCCAGCCGGCCGGCGGTGTGCGGCTCGTACAGGACCGCACCGGGGAAGCGCATGCCCGGCCAGCGGTCCTCCGCCTCGGCGGCGGTCAGCCACTCGTGCGGCACGCCCGCCGTCTCCATGGCGGCCGCGACCTCGCGCAGCCGCGGCTCCCCGGAGGGCCCCGCGGTGCTGACGCCGGGTGCGGGGTGCAGCAGCGTCGTCCCCGTCTCGGCCTCGAGCTCGGCCCACAGCCGGCGCGCCTCGGCGACCAGCGCCTGGTGGTGCGGCTGGGCGTAGGTGCTGCGGTAGATGCGCGAGCTGCCGTGCGAGGCGCCGAAGTCGTGACCCGGTGCGAACCGCTCGAGCAGCACGACGTCGATCCCGCGCCGGGCCAGCGCCCACGCGGCGGCCGAGCCCATCACCCCGCCCCCGACGACGACGACGTCGGTCCGCCGGGGCGTGCCCGGGGCGCTCACGAGGCCACCGCCGGGTTGACCTCGGGCGCGTCGACGGCCTCGTCGGACAGCCCCCACCGGTCCAGCGTCCGCTGGTAGGTGCCGTCGTCGAACACGTGCTGCAGGGCCGCCTCGAAGGCGTCCACGAGCCCGTTGCCCTTGAGCGAGGTCGCGGCGACGTAGGTGGTGTTCGGCCACCCGGCGTTCACCGTGCCGACGACCTCCACCTGCCCGACCGACTCCTGGTAGACCGCGTTGGGGTTGGGCCCCAGGTAGGTGTCGATCCGCCCCGACTGGAGGGCGAGCAGCGCGTCGCCGGCGTTGGCGAAGTACTCGAGGGCCGCGGGCTCGAGACCGGCGGCCTCGTTCTGCGCGTTCCAGTCGAGCAGGATGCGCTCCTGGTTGGTGCCCGAGCCGACGGCGACGGTGAGGCCGGCGATGTCCTCGGGGGCCTCGATCGACAGCCCGCTGTCGGGTGCGGTGGTGAAGGCCATGACGCCCTCGCGGTAGGTCGCGAAGTCGAACAGCTCGAGGCGGGCGGCGTTGACGCCGACGTTGCTGAACACCGCCTCGAGGTCGCCGCTCTGCAGGCCGAGCGGCCACTGCTCCCACGCCACGTTGACGACCTCGAGCTCGAGGCCGAGGGAGTCGGCGACGAGGGCGGCGATGTCCACCTCGCTGCCCACGACGGTGGTGTTGTCGTCGGACAGGAAGGCCAGCGGGGGCTCGCCCGCGCCGGCGACGCCCACGGTCAGCTTCCCGTCGGCGGCGATGCTGTCGGGCACGAGGGCCGCGGCGTCGGCGTCCTCGTCGGTGTGCACGCGGTCGGCCTGCTCGGGGCTGGTGTCGACGGCGAACGCCTCGGCGCTGCTGCCGGCGGACTCGGTGCTTGCCTCGGCCTCGATGTCGGCGGAGCTGGTGCAGGCACCGAGCAGGACGGCGGAGCTCAGGGCCAGGGCCAGGGTGGTGGTTCGGGTGCGGGTCATGGGGATCCTCCGGGGGACGACGTGGGCGGCGGGATCACGGCTTGGGCAGGCCGGGAGGATTGGTCTCCGAGGCGTCGATCGCCTCGCTGGTCAGACCCCAGCGCTCGAGGAGCTCGGCGTAGCTGCCGTTGTCGATCGCGTGGTTCAGCGCCGCGGTGATCGCCTCGGCCAGGCCGTTGCCGTTGCCCTTGGCCGTGGCGACGGCGATCTGCGCGGTCTCGGGCCAGCCGCCGTTCACCGTGCCGACGACCTCGAAGTCCTGCGGCGCGACACCGGCCTTGTAGGCACCCGTCGGGTTCGGACCGAAGTACAGGTCGAGCCGCCCGGACTGCAGCGCCAGGACCGAGTCGCCGTCGGTCTCGAAGTACTGGACGTCGACCGGGTCCAGGCCGGCCGCCCGGTTCTCCGCGTCCCAGGCCAGCAGGATCTTCTCCTGGTTGGTGCCCGAGCCGACGGCGACTGTCAAGCCCGCGACGTCCGCCGCCTCCTCGATCGACAGCCCGGAGTCGGCCTGGGCCAGGAAGCCGAGGTTGTCGACCCGGTAGGAGGAGAAGTCGAACAGCTCCTTGCGCTCCTCGGTCACCGTGACGTTGGCGATGGTCACGTCCACCGCGCCGGACTGCGTGGCCAGCGGCCAGTTGGACCAGTCGGTGGTGACCAGCTCCAGGTCCAGGCCGAGCCCGTCGGCGACCAGCTGCGCGATGTTCGGCTCGTTGCCGATCACCGTCTCGTTGTCGTCGGCGAGGAAGCTCAGCGGCGGGGTGAAGGCGCCCACGGCGACGACGAGCTTCCCGTCGTCGACGATGCCCGGCGGGAGCAGCGCGATGGCCTCCTCGCTGGCCGTGCTGCGGATCCGCTCCTGGTCGGGGCTGGTGTCCACGGTCAGGGCGGTGCCGCCCTCGTCGGCGCTTGCCCGCTCCTCGATCTCGTCGGCACTGGAGCACGCCCCCAGGGCCAGCACGGAGGCAGCAGCCAGGACGGCGGCGAGTCGGGCTCGCCGGGTACGTGCGTTCACGGTGGTTCTTCTCCTCGGGCGGGGCACGCGGGCGCGTGCCGGCTGCGGGCGGCGCGGGATGCGCCGTCCGTGGGTGTGCGGAAAGGGGGTTCAGAGGACCTTGGCCAGGAAGGCGCGGGTCCTCTCGTGCTGCGGGGCGTCGAGCACCTGCTCGGGCGGGCCCTGCTCGACGATGCGGCCGGCGTCCATGAACACGATCCGGTCGGCGGCCTTGCGGGCGAAGCCGATCTCGTGGGTGACCACGATCATCGTGGTGCCGGTGCGGGCGAGGTCCTCGATGACGCCGAGCACCTCGCCGACCAGCTCCGGGTCGAGCGCGGAGGTCGGCTCGTCGAACAGCAGCACCGCGGGCCGCATGGCCAGGGCCCGCGCGATCGCCACGCGCTGCTGCTGGCCGCCGGAGAGCTGGCGCGGGTACGCGCCGGCCTTGTCGGCCAGCCCGACCCGGTCGAGCAGCTCCCGCGCCTCGACCAGCACCTCGGCGCGTCGCCGGCCCTGGGCCGACACCGGCGCCTCGACCACGTTCTCCAGCGCCGTCAGGTGCGGGAAGAGGTTGAAGGACTGGAAGACGAAGCCGACCCGGGTGCGCTGGCGCAGCAGGTCCCGCTCCGGGAGCTCGTGCAGCCGCTCGGTGCCGCGGTGGGCCTTGCGCCGGTAGCCGACCAGCTCGCCGTCGAGGGCGACGAAGCCGCGGTCGACCTTCTCGAGGTGGTTGATGCTGCGCAGCAGGGTCGACTTGCCCGACCCCGACGGGCCCAGGACGACGGTGACGCTGCCGGGCTCCACCACCAGGTCGACGTCGTGCAGCACCTCCAGCGTGCCGAAGGACTTGTGCACGCCGTGCACCTCGACCCGGCCGGGCCGGGTGTCCGGTCCGGTGACCGGTGCGGCGGTCATCGGGCCACCTCGCGGGCGGTGCGCACGCGGGACAGGCCGGCGGTGAGGTTGGCCCGGAGCCGTTGCAGCGGTGTCGGCGGGAGCGTGCGGACCGCGCCGCGGGCGTAGTACCGCTCGACGTAGTACTGGATCACGGTGATGACGGTGGTCAGCACGACGTACCAGACCGCGGCCACGAGCAGCATCGGCAGCACCCGCTGGGTCCGGCCGTAGATGACGCTCACGGTGTAGAACAGCTCGCCGAGCGCCAGCACGTAGACGATCGAGGTGCCCTTGAACAGGCCGATGATCTCGTTGACCGCCGTCGGCACGATCGAGCGCATGGCCTGGGGCAGCACGATGCGGGTGCTCTGCCGGCGCCGCGGGATGCCCAGGGACGCCGCCGCCTCCAGCTGGCCCTGGTCGACCGAGAGGATGCCGGCGCGCACGATCTCGGCGGAGTAGGCGGCCTGGTGCAGCCCGAGGCCGAGCACCGCGGCGCCGAACTTGTCGATCAGCGACAGCGTCTCGACGCTGGCGAACGCCGGCCCGAACGGGATGCCGAACTCCAGCGACTGGTACAGGTAGGCGAGGTTGTACCAGAGCAGCAGCTGCAGGATCAGCGGCACGGAGCGGAACACCCAGGTGTAGCCCCAGCTCACCGCCTGCAGCAGCGGGGAGCGGCTCAGCCGCATCAGGGCGAGCACCGTGCCCAGCGCGAAGCCCAGCACCGCCGTGATGAGGGTCAGCTGCACGGTGGTCCAGACGCCCCGGACGATCGACTCCTCGGTGAGGTAGGCGCCGACGACGTCCCACTCCCACCGCGGGTTGGTCACCAGGGAGTTGACCGCCATGGCGAGCAGCACCGCGACGCCGGCGGTGGCCACCCAGCGCCCCGGGTGGCGGGCCGGGACGACGCGCAGCTGGTCGTAGGGGGTGCCCGACGGCGGGGGAGCGGCCGTCGCGGCCTCGGGGCGGACGTCGAGCGTGGTCACGGGGCTCCTCCCAGGGAGGTCTCGAAGGCGTAGACGATCTCGGCCGGCGGCAGCGTGCGCAGCAGCTCGAGGTCGGTCGGCCGGGGGACGGCGGGGTCGAACAGCGGCGTCCAGCCCGCGGCGAGGTACAGCGCCTTGGCCTCGGGCTGCAGCGGGCCGGTGGTCAGGTACATGCGGGTGTAGCCGCGCGCCGCCGCCCGCTGCTGCAGCTCGGCCAGCACCCGGCGGGCCAGGCCGCGCCGGCGGTGCGCGGACGACGTCCACATCCGCTTGACCTCCGCCGTCCCGGGGTCGGGGTGGCGGCGGAAGGCGCCGCCCGCGACGGGCACGCCGTCCTCGAGCAGGAGCACCAGCTCGCCGTCCGGCGGCAGGAACTCCTCGGCCGGGTACCGGGCGAACTCCTGGCTCGTGTCCCCGAACAGGCCGCCGTAGCGGGTGGCGTACTCGACGGCGAGCTCGGCGAACAGCGGACGGGCCAGCGCGTCGTCGGGGTGGACGCGGACCGCCTCGAGCCGTGGCGCGGCGGTCACCGGACGGCCCGGGGGGGCGGGGGAGGGGAGCAGGACATGCGGGATCTCCAGGGCAGGGGTGCGCGGGGACACCACCGGCGCCACCGGGAGGCGGCGCGGCGGTACGGCGGGGGAGAGGGGAGCGGGAGGACCGCCGGGACCGGGCGGACCGGTCAGGAGCAGGTCAGCGACAGAGCGCGCTGCTGGTGCGCAGCAGGTCGATCGCGGGACGGCCCACGAGATCGAGCGACGGGATGCGCACGGTGCTCGCGCTCACCTGTCCCACGGCATGGCTCCTCGTTCTGACCCCCGGAAGGGGCCGGCTGGCTTGCGGGCACGGACGTGCCCGCCTGGTCGTCACCCGGGGCACCCCGTCGCAGCGGAGGGTTGCCGGCCAGCGAGCCGGGGCTTGGTGCTGGCACTCAGGACCTGGCGGGAGAGTAGGACACCGAGGGCATGACCGTCAAACCCGATCGGTTTGGTAGACATAGCGGGTCGCCCGCACCGGGCGGCCCGCCCGATCGAGCAGGAAGGAGACGGCCCGTGGTCGCCACCCCGCTGCGCTCCCGCCGGCACGTCGACCTCCTCCGCACCTGCAGTGCCCTCTGTCCGACGCGCTGAGTACCCGACCCCCGCGCGTCCGCACCGGCACTGGAGACGACCCCGCATGCCTGCCCCCTCACTCGACATCGGCTCCGCCCCCTCCCCTGACCGCTCCGCGCCATCCCCTGACCGCTCCGCACCGCTGGGCCCGTCGCTGTGCGTCGTCGGCGCCGGCCCGACCGCCATCGGCGTGCTCGAGCGCCTGGTCGCCAACGCGCCGGCGCTCTCCGGCGGCGCCCGGCTGACCGTGCACCTGGTCGATCCGCACCCGGCCGGTGGCGGCCGGGTCTGGCGCGCCGAGCAGCCCGACCTGCTCTGGGCCAACTCCCTGGTCGGCGACGTGACCGTGCTGCCCGACGCCTCCGTCGTCGTCCAGGGGCCCGTAGGTGAGGGGGTGACGCTCTGGCAGTGGGTGCAGCAGGTCGGCCGCTCGCTGCCGGCCGACTCCGCCGTGGGCCGCGAGGCCCGGCGCCTGGGTCCGGCGTCCTTCCCCTCCCGGCCGCTGGTCAGCGCCTACCTGTCCTGGGCGCTGGACCGGGTGATCGCCGACGCCGCGCCCTGGGCGGACGTCCACCTGCACCGGACCCGCGCGGTCGACGTCGACGGCCGCCCCGACGGCGCGACGGTGCACCTGGCCGACGGCGGGGTGCTCGACGTCGACGCCGTGCTGCTCGCGCAGGGGCACCTGGACGCCACGCCCACCCCCGCCGAGCGGGCGACCGCAGCGCGGGCAGCCCATCACGGGCTCACCTACCTGCCCACCGCCTACACCGCCGACGTCGACCTGTCGGTACTGGCGCCGGGGGAGGACGTGCTGGTGCGCGGCGCGGGCCTGGCGTTCGTCGACCTCGCCGTCCTGCTGACCGGCGGGCGGGGCGGCACCTTCGAGCGGGCGGACGACGGCCGGCTGCGCTACCTGCCCAGCGGCCGCGAACCCGTGCTGCACGTCGGGTCGCGGCGCGGGGTGCCGTACCGGCCGAAGCTCGGCTATCCGTGGGCGGGCCCGCCGGTGCCGCTGCGCTTCTTCACCCCGGCCGCGGTCGACGCGGAGTTCGGCACCTCGCGACGCCTGGACCTGCGGGCCGACCTCGCCCCGGTCATCGCCCGCGAGCTGGGGTGGGCGCACTACACGGAGCTGTTCCGCGCCTTCCCGGAGCGCACCGCCCTGCCGTGGGCGGAGTTCGCCGACCGCTACGTCACGGCCGGTCCCGACAAGCTGCGCCGGCTGACCGCCGAGGCGGTGCCCGATCCGGCCGACCGGTTCGACCTCGCCGCGCTGGACCGGCCGCTCGCCGGACTGTCGTTCGACGACGCCGAGCAGCTCCAGGACTGGGTCCGCGGGCACGTGCGGCGGAGCCTGGACCGCGCGGCCGACCCCGCGCACAGCGCCGACTCGGCGGTGTTCCTCGCGCTGCTGCAGTGCCACGGCACGCTCGCCGCGCTGGTGACCGCGCGCCGGCTCACCCCCCGCTCGGAGAGCGAGGACCTCGCCGGCTGGTGGATGAACCTGTTCAGCTACCTGGCCAGCGGCCCGCCGGGCCCGCGGCTGGAGGAGATCCTGGCGCTCTCGGAGGCCGGGGTGCTCCGGTTCCTGGGCGCCGACGTCGACGTCGTCCTCGACGAGCAGGCCGGCGTGTTCCGCGCCGGCTCGCCCGGCGTGCCGGGCTCGGTGGAGGCGCGGGCGCTGGTCGAGGCTCGTGTCCCGGAGCCGGACGTCCGCGCCACGCCGGACGCGCTGGTCACCGCCCTGCTGGCCCGCGGCGAGGCCGCCGAGCGGGTGCTGC
>JBEPZM010000178.1:0-7236 GCA_041640835.1 Blastococcus sp.
CCGCGACCGGGCCGACGACGCCGGCCGGCGGCTCCGGCTGCTCACCATCCGGGACTCCGCGGCCGGCGGTCACAGTGGTGCCGGGGAGCGCGACCCGCGCTCGGCCGGCGAGGCGATGGACGAGGTGCTGCGCACCGCCGCGGCGCGCAACGTCCCGGTCAGCGCCCTGGCCGAGCAGGGCGAGACGGCGTCGGGTGACCGGCTGCCGCGGCTGGCCCGCCAGCTCGCCGTCGCCGACTTCACCGCCGTCTACCTCGCGCTGGCGCTGGACGCCGAGCGGGGCCGGCAGCCGTGACGGGGTTCCGGCACGGCACCTACATGGGTACAGCCCGCGTGCTGACCGACGGAAAGGAACTCCCGTGGCGGGTGGACTCGTAGCCCTGCTGGACGACGTGGCGGTGCTGGCCAAGGCCGCGGCCGCCTCTCTCGACGACATCGGTGCGGCCGCCGGCCGGGCCAGCATGAAGGCCGCCGGCGTGGTCGTGGACGACACCGCGGTCACGCCGCAGTACGTGCACGGGCTGAACGCCGACCGCGAGCTGCCGATCATCCGGAAGATCGCGCTGGGCTCGCTGCGCAACAAGCTGCTGATCATCCTGCCGGCGATCCTGCTGCTCAGCGAGTTCCTGGACTTCCTGCTCACCCCGATCCTCATGGTCGGTGGCGCCTACCTCTGCTACGAGGGCGCGGAGAAGATCTGGCACCGGATCAGCGGGCACGCCGAGGAGCACGCGACGGTGGAGGACGCGCTCCCGGACGAGAAGACGATCGTGTCCGGGGCCGTGCGCACCGACTTCATCCTGTCGGCCGAGATCATGGTCATCTCGCTCAACGAGGTGGCCGGCGAGGGCTTCGTCTCGCGCGCGGTCATCCTGGCCGTCGTCGCGGTCGGCATCACCGTGCTGGTCTACGGCGTCGTGGGACTCATCGTGAAGATGGACGACGTCGGTCTCAACCTGGCGCAGCGGTCGGGCAAGGCCGTGGCCGCGATCGGGCGGAGCCTGGTCAAGGGGATGCCGAAGCTGCTGAGCGTGCTGACGGTGGTCGGCACCGCGGCCATGCTGTGGGTCGGCGGGCACATCATCCTGGTCGGCACCGACGAACTCGGCCTGCACGCGATCTACGACGTCGTCCACCACCTCGAGGAGGCCGCGCACGACGCCACGGGTGCGCTCGGCGGGGTCGTGGGCTGGATCGTCAACACGATCGGCAGCGCGCTGCTGGGGCTGGTCATCGGCGCGGTGATCGTGGTCGTGATGACGCTCACCGTGCACCGGAAGAAGGCCGGGAGCGACGCAGCAGCCCACTGAGCGGGGGACAGTAGGGCCATGCACACGGGGACGACCGACCGCACGCTGCTCTCGCCGGCCCGTCGACGTGCCGACCGCGCGCGCCTCGAGAGCGAGGTCGTCGACGTGCTGGTCGTCGGCGGCGGGGTCACCGGCGCCGGGGCCGCGCTCGACGCGGCCAGCCGCGGCCTGACCGTCGCGCTGCTGGAGGCCCGGGACTTCGCGGCGGGCACCTCCAGCCGGTCGAGCAAGCTCATCCACGGTGGGCTGCGCTACCTCGAGCAGTTCGCCTTCCCGCTGGTGCACGAGGCGCTGCACGAGCGCGCCCGCCTGGTGCAGACGATCGCGCCGCACCTGGTCCGGCCGCTGCCGTTCCTGCTGCCGCTCACTGCGCCGGTCTGGCAGCGGGCCTACTTCGGGGCCGGGGTGGCGCTCTACGACGTCCTGGGTGCCGCCTTCACGTCCCACCGCCCGATCCCGCGCCACCGGCACCTCTCCCGGACGGCGACCCTGGCGGCGTTCCCCGGGTTGCGGCGCGACGCCGTGCACGGCGCGATCCGCTACTGGGACGCCCAGGTCGACGACGCCCGCCACACGCTGGCCGTGGTCCGCACCGCCGCCGGGTACGGGGCCCGGGTGCTCTCCAGCGCGCGGGTGACCGGCCTGCTGCGGGAGGGGGACTCGGTCGTCGGCGTGCACGCGGCCGACCTCACCGACGGCTCCTCGTTCACGGTTCGCGCCCGGAGCGTCATCGCCGCCACCGGCGTGTGGAGCGACGACATCGGCGCCATGCTCGGCGACGCCGCACCGAGCCTGCGGGTGCGCGCCTCCAAGGGCGTCCACCTGGTGGTGCCGCGGTCGGCGATCGACGGCGGCTCGCTCACCGCCGCGGGCGGGACGCCGGACGGCCTCATCCTGCGGACGCCGACCAGCGTGCTGTTCGTCATCCCCTGGGGCGAGGAGTGGATCGTCGGCACCACCGACACGCCCTGGAAGCTCGACCGCGACCACCCCGCGGCCAGCAGCGCGGACATCTCCTACCTGCTGGACCAGGTGAACCGGGTGCTCACCCGCCCGGTGACGACCGACCAGATCCTCGGCGTCTACGCGGGTCTCCGGCCGCTGCTCGCCGGTGAGTCCGACGAGACCAGCCGGCTGTCCCGCGAGCACGCCGTCGTCACCCCCGTGCCGGGCCTGGTGCTGGTCGCCGGCGGCAAGTACACGACCTACCGGGTCATGGCCGAGGACGCCGTCGACGCCGCCGTCGAGGGGCTTCCCGGCGTGCCGCCGTCCCGCACCGCGCACCTGCCGCTGGTGGGAGCGCACCGCTGGACCGAGGTGCGCGACGGCGCCGCGGCGCTCGCCGCCGGCGCCAGGGTCACCGAGGACGTGGTCGCGCGGCTGCTGCACCGGCACGGCGACCGCACCGCCGACGTGCTGGCCCTCGCGGCGGCCGATCCGGAGCTCGCCGAGCCGCTGCCCGGTGCGTCCGACTACCTCGCCGCCGAGGTGGTGCACGCGGTCACGGCCGAGGGTGCGCTGCACCTGGACGACGTGCTGACCCGGCGCACCCGGATCTCCATCGAGACAGTGCACCGCGGCGTCGAGACCGCACCGCGGGTCGCCGACCTGATGGGCCGCGAGCTCGGCTGGGACGAGGAGCGCACCGGCCGGGAGGTGGCGCACTACACCGCCCGCGTGGACGCCGAGCGGGAGTCGCAGCGGATGCCCGACGACCGGACGGCCGACGCCGCGCGGCTCGGCGCGCCCGACGTGCGCGCCGGGGTGGGCCCGCGGGGAGTCGAGGGGCATCTGGTGCAGGAGGGTGAGGCGGCGTCGGCGGGCGGCCCGGCGGCGTGGACGGGTCGTTAGCCTGAGGCCATGTGGCAGCTTGAGAACGCGGTGCGTCACTACCCGTGGGGTTCGCACACGGTGATCCCGGAACTGCTGGGGCTGCCCTCCCCGGCGGACGAGCCGCACGCCGAGCTCTGGATGGGCGCGCACCCCGACGAGCCCAGCGTGCGCTCCGACGGCGTCCCCCTGGACAAGGCCATCGCCGCGGAGCCCGAGCTGCTCCTCGGCCGCGAGGTCGTCGGCCGGTTCGGCGCCCGGCTGCCGTTCCTGATGAAGGTGCTCGCCGCCGACCAGCCGCTGTCGCTGCAGGCGCACCCCACCAACGAGCAGGCCGCGGCCGGGTTCGCAGCGGAGGAGGCCGCCGGGGTGCCGCGCGACTCCCCGACGCGCACGTTCAAGGACCAGTCGCACAAGCCCGAGATCCTGCTGGCGCTCACGCCGTTCGAGGCCCTCTGCGGCTTCCGGCCGGTCGAGGAGTCGCTGCACTGCCTGGCCAAGCTGCAGGTGCCCGAGCTCAAGCCGACGATCGCCGCCCTGGCCCGCGGTGGCCTGCGCGCCGCGATCCCGCAGCTGATCGCGCTGTCCCCGGAGACCCGCGACGTGCTGGTGAGCGCCGTCGCCGAGGCCGCGGCCGGCTTCGTCGCCGCGCACGACCCGGAGTTCATCAACACCTACCGCTGGGCCGCTTCGCTGGCTGAGACCTACCCGGGCGACCCCGGCGTGGTCATCTCGCTCATGTGCAACCACCTCAAGCTGGAGCCCGGTGAGGCGGTGTTCATGCCGGCCGGCAACCTGCACGCCTACCTGTCCGGCGCCGGCGTCGAGGTCATGGCCAGCTCGGACAACGTGCTGCGCGGCGGGCTGACCGGCAAGCACGTCGACCTCGCGGCGCTGATCGAGGTGCTGGACTTCACCGACGGGCGGGTGCCCGTGCTGCACCCGGTCCTCGGGCCCGGCGGGCTGCGCTACCCGGTCCCGGTCGAGGACTTCGACCTCACCCGCTGCCAGCTCGACGACCAGGCCGGCACGCTCACCACCCGCGGCCCGCAGCTGCTGCTCTGCACCGAGGGCACCGCGGTGCTGTCGTCGGCCGAGGAGTCGCTGACGCTGCGCAAGGGCGAGTCGGCGTTCGTGCCGGCGGGGACGCCGGTCAGCGCCCGCGGCCCCGCGGTGCTGTACCGCGCCACCACCAACATCAGCTGACGCCCCGCCGCGACCTGCGTGTCGCGGCACCGGGGGAGCGGGGGCCTGCCTACGGTCGGGCGCTGCCGTCTCGCCCTGGGGGAATGTCCGTGCCCGCTCGTCCGCTCGTCCGCACCCGACGGCTGGTGCGGGCGGCGCTCGCCCCCCTCCTCGCGGCCGTCCTGCTCGGCGGGTGCGGCTCGGCGACGGCCGCCGACGAGGCCTCCGCGGATTCCGCCGTCGAGGCGGCCGCTCCCTCGCTCAGCGCGGCGGAGCTCGAGGCGGCCGAAGCCGCCGCGGACGCGGCACTCGCCGAGCAGGAGACCGCCGAGGCCGCCGTCCCCGCGGACGGCATGGCCGGGACCGCCTTGAACGACGGCTCCGCCGACGCCGTGATCGGCGTTGCGGCCCCGACGACCGCTCTGGCCGCCCTCGCTGCGCTCGAGGTCAAGGGCCGCGCGCCGCGCACGGGGTACGACCGGGATCTGTTCGGCAACGGCTGGGTGGACACCGACCGCAACGGCTGCGACACGCGCAACGACGTCCTCGCCCGCGACCTGATCGACGAGACGTTCAAGCCGGGCACGCGCAACTGCGTCGTCCTCACGGGCTCGCTGGCCGATCCGTACTCCGGGCGCACGATCGCGTTCCAGCGCGGCCAGGGCACCAGCGAGAAGGTTCAGATCGACCACGTGGTCGCGCTGTCCGACGCCTGGCAGAAGGGCGCCCAGCAGTGGGATGCCGCGACGCGGGCCCGGTTCGCCAACGACCCGCTCAACCTGCTCGCCGTCGACGGCCCGCTCAACATGCAGAAGGGCGACGGCGACGCCGCGACCTGGCTTCCTCCGACGACGTCCTTCCGCTGCGCCTACGTCGCCCGCCAGGTCGCGGTGAAGATCAGCTACGCCGCCTGGGTGACCCAGGCGGAGAAGAACACGATGGCCACCGTGCTCAGCGCGTGCCCGGCCGAGCCGCTGCCCGGAGGAGTGGTGGCCGTCCTACCGCAGAAGCCGGCGCCCGCCCCCGCCCCGGCGCCTGCACCTGCCGCGGCGCCCAAGCCCGCACCGGCACCCAGGCCCGCCCCGGCCCCGGCACCGGCTCCTGTGCCGGCTCCGGCTCCGGCTCCGGCTCCGGCACCCGCTCCGTCGGCTTTCTACGCCAACTGCACCGAGGTCAAGGCCGCAGGCGCCGCTCCGATCCGGGCGGGAGACCCCGGCTGGGACACCAAGTTCGACCGGGACAACGACGGGATCGGCTGCGAGTCCTGACCCGCGCGGGTGGTCGTGGGGCGACGGGGTTGCGTCCGCCGCCTATCCTGGGCAACGGCACGAGCCCCGCCGAAGCCTCGGCATGCTCGCTCTCCCCGGTTCTCCGGGGATCGAAGCGATCCTGCATCCGACTGCACCGCCCGGCTCCGCGCCGGGCACACCCTGGAGCTTTCATGACCGCCAGCACTGGCACCCGCACGCTGACCACCCCCACCGGCGAGGCCGACTACAAGGTCGCCGATCTCTCCCTCGCGGGCTTCGGCCGCAAGGAGATCGAGCTCGCCGAGCACGAGATGCCCGGCCTCATGGCGCTGCGCGCCGAGTACGGCGACGCCCAGCCCCTGGCGGGTGCGCGCATCGCCGGCTCGCTGCACATGACCATCCAGACCGCCGTCCTCATCGAGACGCTGACCGCGCTCGGTGCCGACGTCCGCTGGGTCTCCTGCAACATCTTCTCCACCCAGGACCACGCCGCCGCGGCCATCGCCGTGGGCACGGGCACCCCCGAGCAGCCCGCCGGCGTCCCGGTCTTCGCCTGGAAGGGCGAGACGCTCGAGGACTACTGGTGGTGCACCCAGCGCCTGTTCGAGTTCCGTGACGAGTCCGGCGCGGTCGTCGGCCCGAACATGGTCCTCGACGACGGCGGCGACGCCACCCTCCTGATCCACCTCGGCACCCGCTTCGAGGCCGACGGCGTCGTCCCCGACACCACCGACGCCGACTCCGAGGAGTACGCGGTCATCCTCGAGACCCTCCGCAGCACGATCTCCGAGGGCAGCTCGTACTGGACCCGCATCGGCCAGGGCATCAAGGGCGTCACCGAGGAGACCACCACCGGCGTCATGCGGCTCTACGAGCTCGCCCGTGACGGCCGCCTGCTCTTCCCGGCGATCAACGTCAACGACTCGGTCACCAAGAGCAAGTTCGACAACCTCTACGGCGTCCGCCACTCCCTGATCGACGGCATCAACCGCGCGACCGACGTGATGATCGGTGGCAAGGTCGCCGTCGTCTGCGGCTACGGCGACGTCGGCAAGGGCTCCGCGGAGTCGCTCCGCGGCCAGGGCGCCCGCGTGATCGTCACCGAGATCGACCCCATCTGCGCCCTGCAGGCCGCGATGGAGGGCTACGAGGTGACCACGCTGGACGAGGTGATCGGCAAGGCCGACATCATCATCACCACGACCGGCAACAAGGACATCATCACGGCCGAGCAGCTGGCCTCGACCAAGCACCAGGCGATCATCGGCAACATCGGCCACTTCGACAACGAGATCGACATGGCCGGTCTGGCGAAGACCCCGGGCGTCGTCAAGACCAACATCAAGCCGCAGGTCGACGAGTGGCGGTTCGCCGACGGCCACACGATCATCGTGCTCTCCGAGGGCCGGCTGCTGAACCTGGGCAACGCCACCGGGCACCCCAGCTTCGTCATGAGCGCGTCGTTCTCCAACCAGACGCTCGCCCAGATCGAGCTGTGGAACAACCGGGCCGCCTACGAGGGCAAGACCCCCACCGTCACGGTGCTCCCGAAGCACCTCGACGAGCACGTCGCCCGGATCCACCTCGACGCCCTCGGCGTCAAGCTGACCGAGCTCACCAAGGTGCAGGCCGACTACATCGGCGTGCCGGTCGAGGGCCCG
>JBEPZM010000179.1:0-7220 GCA_041640835.1 Blastococcus sp.
GCCTTGATGGCCAGCCCGCGGGGCAGGAGGTAGTTGCGGCCGTAGCCGCCCTTGACCTCGACGGTGTCGCCGGAGGAACCGAGACCGGTGACCTCCTGCGTGAGGATCAGCTTCAAAGTGCTCATGATCAGCGCGCCGTCGAGGTGTAGGGCAGCAGGGCCATCTCGCGGCTGTTCTTCACAGCGATCGCGACATCACGCTGGTGCTGGCTGCAGTTGCCGCTCACGCGGCGGGCACGGATCTTGCCGCGGTCGGAGATGAACTTCCGCAGCAGCGTCGTGTCCTTGTAGTCGACGCCGGTCGCCTTGTCCTTGCAGAACTGGCAGACCTTCTTCTTGACCTTGCGAATGGGTGGCTTGGGCACCGGAGTACTCCAGAGATCTCAGAGAGAAAGAGGGATCGAGGGATCAGAAGGGCGGCTCGTCGGAGGGGCCGGCCGGCGTCGACCAGGGGTCGCTCGCACCGCCGCCACCGCCGCCGCTGGGGCCGCCGAAGCCGCCTCCACCGCCACCGCCGCTGCCGCCACCGAAGCCGCCGCCGCCACCCTCACCGCGGGAGGCCTTGGTGACCTTCGCGGTGGCGTAGCGCAGCGAGGGGCCGATCTCGTCGACCTCCAGCTCGATGACGGTGCGCTTCTCGCCTTCCTTCGTGTCGAACGAGCGCTGCTTGAGCCGCCCGCTGACGATGACCCGCGAACCGCGGGTGAGGGACTCGGCGACGTTCTCGGCCACCTGGCGCCACACGTTGCACCGGAGGAACAGCGCTTCGCCGTCCTTCCACTCCTGCGACTGGCGGTCGAAGGTGCGCGGCGTCGAGGCCACGGTGAAGTTGGCGACGGCGGCACCCGACGGCGTGAACCGCAGCTCGGGGTCCGACGTCAGGTTGCCGATGACGGTGATGACGGTTTCGCCGGCCATGCTCAGTGAGCCTCGGGGCGCATCAGCTTCGTACGGAGCACCGACTCGTTGAGGTTCAGCTGCCGGTCCAGCTCCTGGACGGCGGCCGGCTCGGCCTGGATGTCGATGATCGCGTAGATGCCCTCGGGCTTCTTGTTGATCTCGTAGGCCATCCGGCGACGACCCCAGATCTCGGTCTTGACGGTGCCACCGGCGTTGGTGACGACGGTCAGGAACCGGTCGAGCGAGGGCGCGATGGTGCGCTCCTCGAGATCGGGGTCGAGGATGATCATCAGTTCGTAATTGCGCACGGAGAACCCCACCTCCTCTGGTCTCAGCGGCTGCAGGGGATCTGCAGCAGGAGGGTTGTGCATGCGTCGCGCGTCCCGACGAGCTCGTGGAGTGCCGGAACGCGCGGGCCCAGGCTACCAGTGACCAGCGGAGCGCCCGGCGTGTCGTCCACAGGAGGCCCGGGAACGGCAGCGGTCGCCGGCCCCCTGGGGGGACGGCGGCCGCGTGCGCGACGAAGGCTCAGCGCGAGGCGCGGGAGGCCTGGTGGGTGCGGACCAGGGCGGCGCTGGCGGCGGCCAGGGCGACCACAGCGGCCAGGGCCGCCGCCGGCAGCGGCGTCGCGGTGGACGCGGTGTCGGCCGTCGTGTCCAGGGCCTCGCCGTCGTCGTCCAGACCCGACCCGTTCAGGCCGGCGAGCTGCCCGAAGACCGGGACGGTCGCGCCGTCGTAGCTGCCGGCCAGGCCGCCGGAGCCCGAGCCGGTGCCGGCCGAGCCGGTGGCATTGCGGGAGGCGAGGAAGCGGGCCGGGTCGAAAGCGGCCGCGGCCGAGCCGGCGCCCGGGCTGAGCTGAGCGGCTCCCGCCCCGGTCGCGTAGGTGTACTGGCTGCCCGGCGCGCCCTCGACGACCGGTCCGGCGGGCTGCTCGGGAGCGGCCACGGGGGGAGTGACCGCCCCGGGAACGGTGGGGGTGTTCGGCTGTGCGCTGGGCGGCGTCGGCAGCAGGCCACCGGCGGGCGGCGCGGGGAGGGTCAGCGGCGGGAGCTGCGGCAGGTTGATCCCGGGCAGGTTCGGCAGCGGGATCAGCGTGTTCACGACGAACGGGGTCGGGGCCGGCAGCGGCGGCAGCAGCTTGGTCACCGCGTCGGTGAGGACCGCGGTCACCGAGGCGTTGCTCTGCAGCTTGTAGGTGTAGGTGATCGAGCAGGTCAGGCAGGTGCCGGCGAACTGCTCGGAGACCGAGGCACCCGGCGCGAGCACCCGCTGCCCCGACGGCAGCCCCAGGGTCACCTCGGTCTTCGCGGTGACGCTCACCAGCGTCGGGAGCAGCCCGCCGCCGCCGACCTGGACGGTCTTGTCCTGGATCTCGTTGACGAAGGTGACCGTGCCGCCGCCGTCGACGGAGACCACCGGCGGCGTCAGGTCGCGGATCGGCACGGTGACGGCGGGGGCGGCACCGGCGGGCGGGGCCAGGACGACCGCGGCGGCTGCGACGGAGAGCCAGCCGAGGACCGCGACGGCGATGCCACGCCGTGCGTTCCGGTGGATGCGATCGATTGCCATCTGCGTTCGAACCTCCGAGTCGACCTACTGCTGGGTAACCCCCGTCACGCTGCAAGAACGATGATGTGTGATCGCGGTTACGCCTAAACCTGGATCCGGCCGCGAACTAGTGTCCGGAGGCGTGGCCAACCACCCGATCGGCGTACACGTGGGCTCAGCGGACGAGGGGCCGCTCGCGGCGGCCGCCGAGATGGACGCCGACGGCGTGCAGCTCTTCCTGACCGACCCGCAGAGCTACAAGGCGCCGAAGCAGCGTCCCGACGAGGCCGACCTCCGGGCCGCCGACGTCACCGTCGTCGTCCATGCGCCCTACATGCTCAACGTGGCGTCGACGAACAACCGGATCCGCGTCCCCGGCCGGAAGCTGCTGGCCCAGCACGCCTCGGCGGCCGCAGCGATCGGCGCGCTCGGACTGGTCGTGCACGGCGGGCACGTGCTGGCCACGGACGACCCGGCCGCCGGCGTCGACAACTGGCGCAAGACCTTCGCCTACCAGGCGAAGGACGGCGGCTTCGCGCTCCCGCTGCTCATCGAGAACACCGCCGGCGGCGGCAACGCCATGGCCCGCGACCTCGACGCCGTCGCCCGGCTCTGGGAGGCGGTGGGGGAGTTCGGCGCCGGGTTCGTGCTGGACACCTGCCACGCCTGGGCCGCCGGCTGGGATCTGGGCAGCGTCGTCGACGACGTCCGCGCGATCACCGGCCGGATCGACCTGGTGCACCTGAACAACAGCCGCGACCCCGCCGGATCCAGCCGCGACCGGCACGCGCCGCTGGCCGACGGCGAGATCCCGACCGAGCTGCTCCTCGAGGTGGCCCGCGCCGCGGACTGCCCCGTGATCCTCGAGACGCCCGGGGACGCCGCGAGCCACGCCGGGGAGATCGCCCTACTGCGGTCCGCCCTGTCCTGATCGGCGGCCCAGGACCAGCACGTCGTCGGCGCCCTCCAGGGGGCCGCCGGCCGGGTCGTCGACACCGGGCCAGCTCGTGCGGACGACGTCGCGGTCGGGCCGCAGGACGTCCCGGACCACCAGCGCCATGAGGACGACGACGGCGACGTCGCGGAGGCCCACGGCGAGGAAGAACCAGCCGGCCTCGATGCCGTTGTCGTCGGTACCGAGGTAGTGCAGCATCGTCGCCACCCAGACCAGCACCTCGGTGGCCTGCCACAGCAGCAGCGAGCGCCACCGCGGGCGGGCGAGCACGGCGAGGGGCAGCAGCCAGAGCGAGTACTGCGGGCTCCACACCTTGTTGAGCAGCAGGAACGTCGCGACCAGCAGGAACGCGATCTGCGGCAGCCGCGGCCGCAGCGGCGCGGCGAACGTCAGCCACGCGACCCCGAGGCCGACGACCAGCAGCGACACCGTCACCACGGCGTTGAGGACGGCGGGCGCCTCCCCCTCGGCGAGCGGCCCGTCGAACAGGTTGCCGCCGGCCAGCCAGCTCGCGATGTTCCAGACCGACTCCGGGTTCGCCCCGCGCTCGCGGCTGAACGCGAAGAACCACGACCAGTTCTCCTGCGCGGCGAGCGCGACGGGCAGGTTGACCGCGGTCCAGGCGAGGATCGCCGCCCCGGCCGTCCTCGCCCACTCGGGCAGCCGGCCCGCCCGGAGGCACAGCAGGAACAGCGCGCCCAGGATCAGCACCGGATAGAGCTTGGCGGCGACGCCCAGCCCGAGGAGGACGCCGGCCAGCTCCGGCCGGGAGCGGGCCCAGGCGAGCATCGCGGCGGTCGACAGCGCGACCGCCAGCACGTCCCAGTTGGTGAAGGCGTGCACCACCAGCAGCGGCGACAGCCCGATCATGGCCGCGTCCCACGGCCGCCGGCCAGCCAGGCGGAGGACGGCGCCGACGAGCGCCAGCGCGCACAGGGCGAGCAGCAGGGAGGTGACGACGTAGTAGCTCTGGACCGGCGGTGCGTCGGGCAGGAACCCGAGGGAGCCGGCCAGGGCGTCGTAGCCGCGCGCCACCTGCGCGGACAGCGCCATGAAGCCGCCGGTGAGGACGGGGTACTCGACCGTCGAGTCCAGGTACGGCAGCGCGCCGTCGCCCAGGCCGTAGGAGCCGAAGAGCGGGACGGCGTCGGAGTAGCAGAGGTGGGTGTACTGGCGGGAGCCGCTCCAGTCGCCGTCGGCGCACGGCGCCTGCTTCACCCAGGCCAGGCTCAGCGCCAGGACGACGAACAGCAGGCAGACCCGCAGCGGCGTCCAGAACAGCGCGCGGCCGGTCACCGCGTGCCGGCCCCACGGGCCGCCCACCACCTCGCTGGCCTGGGCGGCGACCGGATCGGTCCAGGTCGGCACGACCCGGTCCGGAGACGCCGCGGGCCCGCCCGCGGTGGCGGACGGGCCCGACGGTGTGCTGCTCACCCGGTCAGTGTGCGGGACCGGGTCAGCCGTTCCCGGGAGCGACAGGGACCCCGGGCTCAGCGGGAGCCGGCACGCCCTGCTGCCTGCCCGGGATGGAGGGATCGTTCGGCGCCGGGTCCCGCTCGTCAGGGACGCCGTCCCGGTCGCTGTCGACCGGAACGACCGGGGTGGAGGACGTCGCCGTCGTCGGCGTCGGCTGGCTGTACGTCGGCGTCGAGGTGGGCGGGGTGACCGTCTCGGCGGTGGGCGTCGGCGTCGCCGTCGCGGTCTGCGTCGGCTCCGCGGTCTGCTCCGGCGTCGGCTCGGGAACGCCCTCGCCGGTGTCGCCCTTGATGGAGGGCTGCGTCGGGAGCTTCTCCTTCGGCGCCCCCTCGAGGACGCCGTCCATGAACGTCTTCCAGATCTCGCCGGGCAGGCCGGAGCCGTAGATGATCTTGCCCTGGACGTTGCGGATGGGCTCGTAGGCGTCGGTGCCCATCCAGACCGCCGCGCTGAGCGACGGCGTGTAGCCGACCATCCACGCGTCGGCGTTCTCCTCGTCCGAGGAGCCCACGGTGCCGGTCTTGCTGGCCACCTCGCGGCCCTCGTCCAGCGCGCGCTTCGAGTACGTGGCGACCTCCCGCAGCGCGTAGGTGACGTCGTTCGCCACGCGGGCGTCCATCACCTGCTCGCCGGCCTGCCCGGTGTTCTCCAGCAGGACGGTGCCCTCGCTGTCGGTCACCTTGGCGACGAAGTACGCGTCGCGGCGGATGCCCCCGCTGGCGAACGTGCTGAAGCCGACTGCCTGGTCGATGGGGCGCATGTCGTACTGGCCGATGCCCAGGCCGGAGTCGACGCCCGCGCTCTGCGGGTCGGCCAGCGTCCGGTTGCCGACGAACTGGGTGTTGCCGCTCTCCCACGTCTCCGGCATGCCGGTGGCGGCGAGGATCGTCTCGCGCACCTTCTCCGGGCCGAGCTCGTAGGTGAGCCCGTAGTACGTGGTGTTGAGCGAGCGCTTCATGGCCTCCTCCAGCGTGCAGGAGGGGCAGGACGCGCCACCGGAGTTGCGCACCGGCTTGTCCGGACGGTCGGGGAAGGTCTTCGACGCGCTGCCGTCCCGGCGGGCCGTGACGCTGATGCCCTGCTCGAGGGCGGTGGCCAGCACGTAGGGCTTCACCGAGGACCCCGGCTGGCGCTGGTTCACGGCGTAGTCGGTGCCCGTGCCGTTGGGGCCGCCGTAGTAGGCCTGCACCGCGCCGGTGCGCGGGTCGACGGCGACGAGCGCCTCGCGCAGCACCGTGCGGTCCTCGCCCTCCATCACGGTGTTGACCGCGTTGACGGCGATCTCCTGCGAGCGCTTGTCGACCGTCGTGATGATCTTCAGCCCGCCGCCGTAGATCTGGTCGTTGGTGTAGCCCTTCGTGCGCAGCTCGTCCAGCGCCCGGCTCACGATCAGCCCCTCCGGGCCCGACGGGATGCCCATCGACGGCGCCACCTTCGGCAGCACCTCGGGGTACACGGACAGCGCGCGCTCCTCCGCCGACAGCCAGCCCTCGCCGACCATCCCGTCGAGCACCAGGCCCCAGCGGTCCTGCGAACCCTCGGGGTTGTCCGCCGGGTCGTACGCACCAGGGCTGCGGATCAGCACGGCGAGCACGGCCGCCTGCTGGGCGGTCAGCTCGGCCGCCGGCACGTCGAAGTAGGTCTTCGCTGCGGACTCGATGCCGTAGGCGCCGCGCCCGTAGTAGATCGTGTTGAGGTAGTTCTCGAGGATCTGCTCCTTCGAGTAGTTGTTGTCCAGCTTGATGGCCAGGAAGAGCTCCTGGAACTTGCGGCTGAACGTCTGCTCGGAGTTCTGCAGGATCGCGTTCTTCACGTACTGCTGGGTGATCGTCGAGCCACCCTGCGTCGAGCCGCCGGTCAGGTTGCTCCAGGCGGCACGGACGATGCCCGTCGCCGAGATGCCGGGGTCGGTGTAGAAGTCGCGGTTCTCCGCCGCCAGGACGGCGTGCTGCGCCGCCTCGCTCACCTGGTCCAGCGGCACGTTGGTGCGGTTCTCGTCGCCGAGGCGCGCGATCTCGGTGGTGCCGTCGGCGTAGTAGACGACGGTGGTCTGGGCGTTGGTGATCGAGTCCGGGCTGGGCACCTCGGTGCTGGCGTAGACGACGCCGATGAAGACGCAGAACAGCACGAACAGGCCACCGAGGACGCCGGCGCCGATCTTCAGCCGGCGACGACGGCGCTGCTTCTTCGTGCGGGCCGGACGGCCCTTGCCACCCGAGGGCTTGCCGCCCGACGGCGGACGGCCACCGGAACCCGGCGGACGGCCGGACCCGGGCGGGCCGCCGGAACCTGGGGGACGGCCCCCGGAGCCCGGGGGACGACCACCCGAGGCGGGCGGACGG
>JBEPZM010000180.1:0-7210 GCA_041640835.1 Blastococcus sp.
GAGGACGCCCGTGCCGGAGCCGAGGTCGAGGGCCACCGCGGCGTCCGGCGCCATCGCGGACAGCCGGCCGAGCAGCGCCCGGGTGCCGATGTCGACCTTCGTGCCGGCGAACGCGGCGCCGTGGGCGCAGACGGTGAGCCCCAGGTCGGGGTGCTCCTGCCGGCGGGGGAAGGACGACGTCCCGGGACGCGGCCCCCGGCCGACCAGCACGCGGGACTTCTGCCGGGCCAGGGTGGCGGAGACGTCGGTGAACGAGGCGCCGAGGACGTCGTTCATGGCGTGGGTCATGTGCTTGACCCGGCCGCCGACGAGCACGGTCACGTCGGGGGCGGCGACGTCGGCGATCCGCTCGGCGATCTCGCGCAGGGCGTCCAGCGCCTTCGGGGCCTGCACCAGCACGACGCGGGCCCCCACCGCCACCTCGTCCAGGGGCAGCGAGCGGTACGTGCCGGCCAGGCCGGTGCGCTCGGCGTTGCGGGCCAGCGCCCGCTCCCCCACGAGCAGGTCCTGCGCGACCCGGACGTCCCGGGCGCCGTGCAGCGCGACGGCGCCGAGCGTCAGCGCCCCGTACGAGTCGTCGACGACGGCGACCTCACCGGGGCCGCAGAGCGCGAGCGCGGCCGCGCCCTCGTCGAGGAGCAGCCGGTCGGTGGCGTCGACCGCGACCAGCTCCGGCGCCTCGACGTCGGGCGCCCGCCGCAGCTGGGCGAAGAAGTCAGGGGCAGACATGGCCATCACCGCCCTTCCGGGAGCGGGTTGGCGGCGATCAGGTCGACGACGACGCGGGCGAACTCCGGGCCGACGTCCTCCTGCAGGAAGTGGCCGCCGCCGGCCAGCGTCGTGTGCGGCATGCCCTGCGCGCCGGGGACGAGCTTCTGGAACACCCGCTCGCCGCCGCGGGTGATCGCGTCGCCGTCGGAGAAGGCGGTGAGGAACGGCTTCTCCCAGCGGGAGAGCACCTCCCAGGCCGCGCGGTTGTCCGCCGCGGCGGGGTCGTCGGCGTCCGCGGGGACCAGCGAGGGGAGGATCCGCGGACCGGCGGTGTACCGCTCGTCCGGGAACGGCGCGTCGTAGGCAGCCACGACCGCCGGGGGCAGCGGCGTGGTGCAGCCGTTGCCCACGACCCGGCCGATCTGGAAGTCCGGGGACTCCTGGGAGAACCGGCGCCAGGCGAGGAACGCCTCGGTGACCGGCCGGTCGCCGGTGGGCAGCCCGCCGTTGGCGATCACCACGCGGGCGAAGCGGTCCGGGTGCTCCGCGACCAGACGGAGGCCGATCAGCGCACCCCAGTCCTGGCCGACGAACGTGACGTCGCGCAGGTCCAGCTGGTCGAGCAGCGCCTGGCGCATCCAGCCGACGTGCCGGGCGTAGGTGTGCGCGGCGCGGTCGACCGGCTTGTCGGAGCGGCCGAAGCCGACGAGGTCGGGGGCGACCACGCGGAGACCGGCGTCCACGAGCACCGGGATCATCCGCCGGTAGAGGAAGGACCAGGACGGCTCGCCGTGCAGCAGCAGCACCGTCTCGCCGTCCGCCGGTCCCTCGTCGACGTAGGCCACCCGCAGCCGCCCGCCCTCGCCGTCGTCCACCTCGACGTAGCGGGGCGCGTAGGGGAAGTCGGGCAGATCGGCGAACCGCTCGTCCGGCGTGCGCAGGGCCTCCATGCGCCCCACCCTGCCAGGCGGCACGGGCGGTCCCCCCGGTCGGAGCCGCGCACGGGCCACGGGCATGATCGCCGATGTGTCCCTAACCACACGTGAGTGGCAGCTGGCGGCTCGTCCGCACGGCGAGCCGAAGCCCGAGGACTTCCGCCTGGTCGAGGTCGAGCACCCCGATCCGGTCGACGGTCAGGTCGTCGTCCGGATGCTGGCGATGTCCGTCGACCCGTACATGCGGGGCCGGATGAACGCCGGCAAGTCCTACGCGGCCGCGTGGGAGGTCGACGAGACCATGCAGGGCGGCGCGATCGGCCGCGTCGTCGAGAGCCACTCCGCGGACGTCCCCGTGGGCGCGCTGGTGTCGACCAACGCCGGCTGGCGGGACGTCGCCGTCCTCGACGCCCGCACCGTCCAGGTCCTCCCCGAGCTGCCCGGCATCCCGCCCAGCTACCACCTGGGCGTCCTGGGCATGCCCGGGCTGACCGCGTGGGCTGGCCTGTTCCGCCTCGCCGAGTTCAAGGCCGGCGACGTCGTCTTCGTCTCCGGTGCCGCCGGCGCCGTCGGCAGCATCGTCGGGCAGCTCGCCCGGCTGCACGGTGCCGCCGCCGTCATCGGCAGCGCCGGCACCCCCGAGAAGGTGCGCTGGCTGACCGAAGAGCTCGGCTTCACCGCCGCCTTCGACTACCACGACGGCCCGGTCGCGAAGCAGCTCGCGCAGGCCGCGCCCGACGGCATCGACGTGTACTTCGACAACGTCGGCGGCGAGCACCTCGAGGCCGCGATCGGCGCCTTCAACGAGTTCGGTCGCGGGGCGCTCTGCGGCGCCATCTCCAGCTACAACGCGACGGAGCCGCCGCCCGGGCCGCGGAACATGGGCCTGATGGTCGGCCGGAAGCTGAGCCTGCGCGGCTTCATCGTCAGCGACCACGCGGACATGCGCGGGGAGTTCATCGAGAAGGTGACGCCGCTGGTCACCTCCGGCGAGCTCGTCGTCCGCGAGACCGTCCGCGAGGGGCTCGACCAGGCCGTGCCCGCCTTCCTCGACCTCCTGCGCGGCGGCAACACCGGCAAGATGATCGTCAAGCTCGCCGACGACGTCTGATCGATCCGACCGGGTGCGCTGATGCGCCGTTCCTCCCGCTGGAACTGCGCATCGGCGCACCCCGTCGCCCGGCTGGCGGCATCCTTGCGGAATCCGGCCGCCGCGGCCCTCGTCCGGGCCGGACGTCGTCCCTAGCGTCGGCGCCGTGATCGACTGGAGCACCTCCCCGACCGCTGCTGCCGCGCACTTCGCGCACCGCCTCGCCGTCGAGACCGACGTCAGCGACGTCGCCGCAGCGCTGGACTCCGGCGAGCCGGGGTTCGTCCTGCTCGACAGCCGCAGCGCCGCCGCCTGGGCGCAGGGCCACGTCCCGGGAGCGGTGCACCTGCCCGGCCCGGAGATCGCCGCCCGCGCCGACGCCGAGCTGGACCGGTCCGTCCCGGTCGTCGCCTACTGCTGGGGGCCCGGCTGCAACGGAGCCACCCGGGCCGCGCTGGCGCTGGCCGGGCTGGGCTTCCGCGTGCGGGAGATGATCGGCGGGTTCGAGTACTGGGCCCGCGAGGGCCTGCCCGTGGCGACGGCGGTCGGCGAGGCCCGGCGCCCCGCCGACCCGCTCGCCGCGCCCCTCGGGATCAGCTGCGGCTGCTGAGCCGCGGCGCGGGATCTTCGGCGAGGCGGGCCCACAGCAGCTCGTCGTGCGTCTCGCCGTCCCCGTACCGGTAGGAGCGTCGCAGCCGCCCTTCACGGGTGAAGCCGGCTTTCTCCGCCACCCGTCCCGACGCGTCGTTCTCGACCGCGTGGCAGAGCTCGATCCGGTGGACCGGCAGCGCGGCGAACGCCCAGCGGCACACCGCGTCCACGGCGAACGCGGCCAGCCCCCGACCGCGCGCACCGGGCACCGTCCAGTAACCGACCGACGCACCGCCGTGGAAGCGGTCGATCGAGTGCAGCGACACCGACCCGAGGACGACGTCGGCCCCGCTCCCGTCCGCGACGGCCCACGAGGCGTGGTCGCCGGAGCTCCAGTCCAGCCGACGGCCCAGCAGCGCGAGGGCGTCGGCGCGCGAGGTGACGCCCCCGCCGTTCCACCTGCCGATCGCGGGATCGCGGAACGCCGCCCACACCTCGTCGACGTCGTCCTCGCGCCACGGCCGCAGCCGCAGCGGGCCGGCGGCCAGCTCGAGGGGCTCCAGCGGTTCGAACGGGGGCGGTGCGCTCACGGACCGATCGTCGCAGGCCCCGCGGGCGACGCCCTACCCGGCCGAGCCCGGGCGGGTCATCGGCTTGTGCGACTTCCCGGCGATCGCGTCGGGCAGCACCGCCGACAGCTTGCCCATGAGCTTGCTGGTCACGGAACCCGCGAACACCGACGCCTCGCCCTTCATCAGCCCCTCGAAGCCCTGGCGGGCGACCTGCGCGGGGTCGTCCTTCGAGTCGGAGGCGCCCAGCTTGGTGTCGGTGGCGTCGGCCCGGTCGAAGAACTCGGTGTCGGTCGGGCCGGGCAGCAGCGCGGTGACGGTGACGCCGGTGTCCGTGAGCTCCTCGCGGATGCCGAGCGCGAGGAACTGCACGAACGCCTTGGTGGCGGAGTAGACGGCCTGGAACGGCTCCGGCGCCTGCGAGGCGACCGACGAGGTGAACAGGATCCGCCCCTGGTCGCGGGCCACCATGTCCTGCACGACGTACTTGGCCAGCTGGACCGTCGAGGCGCAGTTGAGCTCGACCATGCCGAGCTCGGCGTCCAGGTCGGTCTCGGCGAACCGGCCGGCGACCCCCACCCCGGCGTTCAACGCGGCGGCGTCCAGCGGGCGGCCGGATCCGCGCACGGCAGCGACCACCTTCTCCACCTCGGCGCGCTGCGTGAGGTCGGCGCGCACGGGGGAGACGGCGGCGCCGAGGCCGCGCAGCTCGACGGCCGCGGGCTCGAGCTCGTCGTCCTCCGCGACGACGACCAGGTCGAAGCCGTTCGAGGCGAACTGCTTGGCGAGCTCCAGGCCGATGCCGCTGGAGGCACCGGTGACGAGGGCGAGGGGACGGTCGGACACGGGGACCTCCGGTTCGGAGCGGTACGGGAACGGTCCGTCCACTTCCCCGTCCCCGCCGTCCTCACCCGGACCCCAGGGCAGAAATGGCCATTTCTGCCCTGGGGGGGCAGGCAAGGCTCTGCTTGGCCCCGGGGGGCCACGGGTCGGCCCCGACGTGTCACCGGCGCCGGGCAGGACAGGAGCGACCGCCCACCCGGAACCACCCTGCGAGGCCGCCGTGTACCTGTCCAAGACCGAGGCCGCCGTCCTCCCCACCACGCTCGTCGCCGCCCCGCGGCCGGCGCCGGTCGAGCCGGGTCGGCGACGCCTGTGGCCGATGCTCGGCCCGGCGTTCGTGGCGGCCGTGGCCTACGTCGACCCCGGCAACTTCGCGACCAACTTCTCCGGTGGTGCGGCGTTCGGCTACACGCTGCTGTGGGTGATCGTCGCGGCGAACCTCATGGCGATGCTCATCCAGTCGCTGACCGCCAAGCTCGGCCTGGCGACCGGCCGGGACCTCGCCACCCTCTGCCGGGAGCGGCTCCCGCGGCCGGTGACCTGGGGGCTGTGGGTCCAGGCCGAGGCGGTGGCGATCGCCACCGACCTGGCCGAGATCGTCGGTGGCGCGGTCGCGCTCAACCTGCTGTTCGGGGTGCCGCTGCCGATCGGCGGCCTGATCACCGCCGTCGTCGCCTTCGTCCTGCTGGCGGCGCAGTCGCGGGGGCACCGGCCGTTCGAGCGGGTCATCACCGGCCTGCTGCTGGTCGTCGGCCTGGGCTTCGGCTACACGCTGGTGGGCGCCGGCGTGGACGTGGGCGGGGTGGCCGGCGGCATGGTGCCCTCCTTCGACGGCGCGGACAGCGTCGTGCTGGCCACGGGCATCCTGGGCGCGACGGTCATGCCGCACGTCATCTACGTCCACTCCGCGCTCACGCCCGGCCGCTACGGCGACGTCGTCACCGCCGGCCGCACCGCCGAGGGCCGTGGCCGGCTGCTGCGCGCCCAGCGGCTGGACGTGCTGCTGGCCATGGGCCTGGCCGGGCTGGTCAACGCCGCGATGCTGATCATCGCCGCCCAGCTGTTCACCGGCGGGGGCGAGGCCGAGTCGCTGGAGGCCATCCACGCGGGGCTGGGCGACCAGCTCGGCACCGGCGCCGCGCTCGCGTTCGCCGTCGCGCTGCTGGCCTCGGGCTTCGCGTCCTCCTCGGTCGGCACGCACGCCGGTCAGGTGGTCATGGCCGGTTTCCTGCGCCGGCACATCCCCGTGCTGGCCCGCCGGCTGATCACCCTCGCCCCGGCGCTCGCGGTGCTGGTCCTCGGCGGCGACCCCACGACCGCGCTGGTCTGGTCGCAGGTCGTGCTCTCCTTCGGCATCCCCTTCGCCCTGGTGCCGCTGCTGTGGCTGACCAGCAGCCGCGACCTCATGGGCGGCTGGGTGAACCGGCGGACCACCACCGTCGTCGGTGGCGTCGTCGCCGCGCTGATCATCGGGCTGAACGCCCACCTGCTGCTGGGCTTCGTCCTGGGCTGACCGCCGGTCAGGCGTCCCAGATGCCGGCGAAGTGGTGGACCGGCCCGTGCCCGGAGCCGATGCCCAGGGCCTCGCCGCCGGCCAGCGCGGCCTGCAGGTAGTCGCGGGCGCCCTCGACGACCGGCGCCCAGTCGGCCGCCTCGGCGGTGCGCTCCACCGTCCCCGCCCGACCGCGGGCCAGCAGCGCGGCGATGGCCGAGGAGAGCGTGCACCCGGTGCCGTGCGTGGCCGTGGTCGCGATCCGTGGGCGCACGAAGGTCAGGATCCCGTCCGGTGTGGCCAGGACGTCGACGCTCTCGGCCCCGCCGAGGTGACCGCCCTTGAGCAGGACCGCCCGCGGGCCGAGCTCCAGGAGCGCCCGCGCCTGGTCCGGCAGCTCGTCCGCCGTCCGGGCCGGGAGGACGTCGAGCAGCGCCGCGGCCTCGGGCACGTTGGGCGTGACCAGGTCGGCGACGGGCAGCAGCACCTCGCGGACGGCGACGACCGCGTCGTCGTCGACCAGCCGGTCCCCGCTGGTGGCGACCATCACCGGGTCGACCACCACCGGCCCGGCGGCCCGGCCGGCGAGTGCGGCGGCCACGGCGAGGACGACGTCGGCCGTGCCGAGCATGCCGGTCTTCGTCGCGTGCACCGTCACGTCGTCGAGGAGCGTGGCCACCTGCTCGGCCACGAAGGCCGCCGGCACGGGGTGCACGCCGGTCACCCCGCGGGTGTTCTGGGCGGTCAGGGCGGTGAGGACGGCGGTGCCGTAGACGCCGAGCGCGCTGAACGTCTTGAGGTCGGCCTGGATCCCCGCGCCGCCGCTGGGATCGCTGCCCGCCACGGTGAGCGCCACGGACGTCATGCCGGCGTCCTCGCGGGCCGGGCGGTGCGCAGGGCCCGGGCGGCGGCCGCGGGATCGGCCGCCGCGCAGATCGCGGACACCACGCAGATCCCGTCCACGCCGGTCACCTCGGGC
>JBEPZM010000181.1:0-7148 GCA_041640835.1 Blastococcus sp.
CCGCCCGCGCTGCCCCGGCAGCTGCGCACCTCCGGCAAGTGGTGGCTCGGGCTCAGCGCCGCGGTGGTGGTCGCCTGGGCGGTCGTCGTCGCCACCGGGACGATCCGCTACTTCGACGTCGCCGACACCCGGGTCCTCCAGGCGTTCGCCGAGCTGCGCACGCCGCTGGGCGTCGACGTCGCGCAGGTGGCCGGCGTGCTCGCCACGGAGCGGGCCCTGCACGTCATGTGGCTGGCCAACCTGGCGCTGCTCGTGGCGTTCCGCCGCTGGCGGCACCTGTTCGTCTGGTTCGGCGTCGTCCTGGTCGTGGTCAACGTGGCCGCGGTCATGGCGACGACGCTGCAGCGGCCGCGCCCGTTCGAGGTCGAGCTGCTGGGCAGGTGGTCGGGCTTCTCGATGCCGTCGCTGCCCATGACCGTGCTCGCCGCGTTCCTGGTCAGCACCGTGTACGCGCTGGTCCCGCCCGGCCGCAAGCGGACGATCGGCAAGTGGGCGGTCTGCGGGCTGCTCGTGCTCACCGCGCTGTCCCGGCTGTACCTGGCCCAGGACCACCCCTCCGGCATCGTCGCGGGCGTGGTGCTGGGGGTGGCCGGCCCCCTGGCGGCGTTCCGGCTGCTCACGCCCAACTCCGTGTACCCGGTGCGCTACAGCCGCGGCCGGCCGGCGCACCTGGACGTCACCGGCGAGCGCGGCGACGCCATCGTCCGGGCGATGCAGGACCAGCTGGGCCTGCTCGCCACCGACGTGACGCCGTTCGGCCTGGCCGGCTCCGGCGGCTCGACCCCGCTGAAGATCACCGTGAAGGCGCACTCCTCGTCGGCGGACGAGGAGAGCTGCGTGTTCGGCAAGCTCTACGCGATCACCCACGTGCGCTCCGACCGCTGGTACAAGCTCGGCCGCACCCTGCTGTACGGCCGGCTCGAGGACGAGAAGCCCTTCCACAGCGTCCGGCGGCTGGTGCAGTACGAGGACTACATCCTCCGGCTGTTCTGGGAGGCGTCGCTGCCGGTGCCCCATCCGCTGGGCATCGTGGAGATCACCCCGGAGCGGGAGTACCTGCTGGTCACCGAGTTCATCGTGGGCGCGCAGGAGGCCGGGGACGCCGAGATCGACGAGGAGATCATCGACCAGGGGCTGGCCGCGGTCCGCCGGATGTGGGACATCGGCATGGCCCACCGCGACATCAAGCCGGCCAACCTGCTGGTGCGCGACCGGGAGCTGTTCCTCATCGACTCCGCCTTCGCCGAGGTGCGGCCCAGCCCGTGGCGGCAGGCGGTCGACCTGGCCAACATGATGCTGGTCCTGGCGCTGCGCACCGACGCCGAACGGGTCTACGCCCGCGCCCGGCGGCAGTTCAGCGACGAGGAGATCGCCGAGGCCTTCGCCGCGACCCGCGGGCTGACGATGCCCACCCAGCTGCGCCGGATGCTGCGCCAGCAGGGCCGCGACCTGCACGCCGACTTCCTGCGGCTGCTGCCCTTCCGGCTGCCCCCGGTGCACATCCAGCGGTGGACGTGGCGCCGGTTCGGGCTCACCGTCGTCACCGTCGCCGCGGCCGGCGTCGCCGCCGTCGTCACCGTCGGCCTGCTCGGGTCGCCGCTGTGAGCCGCCGGCCGGGCGCGATGGTCGCGCTCCTCGCGCCGCTGCTGGTCGCCGGTTGCGTGCGGCCGGTGGTGCTGGACTCCGAGGTGGTCGCCTGCCGGGAGGGCGACGAGGGCACGCCCGCCAACGGCGTCGTCCTGCTCGCCCAGTCGGTGCCGACGGCGACCTGGGTGCCCTGCCTGGAGGTCATCCCGCTGGGCTGGGACGTCTCCGGCCTCGAGGCGACCGACGACGACGCCCGGTTCTGGCTGGACTCCAACCGCGACGGCGCGCGCGCCGTGGAGATCCGGCTCGACGAGAGCTGCGACACCGCGGGCGCCACGCGGATCCCCAGCGACCGCGAGGCGATGGAGCGGTGGGAACGGGTCACCCAGGTGACGCCGGAGTACGTAGGCACCCGCTACTACGTCTTCGAGGGCGGCTGCATCAGCGTGCTGTTCCGGCTCTCCGGCGAGAACCGGGCCGAGCCGCTCGGCTTCGCCACCCAGGGCATCGGCACCGTCCCCCGGGACGCCGTGCGTGCCTCGGTCCGCGAGCAGACCGAGGGCCGCCTGGAGCTGGACCCGTGACCGCGCCCGTCCGTCCGTCGCGTCGACGCGGCCGCCGGGTCCTGGGCGGGGTGCTCTCCCTGGCCCTCGTCGCGGGGGTCTTCGTCTGGTTCCTGCCGCAGTTCACCAGCCTCGCCGAGGTCTGGACGTCGGTGCGGGACATGACCTGGGTCGAGCTCACCGTGCTCGTCCTCGCCGCGGCCTGGAACCTGGCGACCTACCAGTTCGTCATGGTCTCGACCACGCCCGGGCTCACGCTGCGCCAGGCCTTCGTCTCCACGCAGACCACCACGGCGGTCTCGAACACGGTGATCGGCGGGGCGGCGATCTCGCTGGGCCTGACCTACGCGATGAACACGTCCTGGGGCTTTTCCCGCTCCCGCACGTCGGTGGCGCTCCTGGTGTCGGGCCTGTGGAACAACTTCGCCAAGCTGGGCCTGCCGGTGCTCGCCCTCGCCCTGCTCGCGTTCAGCGCGCCCCCGTCCGCCGGCCGGATCACCGCCGGCCTCGCCGGCATGGCGGCGCTGGTGGTCGCCGTCGTCCTGCTCGGCGCGCTGCTGCGCAGCCAGGAGGGCGCCGAGCGGATCGGCACGACCGCCGGCCGGATCGCCTCGGCGCTGCGCCGTCCCTTCGGCAAGGGGCCGGTGACCGGCTGGGACCGGGCGACGACGAAGTTCCGCGCCCGGACGGCGCTGCTGCTCAGGGCCCGCTGGCAGTGGATCACGCTGGCGACGGTGGTCAGCCACCTCTCGCTGTTCCTCGTGCTCCTGCTGGCGCTGCGCTTCGTCGGGGTGGACGGGGACCAGGTGAGCGCGGTCGAGGCGCTGGCGGTCTTCGCGTTCGCCCGGCTGCTCACCGCCGTCCCGTTCACCCCGGGCGGGCTCGGGGTCATCGAACTGGCGCTGATCACCGGCCTCGCGGCCGCCGGTGGGCCGCGGGCGCTGGTCGCCGCCGCCGTGCTGGTCTTCCGCGCCCTGACCTACGTGCTGCCGATCCCGATCGGCATCGGCACCTACCTGTTCTGGCGGCACAACCGCTCGTGGCGGCGGGAGCCCAACACTGCGCCGCGCACCCAGCTGGTGCCGGAGTCGGTGTGAGCCGCTGATGCTCGTCGACGCACGCCGGGGGCTGGCGGTCAGCGGCGCGCTGCTGGCCGCGGCGGCCGTGCTGGGGGCCCTGGGGGCGGCGCCGGCCACCCGGCCGACGGTTCAGGTGGTCGACGACGCCGTCTGGCGGTGGGCCGGAGGCGTGCAGAACGAGCCCGCGACGGCGGTCGCCGAGGCGCTCGCGGTGCTGGGCAGCGCGTACGTCAACTGGCCGCTGCGCATCGCGGCGCTGCTGCTCATCGCCTGGCGACGGCACTGGCTGCGGCTGGCCGCCTTCGCGCTGGCCGTCATCACCAGTGAGCTGTTCATCGGCCCGGTGAAGGGCGCCGTGGACCGGCCGCGCCCACCCGGTGCGCTGATCGAGACGACGGCGGCCTCGTTCCCGTCCGGGCACGCCATCGCCGGCGCGGTCACCGCCGTCGGGCTGGTCCTGGTGCTCGCCACCCCCGGCCCGTCGCGCTGGCGGTGGGAGGTGCGCGCGGTGGTGTTCGGGGCCGCGATGGCGCTGTCCCGGGTCTACCTGCGGGCGCACTGGCTCTCCGACACCGTCGCGGGTGCGCTGCTGGGAGCCGGTCTCGCCCTGGGGTTCCCGGCCCTCCTCATGGCCGTGCGCGCGCGGGCCGGGCCACTGCCCCCGGTGCGGTGAGCCGGCCGGTCACTCCTCCCGGCGGACGACGACGGCCGCGCCCCACGCCTCGGGCTCCAGCCCGCGGGCGGCGAGCACCTCGGCCAGCGCCCGGTTCATCGCCATCTGCACGGCGCTGTCGGCGGCGGCGCCGTGCACCTGGTCCACGCTCATCCGGTCGTGCTGGCGCCACGCGACGATCACGCCGTCGAGGTCCGGCGTCGGCGTGAGGCAGGCGCCGCCGAGCGCGCCACCCTCGCCCGTGGCGTCGTGCAGCGGGAGCCCGGCCTCGCCCAGCGCGGCGGTCACCTCGACCAGGAGCGTCGTCAGCGGGTCCTCCTCGGCCAGGAGGGGACGCCAGTCGTCGGGCAGCCGGTCGAGCTGCGCGGTCAGGTGGTCCAGCCACGCCCACTCCTGGGGCGAGGGGCGCCGGCGGAGCGACCCGTCGGCGCGGCGGATCCCGTAGGCCGGCCGCGCGGCCGCGCCGTCCGCCAGGGCCGCGGCCGACCAGCCCGCCTCGGCGCGCTCGGGGAAGGGGCCGGCGAGCACCCGGCCCGGCTCGTCCTCGCTGCCGCCGACCAGCCACCAACCCTCGACGCCGGTGTCGGCGACGACTCCACTGCCCGGAAGACCACCCAGAACGCTCATCGTTGCTGTCCATCCATCCATGGAGAACCTGCCCCGGGGGAAGAGGGGCGGGCACCGCGTCGCCGGCCGTGGCGTCGCGATGCCAGAAAGGTATGCGGCGGGACCGCGTCCGGCAGCCCCGCCGACGCGCGTGGGGAGCCGTGTGGCCGGATCGTTGCGCGAGCTCCCGGCGGAGCCGGTCACCCGCCGCCGCGGGCGACCACTTGTCGACAGGAACGCGCCGTCCCGAGCGTGCGGAGGCCCCGAACCGCCGCGGTCATGCCGGAACACGCCGCCGCGGCTGCGTGTCCCCGCAGATCAGAGCGAGCCGGCGACCTCGGTGCGGCGGAGCAGTGCGCCCGCCTCGGGTGCGCCCATCGGGCGGTAGAGCAGGAAGCCCTGCGCCTGGTCGCAGTCCTGGGCCTTGAGCCGGGCCAGCTGGGCGGGCTCCTCGACGCCCTCCGCGACGACGGTCAGCCCGAAGGTGTGCGCCGCCCGGATCATCAGCGCCACGAGCTCCCGGTGGGCGGGCTCGGTGGACGCCACGAAGCTGCGGTCGATCTTGAGCGTGTCGACCGGCATGTTCCGCAGCTGCCCGATGGAGGTGTACCCGGTGCCGAAGTCGTCGATGGCGATGCTCACCCCCAGGGCCCGCAGCTCGGTGAGGTGGTCGTAGGCCAGGGGGTCGTCGACCAGCACCGTCTCGGTGACCTCGAGCGTCAGGAGGCGGGCGGGGAGCCCGGAGGCGGCCAGCGCGTCGGCGACGTCGGTGATCACCCGCGGGTCGGCCAGGTGCCGGCCGGAGATGTTCACCGCGATCGTGGGGTCGGGCTCGCCCGGCCCCGCCGGGGACTCCGCCCGCCACTGGGCCAGCTGCTGCGTGGCCGCGTGCAGCATCCACCGGTCGACGTCGCCGATCAGGCGCGAGCCCTCGGCCACCGGGATGAACTCGTCCGGGGGGACGAGCCCGACGCCGGGCCGCTCCCAGCGGATGAGGGCCTCGTAGCCGATGACCCGGTCGGAGGCGACGTCGACGACCGGCTGGTAGGCCACCTGCATCTCGCCCTCGACCAGACCGGTGGCGATGGCCGACTCGAGCTCGGCGCGCTGGTGCAGCTGCCGGCGGAGGGTCTCGTCGAACACCTCGGCGCGGCCGCGGCCGGAGGCCTTGGCGCGGTAGGCGGCGGTGTCGGCCTCGGCGAACAGCGCGTCGGCGTCCGTGCCGCCGTCCCGGCTGATCGCCACGCCGATGCTGGCGCCGATCCGGACGCGGGCGCGGCCCACGCCGATCGGCTCGCTGACCGACGCGATGAGGCGGGAGGCCAGCTCGAGCAGGTCGTGCTCGCTGTGCACGGGCTCCACGAGGACGACGAACTCGTCGCCACCGAGGCGGCAGACGACGTCCCCGGGTCGCACGGCGGCACGTAGCCGGCGGGCAACCTCGCGGAGCACCTCGTCGCCGGCGGCGTGGCCGTGGCCGTCGTTGACGGTCTTGAAGCCGTCGAGGTCGACGAAGAGCAGGCCGGTCATGTCGCCGGAGCGCCGGCCGCGGTGCAGGGCGGCGGTCACGAGCGTGACTGCCTGGGCGCGGTTGGGCAGCTCGGTGAGCGCGTCGTGCGTCGCCTGGTGGGCGAGGGCGAACTGCAGCTCCTCCCGCTGGCGGACGGAGTGCACGATCTCCCGCACCGAGGCGTGCACGACCCTGCCGAGCGGGCCGGGCAGCGGCTGGTCGAGCAGGGCGTTGTCCAGGTCGCCGCGGGCGACCGCCTGGGCCTGGTCCTGGATGCGGCGCAGCCCGGCGACGGCGGACCCGAGGGCAGCCGAGACGGTGCGGACCTCGCGGGGTCCGGCCACCTCCACCTCCACCAGCGAGCCCTCGCTGATCTGGGTGGCCTGGCCGGCCAGCAGGCGGAGCGCCCGCGCGACGCTGCGGCCGAGGACGAGCGCCCCGACCAGCGAGGCGGCGAGCAGACCGGCGCCGAGGACGAGGATGCCGCGCAGCTGGTTGTTCGCGTGCTGCCGGTCCGCGGACACCAGGTCCTGCGCGTTCCCGATCGCGCGGTCCACGAGCTCGCCGAGCAGCGCGCTGCGCTCCTGGGTCTGGACGATGAGGGTGACCACCGATGCGACGGACACGGGCGTGTCGCCGCCCACGCCGCCTGCGAGCAGCTCGTCGACGGTGGTGACGGGCTCCGAGTCCTGCACGTCCTGCCAGCTCGACCGGAGCGCGGGCTGGGAGAGCGACTCCATCTGGCGCTCGGCGTCGGTGTAGTCCAGCCAGGCGGTCTGCCATGCGGTGCGCGAGCCGATCATGCTGTCGCCGCCGGCGAACACGGCCCCGAGGAAGAGCGGCAGCTGCCGGCTGGCGGCCTGGGTGAGACGGGCGATGGTCTGCACGTCCTGGAGCGCCCGCAGCGTGGCCGCCGGGATGCCCTCCGCGGTGGCGGTGGCGGCGGCCGCCTGCTGAGCGGTCATGAGGTCGTTCGACACGGCCAGGAAGCGGAGGTAGATGTCCTCGATGTCACCGGTGACGTCCCCGGAGCGGAGGACGGCCAGGTCCGCGGCGGACCGCTCGGCCGCCGCCCGCCCGACCGAGCCGGGCGGCACGTCGGCGAGCGCCTGGTCGGTGACGGCGCGGGC
>JBEPZM010000182.1:0-7135 GCA_041640835.1 Blastococcus sp.
AAGCCCGGCCAGCACGGGCGCCGGGACCGGGGAGCCCCCGAGCTGGGCGCGGGCCGCGCGCATCTCGGCCAGACCCTCGGCGTGCCGGCCCCGGTCGGCGACGGCGGCGCCGTGCACCGCGTGCAGGGTGTAGGCGGCCTCCGGCGGCAGCGCCTCCCAGGACTCGAGCGCGGCACCGCTGCGGGCGGCAGCCTGGCCGGGAGCGCCGACCAGCAGGTCGGCGTAGGCGAGCATCCCCGCCGGCCCGGCCGACCACGCGGAGGGGTGCCGGCCGATCCGGGTCGCCGCGGCCACGGCACCCCTCGCCGCGGTCACCATGCCGCGCAGGTCGCCCCGCATGCCGGCGAGGGTCGACAGCATCGACAGGCTCTGCACCTCGAGGTACCCCAAGTGGTTCGCCTCCGCGAGCGCCCGGGCCCGCTCCAGGTGGGTGCGCGCCCGCGGGACGTCGGTGCCCGCCGGGTTGCCGAACTCGGCGACGCCGTGGCTCAGGCTCAGCAGCGCCGCCAGCTCCGGCCCGTCGTCGCCGGGCTCGCTCCGGGGTCGGGGCAGGGGCACGCGGGGGATCCCCAGGGCGCCGGCGAGCAGCTCGGCACTGGTGCGCAGCGTCTCCAGCGCGGGAGGGGGCGTCTCGGGCCAGGAGCGCCGCGCGTCGTCCAGCTCGGCGGCGGCCGGCTCGAGTGCCCGCTCGTCGAGGTGGGTGATGGCGGCGGTCAGTGCGAGCCAGGGATCCTTCGCCCGGACGCCGGGGCCCACGGCGGCGAGAGCCCGCCGGAGCGGCCCGAGATCACCGGCGAGCAGCAGCCGGACACCGGTCCGGCGCAGCAGCTGTGCGGTCAGTTGCTCGTCGCCGGCCCGCTCGGCGTGGCGCAGCGCGTGGACCGGCTGCCCCTGCCCCGACCACCAGCGGGCCGCGGTGGCGTGCAGCTGCCGGTGGGCGGCGGGTTCCTGCCGGGCCAGGTCCGCGACGAGGTAGGAGCGCAGCAGCGGGTGGATCCGGGAGTCGCCACGCGCGGTGCGGTCCACGAGACCGGTCGACGCCCGCAGCTCGTCGAGCCTGGCCTCCGCAGCGGGGTCGCCCGTGAGCTCCACCGCGAGGGCGGCAGGCATCGGCGTGCAGATGCTCACCACCCGCAGGAAGTGCTGGGCCTCGGTGGGCAGGCCGTCGAGGATCTCGCCGGTCAGGTAGTCGGCGACCGAGCGCTCGTCCCCGGAGAAGTGGGTGAGGAAGCCGTCGACGTCGTCGCTGGCACGCAGCGCGAGCGCGGCCAGGCGGAGGCCGGCGGCCCACCCCTCCGTGCGGGCGTGCAGCATCGCGAGCTGGCGGGGGTCCAGGTCCAGCCCGGAGGCCGCCAGCAGCGTGGCGGCGTCCTCGGGGGTGAAGCGCAGCGCGTCCGCCCGCACCTCGTGCAGCCGCCCCTCCAGCCGCAGGCGCGGCACGGAGATGGGCGGGTCGGTGCGGCCGGACACGACGAGGGAGAGCTGGGCCGGTGGCCGCCGGACGAGCCGCGCGAGGTCGTGCAGGACCTCCTTCCCGGTCAGCTCGTGGACGTCGTCCAGCACCAGCCGCAGGGGACGGCCGAGGCCGTCCAGGGCGGCGGCCAGGTCGTCGGCGACGACGGGTCGCCCGGTCGCCGCGGCGCCGGCGAGCTGCTGGAGCCCCGGGTCCGTCGCGGCCGAGGGCAGCGCCAGCAGGGCGCCCACCACGGCCGACCAGAGTCGGGGCGCGTCGTCGTCGTCCCGGTCGAGCGAGACCCACGCCGTCTCGAGCCAGTCGCTCTCGCGCACCCAGTCCGCCAGCAGCAGGGTCTTGCCCGAGCCGGCCGGGGCGCTCACGACGATCACCTGCTCCGGTGCGGCCTGCTCGAGCAGCCGCCGCAGCGCCCGGCGCGGCGTGAACTCGGCGGGCAGTTCCGGGATCGACGTCTTGCCCGCAGGCACGCGCGGGAACCCCGGCGCGGAACGGGCCGCCCCGGCCACCTCGACGTCGATGCCCATCGCGGCGGCGCTCAGCGGGCCGGCCGGCCGGCGGTGTCCGCCGCCCCGTCGACCGGTGGGCCGCCGATCCGCCCGGGCCGCCACTTCTCGCCGAGGGTTCCCTGGGCGGCGTCCCGTCCGCTGCTGCCGCCACCGGGTCCGCGGAGGACGTAGGCGATGCCGACCGCGATGACGCCCCCGACGATCGGGCCGACCAGGTACGCCCACCACGAGGTCCAGTCGCCGAGGACGAGGGCCGGGCCCAGCGACCGGGCCGGGTTCATCGAGGCGCCGCTCACCGGGGAGCCCCACAGACCGGCGAGGGCGATGTAGCTGCCGACGCCGATGGCCGCGATCGGGCCCAGCTGCTGGGCTCCCGAGGAGACGCCGAGGATGGTGCTGACCAGCCCCACGGTCAGCACGACCTCCCACAGCATCGCCGTGGAGGTGGAGATCCCGTCGCCCGGCAGCGTCAGCCCGGCGGCGCCCTGCTCCCCGATGAGCGCCCGCAGCAGGAGGGTGGCGAGCAGCGCGCCCAGCAGTTGCGCGGCGATGTAGGCCGGCACCCGGCGCCACGGGAAGTCGCCCCGCAGGGCGAAGGCGAGGCTCACCGCCGGGTTCAGGTGCGCCCCCGAGACCGCGCCCATGAACAGGATGATCGCGGCGACCATGAGGGCCGGGGCGACGACCAGCGCGCCGTAGGGGACGGCCGAGCCGCCGAAGCGCTGGCTCACCATCCCGCCGCCGACGGCGACCAGCACCAGCAGGAACGTGCCGAACAGCTCCGAGAACAGGCGGCGGCCCTCGTAGCGGCCGTCCCAGAAGTCGAACTCCTCGAGCATCGAGTTCGGCGTGCCGAGCGACGGCTGCAGCTGCCGCCGGCCGACGTCGTCCCCGACGCGGCCCGTTGCTCCGTCGACCATGGTTCCCCTCCTGGTCCGCGCTCCCGCCCGGGACTCTGGAGTGCTTGCGGAGCCCGCGCGTCACCCGAGGTGGGTGACTGCGGGGCGGTCAGACGACGATCAGGTAGAGGCCGTAGGCGACGACCAGCCCGGCGGCGACCAGGCAGAGCGCGGCCACGGCGGTGCCGGCGGCGGACCGTGTCCCGCCCGATCGGTCGCCCTCCGGGGCGATCGGTGGGTCGGTGCGCCCGGACGACGCCACGAGGGCGCACGCCACGAGGACGACGAGGGTGAGCGCGGCGGCGGCGGAGACGACCGCGATGCCGCCGAGGGTCGGCCAGTCCACGTGCACGGGGACTCCTCTCCGCGTTCCTGGTCAGGCGGCCACATCGGTGGTCACGGGGACGGGCGCCGGTGCTGAGGGACGGGTGAGGTCGGCCGCGGTGACCGCGTCCCGGCGGGACGCCGCGTAGATCCCGGCGGACAGGGCGACCCCGGTGACCGCGACGACGAGGACGCCGGCGGTGCCGGTGGCGGCCAGCCAGGAGGCGGCCGCCCCGACCACCGCGGCCGACGGCAGGGTGAAGACCCAGGCCAGCGCGATCCGGCCGGCCACTCCCCAGCGCACGGAGGCCAGCCGCCGGCCCGCCCCGGCCCCGAAGATCGAGCCGGTGCAGACCTGGGTGGTCGACAGCGGCAGGCCCAGGTGCGTGGACGCCAGGATCACCGCCGTGCTGGTCGTCTCCGCGCTGAAGCCCTGCGTGGGCTCGAGGTCGCTGACGCGGGTGCCGAGGGTCCGGATGATCCGCCAGCCGCCCATGTAGGTGCCGGCGCCGATGGCCAGGCCGGCCGAGAGGACCACCCAGAAGGGCGGGCCCGAACCCGGCGCGAGGACGCCCCCGGTGATCAGCGTCAGGGTGATGACGCCCATGGTCTTCTGCGCGTCGTTGGTGCCGTGCGCGAGGGCGAGCATGGACGACGACATCCGCTGCGCGGCCCGGAAGCCGCGGGCGACGTGGCCGGGGGCTGAGCGGACCGTGAGCCGGTAGGCCGCGTAGGTGGCCGTCAGGGCGATCAGCGCGGCCAGCACCGGCGCGAGCACGGCCGGCAGCACGATCTTGTTCAGCACGGCGTCGAAGTCGATCGCGCCGGCGCCCCCGACCACCCAGGTCGCCCCGATCAGGCCGCCGAAGAGCGCGTGCGAGGAGCTCGAGGGCAGCCCGAGGTACCAGGTCAGCAGGTTCCACAGGATCGCCCCGATGAGCCCGGCGAAGATCACCACCGGGTCGATGAGCGAGTCGTCGACCAGACCGCCGGAGATGGTCCGCGCGACCTCGACCGACAGCAGCGCGCCCAGCACGTTCAGGCAGGCTGCGACAGTCACCGCGGTCCGCGGCCGGAACGCGCCGGTGGCGATGGAGGTGGCCATCGCGTTGGCCGTGTCGTGGAAGCCGTTGGTGAAGTCGAAGACCAGCGCGGTGATCACGACCACGACGACGATCAGGGAGACGTCCACCGAGCGCCTCCCCTCCGACCGGTCGACCGCGGGGCCGACGAGGACCGCAGCGTTCCGAGCCCGCAGGGCAGGGGCATCACCCGTCCCGGACGAGCCGCGCGCGGCGGACGTCCGCGACCGGCCCGTTCATCCCCGGGAGGTGGCGACGTGCCCGCGGGCCTCTCCGACGCTCGGGGCTCCGTCCGACCGAGGGAGTGCCGTCGTGTCCGAACCGTTCCGTGGAGTCGTCAACCTCGACATCCGTGACTCGACGCCCGACTGGGCGCCGTTCTCGCAGCCGGTGGCGCCGCCGGGGACCCCGAACGTGGTCTACGTCGTCCTGGACGACGTCGGGTTCGGGGCGCTGGGCTGCTACGGGGGGCTGATCGATACGCCGAACATCGACCGGATCGCCGCCGCGGGGCTGCGCTACACCCAGTGGCACACGACCGCCCTGTGCTCGCCGACGCGCTCCTGCCTGCTGACGGGCCGCAACCACACGACCAACGGGATGGCCTGCATCACCGAGGCCGCGACGGGCTTCCCCAACGGCAACGGGCACGTCCCGGCGGAGTGCGCGACCCTCCCGGAGGTGCTGGTCGAGCGCGGCATCAGCACCGCGATGGTCGGCAAGTGGCACCTGTGCGCGCAGGACGAGATGAACCTGGCCGCCTCGAAGCGGAACTGGCCGCTGGGCCGGGGCTTCGAGCGGTTCTACGGCTTCCTCGGCGCCGAGACCAACCAGTGGTATCCCGACCTCGTCCACGACAACCACCCGGTCGACGCGCCCGCGACGCCGGCGGAGGGCTACCACCTCAGCGTCGATCTCACCGACAAGGCGATCGAGTTCATCGACGACGTCAAGACGATCGCGCCGGACCGGCCGGTGTTCCTCTACTACGCCCTGGGCGCCGCCCACGCCCCGCACCACGTCCCGCAGGAGTGGGCCGACCGGTACAAGGGCCGCTTCGACATGGGGTACGAGGCGGCCCGCGAGCAGATCCTGGCCCGGCAGAAGGAGCTGGGTATCGTGCCGGCGTCGACCGAGCTGCCGCCGATGAACCCGATCGGCACGACGGAGACCCGGACCGGGCCCGAGGGCCAGCCCTTCCCGCCGCTGGACTTCACCAGGCCGTGGGACGACCTGTCGGCCGACGAGAAGCGGCTGTTCGCGCGCATGGCCGAGGTGTACGCCGGGTTCCTCTCCCACGCCGACCACCAGATCGGCCGGCTGCTCGACCACCTCGCGGACATGGGCCAGCTGGAGAACACGCTGATCTTCGTGGTGAGCGACAACGGGGCCAGCGGTGAGGGCGGCCCGAACGGCTCGGTGAACGAGAACAAGTTCTTCAACGGCATCCCCGACGACCTGCAGCAGAACCTCTCCATGCTCGACGAGCTGGGCGGTCCGAACACCTACGGGCACTACCCGACGGGCTGGGCGATGGCCTTCAACACGCCCTTCAAGATGTGGAAGCGCTACAGCTACAACGGCGGGACGTGCGACCCGTGCATCGTCTCCTGGCCGGCCGGGCTGCCGGCGCGCGGCGAGCTGCGCCACCAGTACCACCACGCCATCGACCTGGTGCCGACCGTCCTGGAGTGCCTCGGGATGACCGAGCCCGAGGCCGTCCGCGGCGTCGCGCAGGTGCCGGTCCAGGGCGTCAGCATGCACTCGTCGTTCGCCGCGGACATGGACGCGCCCTCGACCCGGACCACGCAGTTCTTCTCCATGCTCGGCACCCGCGGCATCTGGCACGACGGCTGGAAGGCGGTCACCACGCACCCGGCGCTGGGCGGATGGGGGCACTACGCGGACGACATCTGGGAGCTGTACCACGTCGAGGTGGACCGCTCGGAGGTCCACGACCTGGCCGCGCAGGAACCGGGACGGCTCGCGGAGCTCATCGGCCTGTGGTCCTACGAGGCCGGGGCGAACCACGCCTTCCCGCTCGACGACCGGTCCGCCCTGGAGATCATCCTGACGCCGCGGCCGCAGCTGATCCCGGCGCGCGACCGGTACGTCTACCGCCCCGGAGGCGCGGAGATCCCCGAGCACGTGGCGGTCAACGTCCGCAACCGCTCCTTCACGATCGGCGCCGAGGTGGACCTGCCGGACGCCGGCGCGCACGGGGTGCTGTTCGCGCACGGGAGCCGCTTCGGCGGCCACGCCCTGTACATCAAGGACGGCCGGCTGCACTACGTGAACAACTTCGTCGGGGTCACCGAGCAGCGCATCGACGCCACGGAGGACCTGCCGACGGGGGAGCACCTGATCCTGTCGGCCAGCTTCGACAAGAGCAGCGACGACCCGCCCGGCACCGCGCACGGCACGCTGTCGCTGTTCCACGGCGACCGCAAGGTCGGCGAGGGGCAGATCCGCACCCAGCCCGGGATGTTCTCGCTGGCAGGGGAGGGGCTGACCGTCGGGCGCGACAGCGGCGAGGCGGTCACCGACGACTACCCGGGCGAGGCCCCGTGGTCGTTCACCGGGGGCACGCTGCACCGGGTCGCCATCGACGTCTCCGGGACCCCGTACGTCGACCTCGAGCGGGAGGCGGTCGCGATGCTCGCCCGGGAGTGACGCCGTCCAGGACCTCCGCCCGGCACGCGCTCCCGTGCCGGGCGGAGACGTGACCGTTGGGCCGCGCGCGATCCTCTGGCGCGCCGCCGTCCGTCGTCGTTACGGTCGCCCCGACCGACGCCGGACGGATCAGGGGTGGTCGATGGCCCGCCGAGCGGCCGCACGGAGCCGGTGACA
>JBEPZM010000183.1:0-7130 GCA_041640835.1 Blastococcus sp.
CTCGACGCCGTCGACGCCGCCCTGCCCTTCGCGCTCACCGAGGGCCAGCGCGAGGTGGGGGAGGAGCTCGCCGCCGAGCTGGACCGCGACCAGCCGATGCACCGGCTGCTGCAGGGCGAGGTGGGCTCGGGCAAGACGGTGGTGGCGCTGCGCGCCATGGCACAGGTCGTCGACGCCGGCGGCCAGGCCGCGCTGCTCGCCCCGACCGAGGTGCTCGCCGCCCAGCACGCCCGCGGCATCCGACAGCTCCTGGGCCCGCTCGGCCGGGCCGGTGAGCTCGACGGCGACGCCGCCGGCACCCGTGTCACGCTGTTGACCGGCTCGCTCAAGGCGGCCGCGAAGCGCCAGGCGCTGGCCGAGGTGGCCGACGGCAGCGCCGGCATCGTGATCGGCACGCACGCGCTGCTGCAGGAGGGCGTGGACTTCGCCGATCTGGGCCTGGTCGTCGTCGACGAGCAGCACCGCTTCGGGGTCGAGCAGCGCGACGCCCTCCGCGCCAAGGGCACCCGCCCGCCGCACGTGCTGGTCATGACCGCCACCCCGATCCCGCGCACCGTCGCGATGACCGTCTACGGCGACCTGGAGATCTCCACGCTGCGGCAGCTGCCCAGCGGCCGCGGCGGCGTCTCCAGCTCCGTCGTGCCGGCGGCCGAGAAGCCCGGGTGGGTCGACCGCGCCTGGGAGCGGCTGCGCGAGGAGGTCGGCGCCGGCCGCCAGGCCTACGTCGTCTGCCCCCGCATCGGGGACGTGCCCGGCGACGAGCCCGAGGACGCCGACGGCGCCCCGCCCGAGGACGAGGGCCCGCGGAGCGACCGGCGGCCGCCGCTCGCGGTCCTCGATGTCGCCGAGCTGCTCCGCTCCGGCCCGCTGGCCGGGCTGCGGCTCGACGTCCTGCACGGCCGGATGACCCCGGAGGAGAAGGACGACGCGATGCGCGCCTTCGCCGGGGGCGAGATCCAGGTGCTCGTGGCCACCACCGTCGTCGAGGTCGGCGTGGACGTGCCCAACGCCACCGTGATGGTGGTGATGGACGCCGACCGGTTCGGGGTCAGCCAGCTGCACCAGCTCCGCGGGCGGGTGGCCCGCGGGAAGCACGCGGGGCTCTGCCTGCTGGTCACGGACGCCCCGACGTCGTCCCCGACCGGCGCCCGGCTGGCGGCGGTCGCCGCGACCTCCGACGGCTTCGAGCTGGCCCGGCTGGACCTGGAGACCCGGCGCGAGGGTGACGTCCTGGGCGCCGCCCAGTCCGGCACCCGGTCGGGCATCCGGCTGCTCTCCCTGCTGGAGGACGAGGAGCTCATCGCGACGGCACGCATCGAGGCGACCGCGCTGCTCGCCACCGAGCGCGGTCTGGCCGACCATCCCGGGCTGGCCGCCGAGGTGGCGGCGCTCGCCTCCGACGAGCGCGCCGACTGGCTGGAGAAGGCATGACACGGGTGATCGCCGGGCTCGCGCGGGGACGGAAGCTCGCGGTCCCGCGCACGGGCGTGCGGCCGACCGGCGACAAGGCCCGGGGGGCCCTGTTCAACAGCCTCGGCTCGCTGCTGGAGCTGGAGGGCGCCGCCGTCCTCGACCTCTACGCCGGCTCCGGCGCCCTCGGCCTGGAGGCGCTCAGCCGGGGTGCGCGGTCGGTGCTGTTCGTGGAGTCCGGGGGCGGCGTGCTCCCGGTCCTGCGGGCCAACCTCGCCGCGGTCGGGCTGCCCGGCGGGCGGGTGCAGGCCGGCTCCGTGCCCACCGTCGTCGCCGGCACCGCGGCCGAGCGCTTCGACCTGGTCCTCGCCGATCCGCCCTACGCGACGCCGGCCGAGGAGGTGCTCGACGTCCTGCAGTCGCTCCTCTCCAAGGGCTGGCTGGCCCCCGACGCGGTGGTGGTCGTGGAGCGCGGCCGGCGCGACGAGCCGTGGGAGTGGCCGACACCGCTGATCGGACTGCGCGATCGGCGCTACGGCGAGGCAGTCCTCCGGTACGGTCGGCTGTCGTGAGACGCGCCGTGTGCCCCGGTTCGTTCGACCCGGTCACCAATGGCCACGTCGACGTCATCAACCGCGCCTCGGCGCTGTACGACGAGCTGGTCGTGGCCGTGCTCGTCAATCCCGGCAAGGCCGGGTTCTTCCCGGTCGAGGAGCGCATGGAGCTGCTCCGCGAGGCCGTCGCGCACCTGCCCAACGTCACCGTCGACAGCTTCACCGGGCTGCTGGTCGACTACTGCGGCGCGCACGAGATCCCGGTGATCGTCAAGGGCCTGCGCGCCGTCAGCGACTTCGAGTACGAGCTGCAGATGGCCCAGATGAACCGCGAGCTCGCCTCGATCGAGACGCTGTTCGTCCCCACCGCCCCCCAGGTCGGGCACCTCTCCTCGAGCCTGGTCAAGCAGGTCGCCACGTTCGGTGGTGACGTCTCGCGCCTGGTGCCGAAGGTCGTCGACGACCGGCTGCGCGAGCGGGCCGCCCGGGGGACGACGCCGTGACGCGCCCCGGGCGCATGAACACCACCGAGGTCGTCTACCGGCTCTACGAGACGGTCGACGAGCTGACCACCGTCATCGAGAACGCGCGCAGCGTCCCGATGTCCAGCTCCTGCATGGTGCCGCGCGACCACGTCCTCGACCTGCTCGACGACCTCCGCGAGTCACTGCCCGAGGACGTGCAGGCCGCCGGTGCGATCGTCGAGCAGCGCACCGAGATCCTCCAGCAGGCGCAGGCGGAGGCCGAGCGGCTCACCACCCGTACCCGCGACGAGGCCGAGCGGTTGCTCGAGGCGGGCCGCCGGCAGCGCGACGAACTGCTGGGCACCGCCCGTCGCCAGCGCGACGAGCTCATCGCCCAGGCGCAGCTCGACGTCGAGCAGCTGATCGTGGACGCCGAGGCGGAGGCCGAGGTGCTCGTCGCCGACGGACGCCGCCGGCGCGAGTCGATGCTCGCCGAGGCGCAGGCCGAGCACGAGCGGCTCATCACCGAGACCGAGGTCTACCGCACGGCGGTCGACCGGGCCGACGCCCTCGGGGAGCAGGCCCACGCCGAGGCGGCCCGCATGCGCGCGGAGGTCGACGAGTACGTCGACACCCGGCTGGCCGACTTCGGGACGACGCTGGAGCGCATGCTGCGGTCGGTCGAGAAGGCCCGCACCACCCTCCGCGAGTAGAAGGACCACCCTGCGCCCCCACACCTCGCTCCGCTCGGCGCGGGGGCCCTGCAGGGTGGCCGTTCCAGTCCGTCGCCATCGGGTAGGCTGGCGTCCTGGTTCGATCGCCGGTGGTCCCGCCCCGGGTCGAGCCGCTCCCCACTACCTACCGCGAGTACTGACATGCCTGCCGCTCCTGCGCCCCGCCGCGACGCCGCTCCCTCTCCGGGCCGGCGTCCCTCCGCCAACCCCTGGAAGATCGACCTCCGGGAGCTGGGTCGCCGCGCGGGCGCGCTGCAGGAGCTGGACCGCACCGTTCCCGCGCCCGAGGGCTGGAAGGTCGAGCTGATCGGCGTTCCCGCCGGCGCCGACGTCCACCTGCGCCTCCGGCTCGAGTCGGTCATGGAGGGCGTGCTCGTCACCGGCGAGATCGAGGCCCCGCTCGTCGGCTCCTGCGCCCGCTGCCTGGAGCCGATCGAGGACTCGATCACCGTCGACGTGCAGGAGCTCTTCGCGTACGAGGGCAGCACCACGGAGGCCACCAGCGAGGAGGACGAGGTCCGCCTCGTCGAAGGCGACTTCCTCGACCTGGAACCGCTGGCGCGCGACACCATCGTGCTGAGCCTGCCGCTGTCCCCGGTCTGCTCCGAGGACTGCTCGGGCCTGTGCGTCGACTGCGGCCTGCGCCTCGACGACCTCCCCGAGGACCACACCCACGAGATCACCGACCCGCGCTGGGCCGGCCTCGCAGAACGTTTCGCCTCCTCACCGGGCACCCCCGGTGACGACACCACCAAGGAGAACTGATCGTGGCTGTTCCGAAGCGGAAGATGTCCCGCGCCAACACCCGTATGCGCCGCTCGCAGTGGAAGACCACCGCCCCCACGCTCGCGCCCTGCCCGAACCGCGCCTGCGGCGAGCTCAAGCCGCCGCACATCGCGTGCCCGAACTGCGGCCAGCACGCCGGCCGCCAGGTCCTCTCGGTCTGATCGACGACCGCATCGCCGTGGGCAGGACGGTCGCTGGGACGCATCCCGACGAGGGTGCCGAGACCGGCCGTCCGCCCGGTGGTCCGGAGCACGCCGAGCGCTCCGCCGCCTGGGCGCGCGACGCCCTGGGCGTCGAGCTGCCCAGCGGGCTGCTCGGCCTCGCCCTGACCCACCGCTCGTTCGCGTACGAGAACGGCGGCCTGCCGACCAACGAGCGCCTGGAGTTCCTCGGCGACTCCGTCCTCGGCCTCGTCGTCACCGACGAGCTCTACCGCAGCCAGCCGGACCTCCCCGAGGGCCAGCTGGCCAAGCTGCGTGCCTCGGTGGTCAACATGAACTCGCTGGCCGGCGTCGCCCGGCGGCTGGGGGAGGGCGGCGTCGGACCGCACCTGCTGCTCGGCCGCGGCGAGGAGACCACCGGTGGCCGGGAGAAGGACTCGATCCTGGCCGACGTCGTCGAGGCCCTGATCGGTGCCGTGCACCTGGGCTGCGGCCTGGACGCCGCCTCCGGCCTGGTGCACCGGCTGTTCGACCCGCTCCTGGTCGAGGCGGCCACCCGTGGCGCCGGCCTGGACTGGAAGACCAGCCTCCAGGAGCTCGGCGCCGTCCTCGGCCTGGGCGCCCCGGTCTACCAGACCCAGGACGAGGGCCCGGACCACGCGAAGACCTTCACCGCCGCGGTCGTGCTCGCCGGCACCGTCCACGGTCGGGGCAGCGGCCGCACCAAGAAGGCCGCCGAGCAGGAGGCCGCCGAGGTGGCCTGGCGCGCGCTCTCCGCCGAGGCCTGACGCCGTGCCGGAGCTGCCCGAGGTCGAGGTGGTGCGTCGGGGCCTGGAGCAGTGGGTCGCCGGACGCACCATCGCGCGCGTCGAGGTGCACCACCCGCGTGCCGTGCGCCGTCACCTCGAGGGCGCCGACCACTTCGTGCAGTCGGTGACCGGCCGCACGCTGACCGCCGCCCACCGCCGCGGCAAGTACCTGTGGCTGCCGATGGCCGACGCCGACGGCACCCCCGCCGGCCGCGCGCTGGTGGGCCACCTGGGCATGAGCGGGCAGCTGCTCGTCGAGAAGCCCTCGGCCCCCGACGAGACGCACCTGCGGGCCCGCTTCACCTTCACCGACGGTGGCCGCGAGCTGCGCTTCGTCGACCAGCGGACCTTCGGCGGGCTCGTCGTCGAGGAGCTCGGGGTGGGCGGGGACGGGAACGATGCCGTGCCGGCCCGCCTGGCGCACATCGCCATCGATCCGCTCGACGAGCGCTTCGACGTCGACGCCTTCTCCGCGGCGCTGCGCCGCCGCCGCACCGAGGTGAAGCGGGCCCTGCTGGACCAGACGCTGATCGGCGGCGTCGGCAACATCTACGCCGACGAGGCGCTCTGGCGGGCCCGGCTGCACGGCGCCCGGCCGACCGACAAGCTCACCCGCGGCCAGGTGGCCGACCTGCTCGAGGGCGTGCGCGACGTGCTCGGCGAGGCGCTGGCGCAGGGCGGCACCTCCTTCGACTCCCTGTACGTCGACGTCAACGGGCAGAGCGGCTACTTCTCGCGGTTCCTCGCCGTCTACGGGCAGCTCGACCGGCCCTGCCCCCGCTGCGGGACGCCGATCCGCCGGGAGTCGTTCATGAACCGCTCCAGCTACAGCTGCCCGGTCTGCCAGCCGCGCCCTCGCACGTCGGCCGCCCGGACGCGGAAGGCCTGACGTTCCCGGAGAGTGACGAATCCGACATACCCCGGACACGGGGGACAGGCAGGCTGGCCGTTGACCTGCGTGTGCGGGCCTGTCACGCTTGTACCACCACAGCCGCGCCGACCGGATCCCGGGGCGCCGGCCCACCCTCCTGCTGTCTGAAAGGCCGTTCCAGTCATGGCCAAGGCCCTGTTCGGTCACCTCGTCGCCCCTGCGCAGCTCCGCATGGTCGAGGAGAACGCGGCGCTGCGGGCGAAGGTGCGCCGCCTGGAGATGGAGCTCGACGAGCTGCGCTCCCAGCGCGATGCCGCCATCGCCCACGAGCTGCTCTCGCTCACCGGTGACAACGAGCCCGCGCTCGCCTGAGGTCGTCCCACCCGCACCACCAGCCCCGATGCCCCCCTACCGGGCGCTCGGCGGCACTAAGCTCTCCTTCCCGTGCACCTCTCCAGCCTGACGCTCAAGGGCTTCAAGTCCTTCGCGTCCGCGACGACGCTCCGGCTGGAGCCCGGCATCACCGCCGTCGTGGGCCCCAACGGCTCGGGCAAGTCCAACGTCGTCGACGCCATCGCCTGGGTCCTCGGCGAGCAGGGCGCGAAGAGCCTGCGCGGCGGCAAGATGGAGGACGTCATCTTCGCCGGCACGGCCGGCCGGCCGGCGCTGGGCCGCGCCGAGGTCACGCTGACCATCGACAACACCGACGGCGCGCTGCCGATCGCGTACACCGAGGTGTCGATCACCCGCCGCATGTACCGCTCCGGCGAGAGCGAGTACGAGATCAACGGCGACAAGGTGCGCCTGCTCGACGTCCAGGAGCTGCTCAGCGACTCCGGCATCGGCCGGGAGATGCACGTCATCGTCGGCCAGGGGCAGCTCGACGCCGTCCTCTCCGGCCGCCCGGAGGACCGCCGCGCCTTCATCGAGGAGGCCGCCGGCGTCCTCAAGCACCGCAAGCGCAAGGAGAAGGCGCTCCGCAAGCTGGACGGGATGCAGGCCAACCTCGACCGGCTGGCCGACCTCACCGCCGAGCTGCGCCGCCAGCTCAAGCCGCTGGGCCGGCAAGCCGAGGTCGCCCGCCGCGCCGCCGGCGTGCAGGCCGACCTGCGCGACGCCCGCCTGCGGCTGCTCGCCGACGACCTCGTCCAGCTGCGCGACGCCCTGGACAAGGACGTCGCTGACGAGAACGCCGCCCGCGAGCGCCGCACCGCCGTCGAGCAGAGCCTGGCGACTGTCTCCCGGCGCGAGGGCGAGCTGGAGTCGGGCCTGTCCGAGAGCGCCCCGCGGCTCGCCGCTGCCTCCGACACCTGGTACCGGCTCTCCGCGCTCACCGCGCGG
>JBEPZM010000184.1:0-7117 GCA_041640835.1 Blastococcus sp.
GCCGACGGTGCTGATGCCCATCTTGCTCATGACCTTGAGGACGCCCTTGCCCAGCGCCTTGACCATGTTGCGCACGGCCTGCGCGGGCTCCACGCCGGTCAGTGCGCCGTCGCGGATGAGGTCCTCGATCGACTCGAAGGCCAGGTAGGGGTTGACCGCGGCCGCGCCGTAGCCGAGCAGCAGCGCGACGTGGTGCACCTCGCGGCAGTCGCCGGACTCGACGACCAGCCCGACCTCCATGCGGGTCTTCTCCCGCACCAGGTGGTGGTGCACCGCGGCGGTCATGAGCAGCGACGGGATCGGCGCGCGCTTCTCGTCGCAGTCGCGGTCGGAGAGCACGATGATCCGCGCCCCGGCGGCGATCGCCTTCGAGACCTTGGTGCGCAGCTCCTCGATGGCCTTCGCCAGCGCGGGGCCGCCGCCGTTCACGTCGAAGTGGCCGGTGATCCGCACCGCGGCGTAGCCCGGCAGGTCGCCGTCGTCGTCGATGTGCAGGATCTTGGCCAGCTCGTCGTTGTCGATGACGGGGAACGGCAGGAACACCTGCCGCGACGAGGCCGGGGTGGCCTGGAGCAGGTTCTGCTCCGGGCCGAAGGTGCGGCCCAGGCTGGTCACCAGCTCCTCGCGGATGGCGTCCAGCGGCGGGTTGGTCACCTGGGCGAACAGCTGGCCGAAGTAGTCGTAGAGCAGCCGCGACCGGTCCGACAGCGCCGCGATGGGGGTGTCGGTGCCCATCGAGCCGATCGGCTCCGCACCGGAGGCGGCCATCGGCTGGACGAGGATGCGCAGCTCCTCCTCCGTGTACCCGAACAGCGCCTGCCTGCGGACGACGGACTCGTGGCTGGGCCGCGAGCGACGCCGCTCGGGCAGCGTCGGCAGGTGCACGAGGCCGGCGTGCAGCCAGTCGTCGTACGGGTGCTCGGCGGCCAGGGCGCCCTTGACGTCCTCGTCGGACACGATCCGCCCGGCGGCGGTGTCGACGAGGAACATCCGGCCCGGCTGCAGCCGGCCCTTGGCGACGACGTCGGCGGCGGGGATGTCCAGCACGCCGACCTCGCTGGCCAGCACGACCAGGTCGTCCTTGGTGTGCCACCAGCGGCCCGGGCGCAGGCCGTTGCGGTCGAGGACGGCGCCGATGAGCGTGCCGTCGGTGAAGCAGACCGCCGCGGGCCCGTCCCACGGCTCCATGATCGAGGAGTGGAACCGGTAGAAGGCCCGGCGGGCCGGGTCCATCTCGTCGTGGTTCTCCCACGCCTCGGGGATCATCATCAGCACCGCGTGCGGCAGCGACCGGCCGGACAGGTGCAGCAGCTCCAGCACCTCGTCGAAGGTCGCCGAGTCGCTGAAGTCGCTGGCGGTGACCGGGAAGATCCGGTCCAGGCCGAGCTCGGAGGCCGGGCCGGCGGGACCGTCGAACATCTCCGTGGCCAGCTTCGCCTCGCGGGCCCGCATGCGGTTGCGGTTGCCCTTGATCGTGTTGATCTCGCCGTTGTGCGCGACGAAGCGGAACGGGTGGGCCAGCGGCCAGCTCGGGAAGGTGTTGGTCGAGAACCGGCTGTGCACCAGGGCGATCGCCGACTCGTAGCGCTCGTCGCGCAGGTCGGGGAAGAACAGCGGCAGCTGGTCGGTGGTCAGCATGCCCTTGTAGGTGATCGTCCGGGACGACAGCGAGGCGATGTAGAGCGAGCTGCCCGCGTCCACCGCCGCGCGTTCGGCGCGCTTGCGCAGCACGAAGGAGCGCCGCTCGAGCCGGGTGACCCCGTTGACCTCGACGTTGCCACCGAAGGCCGCGGCGTCGGCGCGGGCGCCCATGGTCTCGGCGACGAACAGCTGCGCGAAGTGCGGCATGACCGCGCGGGCCGTGGGGCCGAGGTCGGCGCCCTCGGGGTCGATCGGCACGTCGCGCCAGCCCAGGACGGTGAGGCCTTCCTCGGCGGCGAGGCGGGCGACGTCCTCGACGCGGGCGGCGCGCTCGGCGTCGTCGGCGGGCATGAAGGCGATGCCGACGGAGTACTCGCCGGCGGGCGGCAGGTCGAACCCGACGACGGCGCGCAGCAGCGCGTCCGGCACCTGGGTCAGGATCCCGGCGCCGTCACCGGAGTTGGGCTCGGCGCCGGCGGCGCCGCGGTGGTCCAGGTTGTGCAGCGCCGTGAGGCCCTTGGCGACGATGTCGCGCGACCGCCTGCCGCGGGCGTCGGCCACGAAGGCGACACCGCAGGCGTCCTTGTCGTTGGCCGGGTCGTAGAGACCCGAGGCAGCGGGGACGGCGGAGAAGGGGACGGCGGTGCCGCGCGGGGCGGCCTGCGCACCGGGAACGGTGGGCTTCTCGGCGGGGGCGGTGAGGTCGGGCATGTCACTCCCGTCGTCGGCGGCATCCGGCCCTCGCGAGAGGGACGGACGGGGCTGGAGGCCCGGGCCGGTTGGTCATGGGTGGCGTAGCTGGCGGCACGTGCGAGGGAGAGCGGCCACCGGCGGGGGACGTACCCCGGGCCGACGACCGGCTCGCGAGCCCCTCGGTTGGTGGCCGACCGGGCTGTCGTGCGCGGGGCGACGCTGGCCCGGTTCCGACGAAGGCGACCCCGCCGGGATCGCCGGTGGGTTCGCAGGAAGGGTACACAGCCGTAACACGAGCCCCAGCGTGATAAACCTCCTCCTGGGGCGGGTCGGCAGGTTCCCGGCGGTCGATGTCCGATCCGCCGCCGACGGCGTTCTCAGCCCGCTCCCCCGGGCCGGTGATCGTCGTCACGGCGGTCCTCGTCGGCCGGTACCGGCGTGCGCCCCGCGGCCGGCGGGCCGTCCGGAGAGGCAGCTCCCGTGGCGGCGAACTCCTCGCCGCGGGTGATCACCTCGCGGGGACGGCCGCGCTGCGACACGAGGTACACCAGCGCCAGCAGTCCGACGACGACGGCGGTGAACACGTTGAGCCGGACACCGAAGAAGGTCTCCGCGGGGTCGGTGCGCAGCAGCTCGATCCACAGCCGCCCCGTGCAGTAGGCGAGCACGTAGAGGGCGAACGCCTGGCCGTGGGCGAGCCGGAAGCGCCGGTCGGCCCAGATGACCAGGGCCGCGGCGGCCAGGTTCCACAGCAGCTCGTAGAGGAACGCCGGGTGGAACGTGGCGACGTCGAGGTACTCCTCCGGCCGGTGCACCCGGTCGATCTCCAGGCCCCAGGGCAGGTCGGTCGGCCCGCCGAAGAGCTCCTGGTTGAACCAGTTGCCGAGCCGGCCGATCGCCTGGGCGACCAGCAGGCCGGGCGCCAGGGCGTCGGCGAACGCGGGCAGCGGGATGCCGCGGCGCCGGCAGGCGATCCAGGCACCCACCCCGCCGAAGGCGATGGCCCCCCAGATGCCGAGGCCGCCCTCCCAGATGGCGAAGGCCTTGAGCGGGTCCCCGCCCTCGCCGAAGTACGGCCGCGGGCTGGTGATCACGTGGTAGATCCGCCCGCCGACGATGCCGAACGGCACCGCCCAGGTCGCGATGTCCAGCACGTCGCCGGGAGCGCCGCCGCGGGCGATCCAGCGCTTCTCGGTCAGCCACGCGGCGGCCACGATGCCGGCGATGATGCACAGCGCGTAGGCGCGCAGCGGGAAGGGTCCGAGCTCCCAGACGCCCTGCGAGGGGCTGGGGATCGAGGCGAGCACGGTCATGCCGGCACCCCTGCCCGGCGGACCCCGGCGGCGAGGTCGGCGGTGAGCGCGCGGACGCCGTCGGCCCCCCGGCCCTCGAGCAGCTCGCGCACGTAGGCCGAGCCGACGATGACGCCGTCGGCGAAGGCGGCGAGCTCTGCGGCCTGCGCGCCGTTCGAGACGCCGAGCCCCACGCAGAGCGCGATGTCCGGCCGCGCCTCGCGGGTGCGGGCCACCAGCACCCTGGCCGCGTCGCTCACGGTGGCCCGGGCGCCGGTCACGCCCATGGTGGAGGCGACGTAGACGAAGCCCCGGCTGGCTGCGGTCGTCGAGCGCAGCCGGGCGTCGGTCGACGAGGGCGCGACGAGGAAGACTCGGTCGAGGTCCGCGCGCTCGGCGGCGGCGATCCACTCGGCGGCCTCGTCGGGGATGAGGTCCGGGGTGATGAGCCCCGCTCCCCCGGCCGCGGCGAGGTCGGTGGCGAACCGCTCGACGCCGTAGCGCTCGATCGGGTTCCAGTAGGTCATGACCACCGGGACGGCGCCGGCGGCGGAGACGGCCTGGACCGCCCGGAACACGTCGCGCAGGCCGACACCCGCGCGCACGGCGACCTCGACGGCCTCCTGGATGACCGGGCCGTCCATGCCGGGGTCGCTGTAGGGGACGCCGATCTCGATCACGTCGGCACCGGCCTCGACGGCGGCCACCATCGCCGCGATCGAGGCGTCGACGTCGGGGTAGCCGACGGGCAGGTAGGCGATCAGCGCCGCCCGGCCCTCGTCCTTCGCGGCGGCGATCCGCTGTGCCAACTGGCTCATGCCGTCTCTCCTGCGTCCTGGCCGGCGACGGCGTCGTCGTTGGTGACCGCGCCGTCCGTGGGCTGCTGGTCGGTGTCCAGGCCCGGCCCCGGGTCGACCTCGTCGCGGTCGCCGAGGCCGAACCACGTCGACGCCGTCTCGACGTCCTTGTCGCCGCGGCCGGAGAGGTTCACCAGCAGCAACGCGTCCGGGCCGAGCTCCCGGCCCAGCACCATCGCGCCGGCCAGCGCGTGCGCCGACTCGATCGCCGGGATGATGCCCTCGGTCCGGCAGAGCAGCGCGAAGGCCTCCATCGCCTCGGCGTCGGTCACCGGGCGGTACTCGGCCCGGCCGATGTCGTGCAGGTAGCTGTGCTCGGGGCCGACGCCCGGGTAGTCGAGCCCGGCGCTGATCGAGTGCGACTCGATGGTCTGCCCGTTCTCGTCCTGCAGCAGGAACGAGCGCGCGCCGTGCAGCACCCCGGGGGTGCCGCCGGTGATCGTCGCCGCGTGCCGCCCGCTGTCCACGCCGTCGCCGCCCGCCTCCAGGCCCAGCAGCCGCACGCCCTCGTCGGCGATGAACGCCGTGAAGATGCCGATCGCGTTGGAGCCGCCGCCCACGCAGGCGAGCACGGCGTCGGGGAGCCGGCCCTCCCGCTCGAGCACCTGGACACGGGCCTCGTCACCGATGACCCGCTGGAAGTCCCGGACCATCGCCGGGAAGGGGTGCGGGCCGGCGACGGTGCCGAAGACGTAGTTCGTCGTCTCGACGTTGGTGACCCAGTCGCGGAACGCCTCGTTGATCGCGTCCTTGAGCGTGCGCGAGCCGGTGGTCACCGGGATCACCTCGGCGCCGAGCAGCCGCATGCGGGCCACGTTGAGCGCCTGCCGGCGAGTGTCCTCCTCGCCCATGTAGACGGTGCAGGACAGGCCCATCAGCGCCGCGGCGGTCGCCGTCGCGACGCCGTGCTGGCCGGCGCCGGTCTCGGCGATCACCCGGGTCTTGCCGATCCGCTTGGTCAGCAGCGCCTGGCCCAGCACGTTGTTGATCTTGTGCGAGCCGGTGTGGTTGAGGTCCTCGCGCTTGAGCAGGATCCGCGCCCCGCCGGCGTGCTCGGCGAACCGCGGCACCTCGGTGACCGGGCTCGGCCGGCCGGTGTAGTCCCGCTGCAGCCGGGCGAACTCCTCGAGGAACACCGGGTCGACCCGCATGGCCTCGTAGGCCTCGGTCAGCTCGTCCAGCGCGGCGATCAGCGCCTCGGGCACGAAGCGGCCGCCGAAGACGCCGAAGTGACCGGTCGCGTCGGGCCAGCCCGGGCGCGCCGGCAGAGAGAGATCTCCGGGCTGCGGGGGGCTGGTCGTCGTCATGCGTCCAGTGTTGCGCGTGACGCCCGACAGCAGGTGGAGGGGGTCAGCGGGTGGTGCGCGGGGTGGCGGGGTGGGAGCCCGCCGTGACCAGGTCGGCGACCGCCTGGCGGGCGTCGCCGGCGGTCACCAGCCCCTCGCCCACGAGCACCGCATCGGCACCCGCCGCGGCGTAGCCGATGAGGTCGTGCGGGCCGCGGACGCCGGACTCGGCGACCTTGACAACCTCCGAGGGCAGCCCGGGGGCGATCTTCTCGAAGGTGGATCGGTCGACCTCCAGCGTGGTGAGGTCGCGGGCGTTGACGCCGATGACGGCAGCACCCGCGGCCATCGCGCGGTCGGCCTCCGCCTCGGTGTGCACCTCGACCAGCGCGGTCATGCCGAGGGACTCGACCCGCTCCAGCAGGCCGGTCAGCACGTTCTGCTCCAGCGCGGCGACGATCAGCAGGACGACGTCGGCGCCGTGGGCCCGGGCCTCGTGCACCTGGTAGCTGCTGACCACGAAGTCCTTGCACAGGATCGGCACGTCGACGACCGCGCGGACGGCGTCGAGGTCGGCCTGCGTCCCGCCGAAGCGGCGCCGCTCCGTGAGGACGGAGATGACCCGGGCACCGCCCGCGGCGTACTGGCGGGCCAGCTCGGCGGGGTCGGGGATGTCGGCCAGCTCGCCCTTGGAGGGGCTGCGGCGCTTGACCTCGGCGATGACCCCGACGCCGGGGGCGCGCAGCGCGGCCAGGGCGTCGAGCGCCGGCCGGGCGTCCAGCGCGGCCGCCTTGACCTCGGCCAGGGGGGTGAGCGCCTCGCGCGCGGCGAGGTCCTCGCGGACGCCGGCGACGATCTCGTCGAGAACGCTCACGCGGTCGCTCCTGCCGGCGCGGATGCGTACCCGCTGCTCGTCTCCACTGCCTGTCGCACGTCGTCCCCTCACCAGCCGGATCGGTGTCCTCACTCTAGAACCGACGCCGATCCGGCCCCGGCCAGGGGGCGGTGCGGGCGGTTCTGCCCGGTTCCGCTATACGTCCCGCGCATCCGTGGGGTCCTCGCCCCGGTCCAGGGCCTTCCACGCGTCGACCGCGCGGTCCTCGTCGGTCCGGGGCCGGGCCGGGGTCGCGCCCTCCGCCGGCGCGCCGTCGGTCCGCTCGTAGCGGCGGCCCATGGCCGGCCAGGTCCGGCCGCGCAGCACGGTGAGCCCCCCGGTGGCCACGGCCACGAGCCCGGCCAGGACGACCAGCAGCGGCCACGTCGTCGACACGTCGGCGGTGGTGCTGCTGACCGTCCCGCTGGGGCTGATCGGCGCCTTTGGGGGACTGACGCTGTTTGGCGCGCCCCT
>JBEPZM010000185.1:0-6993 GCA_041640835.1 Blastococcus sp.
ATCAGGCTGCCCTTCGCCGGTGAACGCATCAATTTTCGTCAATTCACCGTCGATCTCCTTGATGGCCAGGCCGCGGATGCTCTGCGGCATCGACCATCGCAGCGCCAGAATGGCCGGATCGGTTTCGCTCAACGGCGTCGAACGCTGGGCGTCCCAGGTTCCGTCCGCGGCCCCGGTGCCGCTGTTGACCACCCCCTGGGCGCGCGGCACCTGGGGATCCGGCACCGTGCCGGCGACGGCGGCAACCGTCGCGGGGGTCGCCGCGCCCGCACCGCTCCCGGCGAGCAGCGCCCCCGCAGCGAGGACCGGCCCGCTCCAGGCGACGCCCACCAGGAGGCAGCCGAGGGCGGCACTCCCCCCGGCGCACCACAGCGCGGTGCGCGCGCGATCGGTGGCCACCAGCCGCCCGGCCACCACGACGGCCCCGCAGTAACCGGCGTAGCTGCCCGCCCCGATGACCCCGGCGGTGCCGCTGGAGAGCCCGAAGTCCGCCCGGAACTCCGGCAGGTAGAGCCCATAGCCGTACCGGGCCAGGCCGTAGGTGACCGCGATGACGGCCAGGCCGGCGGCCACCAGTTGCCCGGGACGCTGCTGTAACGATCGTTTCGGCATAACGATCGTTACAGTAGGACCATGACCACGGACCTGGCATCTCGACCGGCGAGGCAGCGACTACTGGCCGCGGCGGCCGAGCTGTTCTACGAGTCGGGCATCGCCGCGACCGGGGTCGACGCCGTCCTGCGCCGCGCCGGGGTCTCCCCCGCGACGATGTACGCCCACTTCGCCGGCAAGGACGCCCTGGTCTCCGCCTACCTCGAGGAGCGCCACGCGGCCTGGCGGCGAACGTGGGACGAGGCCCTCGCCGAGCGGACCGATCCGATCGACCGGCTGCTCTCGGTCTTCGACGCCATCGCCCGCTACCGCCGGCGCGAGGGGAACCAGCGCGGTTGCGGCTTCCTCGCCGCGGCCACCGAGCTGCCGCCGGGCCACCCCGGGCAGCGCTGGCTGGACGCCGACTCGCGACTGCTCACCGACCGGCTGCGCGAGCTCGCCGTGGACGCCGGCGCCGTCGAGCCGGACGGCCTGGCGGCCACCCTGCTGCTCCTCTACGACGGCGTGCTCAGCCGCTACGCCCGCGCGGCCACGACGCCGGACCTCCCGGCGGACGACCCGCTCCCCCGCGCCCGTCGGCTCGCCGCGGAGTGGGTGGCCTCGACGCTCAGGAAGCCTTCGGGATCATGATCCACAGGCCGAGGTAGACGAGCTCGCCGACGCCGAACAGGCCGAAGAGCACGAACGCCACGCGCACCAGGCCGCGGGAGATCCCGAACCTGTCCGCCAGCGCTGCACAGACGCCCGCGAGGACTCTGCCGGACCGGGGCCGCACGAGCGTCGATGCCATGCAGCCGGTCTACCCCGGTCGCGCCGTACCCACCACCCCGGGCCCGGGCGCGACTCGCTGGATAGTTGACCGTTCAAGTATTCGTGCCTACCGTCGGGTCATGACCGCGCCTCTGAGCCATCCGTTCACCGGCCACCTCGACCGGGTCACCGCCGCGGGGCCGCACACCCCCTGGACGCCGCAGGACGGCGCCCTCCCTGCGCTGTACCTCAGCCACGGCGCGCCGCCGCTGTTCGAGGACACCGCCTGGATGACCCAGCTGTTCACCTGGGCGCGGTCGATGCCCCGGCCGCGGGCGATCCTGATCGTCTCCGCGCACTGGGAGGCGGCGCCGCTGAGCCTGTCGAGCACCCATGCGCACGTGACGCCGGTCTACGACTTCGGCGGCTTCGACCCGATGTACTACCGGATGCGGTACGACACCCCCGACGCCACCGAGTTCGGCGCCCGCGTGCTCGGCGCCCTCGGCGGCGGGCAGACCGTGCACCAGCAGCAGCACCGCGGGCTGGACCACGGCGCCTGGGTGCCGCTCAAGGTCATGTACCCGGAGGGCGACGTCCCGGTGCTGCAGCTGAGCCTGCCGACGTCGGACCCCGACGAGCTGCTCCGGCTCGGCGCCCGCCTGCGGGCGCTGCGCGAGGAGGGCGTGCTGGTCATCGGCTCCGGCTTCACCACCCACGGGCTGCCCTTCCTCAGCCGCTCGGACTTCCTCGGGCAGACGCTGCCGGGCTGGTCGGCGGACTTCGACACGTGGGCGGCCGAGCAGCTGTCCCGGGGCGACGTCGACGCGCTGGCCGACTACCAGCGCCGGGCGCCCGGCATGCCCTACGCCCACCCGACGGTCGAGCACTTCACGCCGCTGTTCGTCACGCTGGGCGCGGCGACCGACCCCGAGGCGCCGCGGGACTTCGCCATCGACGGCTTCTGGATGGGCCTGTCCAAGCGCTCCCTGCAGGTCGCCTGACGAGGTCGATCAGCCCCTGCCGCGCCGGTCCCGGGTCGCGGCTGCCAGCTGCGCCAGCATGCCCTCGGTCGTGTCGAGGTCCACGCACGCGTCGGTGACGCTGCAGCCGTAGACCAGCCGCTCGGGGTGGCGCTGGTCGAGGTCCTGCCGCCCCGCGACGAGGTTGCTCTCCACCATCACGCCGCGGATCGCCGTCTCCCCGCCGGCGATCTGCGCCGCGAGGTCGCGCACGACCTCGACCTGGCGGCGGTGGTCCTTCTGGCTGTTGCCGTGCGAGGCGTCCACCACGATCACCTCGGGCAGCCCCCGGGCGGCGAGCTTCGCCCGTGTCGTGGCGATGTGGGCCGCGGAGTAGTTCGGCCCGGCCTTGTCGCCGCGGAGGATGACGTGCCCGGTCCCGTTGCCCGTCGTCGACAGCTGCGCGCTGACGCCGTGGGCGTCGACGCCGAGGAACTCGTGCGGTGCGCGGGCGGCCACGATCGCCTGGATCGCGGCGTCGATGCTCCCCTCCGGGGAGTTCTTGAAGCCGACGACGGAGGAGAACCCCGACACCCGCTCGCGCGCGGTCTGGTCGGTGACGTTCCGGGCGCCGACGCCGTTGTAGGTGACCAGCCCGTCGACGTACTGCGGGGTCAGGGCGTTCAGCGGCTCGGCCGCGACGGGCACGCCGAGCTCGGTGATCCGGCCCATGAGCATGCGGGTGGCGACCAGACCGACGCTGATCCGGCTGGAGCCGTCGAGGAACGGGTCGTAGGCGAACCCCTTCCAGTCCACCTCGGTGCGCGGCTTCTCGGTGTAGGTGCGCATGACGATCTCGAGGTCGTCGCCGTGCCGCTCCCGCATGCGGGCGAGGAAGCCGGCGTACTCGAGCGCCGCGGCCGGGTCGTGGATCGAGCACGGGCCGGCGATGACGACCAGCCGGTCGTCGGCGCCGTCGAGCACCTCGGTGACCGCGCGGCGCGCGGCCCGGGTGGTGGCCACCGACGCCTCCGACAGCGGGACGACGGAGGCCACGGCGGCCGGGGTGACGACGACGCTGAGCCCGGTGATGCGGGCGTTCACCAGACCCGAGAAGTCCACCGGTGGCACGTCGGCGACACCCAGCCGCTGCGCCACCTCCGGGAGCAGCTCGACCAGGGCGGCGTCGATCTGCGCATTCACCCGGGTCTGGACATCGACCAGCAGGTCGGCGATCCGCGTCGCCTCGTCCAGCAGCACGTCCGGCTGCCGCACGTCGGGCCTTCCGTCCACTCCGGACCTCCACCAGCTTCGATCGGCCGCGGCCCGGGACCGGGTCGCGCACGCACAGCATCGTCCGACACCCGGGGCCGCCGGACACCGGAGGGCGTCCCGGGCAGCCGGTCAGCAGCCGCCGTTCTCCTGGCAGGCCTCGGGGGCGTCGGCCAGCGTGACGGCGGCGATCGCGCGGGCCGCCTCGCCGAGAGCAGCCAGCTGTTCCGGCGTGAGGACGTCGACGACGAGCCGGCGCACCTCGCGCACGTGACCGGGAGCGGCGGCCTCGAGCTTGGCGAAGCCGGCGTCGGTCAGCCGGGCCTCGACGCGGCGTCCCTTGTCGTTGCAGACGCGCCGCTGGACCCAGCCGGCCCGCTCCAGCCGCGTGAGGGCATGGGAGAGCCGGGACAGCGAGCCCTGCGCCTGGTCGGCGAGCTCGCTCATCACCAGGGTGCGGTTGCTGGCCATCGAGAGCCGGGCGAGCACGTGGTACTCGAAGGAGTTCAGCCCCGCGTCCCGCTTCAGCTGGGCGTCGAGGGCGGGCGGCACCGTCATCACCAGGGCCATCACGGCGGCCCAGTCCTGCTGCTGGTCCGGCGACAGCCACGGGACGTCGCGGTCCGCCTCTCGGCTCGTGTCGGCGCTCACAGGACGATCGTACCGCGCGACTTGAACATTCAAGTTCGACCACCTACCTTCGGGTTGAACATTCAAGTCACCCCCGAGGAGCCCCCATGACCCTGCTTCGCATCGACGCCTCCATCCAGGGGCCCCGCTCCGCCGGCAGCGCGCTCGCCGACCGCGTGCTCGACCAGTTCGTCGCCGCCCGCCCGGAGGTGCCCGTCGTCCGGCGGCACCTCGGCGAGGATCCGCTGCCCGCCACCGCCTGGGCCGATGCGATCGCCGGGTCCTTCTCCCCCGAGGCCGACCGCAGCGACGCCCAGCGCGAGGCGCTCGCCCTCGCCGAGCGGGTCGCGGCCGAACTCCGGGACGCGACCGCCGCCGTCCTCGCGCTGCCGCTGTACAACTTCGGCGTCTCGCAGCACGTGAAGACGTGGATCGACCTCGCGATCGCCGGCGCTCCGCAGGGCACCCGCCTGCTCGAGGGGAAGCCGGTCGTCGCCGTCGTCACCCGGGGCGGCGCGTACGGCGCCGGCACCCCCCGGGAGGGCTGGGACCACTGCACCGACTACCTGCAGCGCATCCTCGTCGACATCTGGGGTGCCGACCTCACGCTGATCGAGCGCGAGTTCACCCTGGTCGGCGTGAACCCGGCCCTCGACGAGTTCGCCGAGGTCGCCGAGCTGATGCGCAAGACGGCCGAGGAGGCCGCCACCGGGGCAGGCGCCGACCTCGCCGCCCGCACCGCCGCCTGAGCTCCTCCGGACACGGCTCGGGCCGGACTCCGAGGAGGAGTCCGGCCCGAGCGCGGTCGCGCGGTGTGGCCGATCAGCCCTGCTGGGGCTCCAGCTCGCCGCGCAGCTCCCGCTTGAGGAACTTGCCGGCCGGGTTGCGCGGCAGCGCGGTGGTGCGGATGTCGATGACGGTCGGGATCTTGAACGACGCCAGCCGCTCGCCCAGGAATCCGACGAGCTCGTCCTTCGTCAGCGAGGCGCCGTCGTTCAGCACGATCACGGTGGCGACCTCCTCGCCCAGCCGCTCGTGGGGGACGCCGAGAACGGCGGCCTCCATGACCGACGGGTGCTCGTAGATCGCGGCCTCGACCTCGGCGCAGTACACGTTCTCGCCACCGCGGAGGACCATGTCCTTGAGCCGGTCGTCGACGTAGACGAGGCCCTCCTCGTCGAGGTGGCCGATGTCGCCGGTGCGCAGCCAGCCGTCGACGATCGTCTCGGCGGTCGCGTCCGGGCGGTTCCAGTAACCGCGGATCAGGTTGGCGCCGCGGAACCAGATCTCGCCGCGCTCACCGACGGGCAGCACGTCGAAGGTGGAGGGGTCGCGGATCTCCGCCTCCATCGGCAGCGGCACGCGGCCGGCGGCCATCGGCTTGTCCAGCGCGTCCTGCCCGGCGAGGCTCGGGCCGAGGGCGTTGGTCTCGGTCATCCCGTAGGAGAAGCCCGGGGTCGCCGCCTTGAACGAGTTGTCGATGTTGGCGATGAGCGCCGGCGGCGTCGGTGCCCCACCGCCCCCGACCGACAGCAGGCTCGAGGTGTCGTAGTCGGCGAACCGGGGGTGCTGCAGCATGTCGATGCTCTGCGTCGGCACACCCACGAAGGCGCTCAGCTTCTCGCTCTCGATGAGCTTGAGGGCCGCCTCCGGATCCCACTTGTACATGATCGCGAGCTTCCGGCCGGCGACGAGCGAGCCCAGCATCACGGCGACGCAGCCGGTGACGTGGAACAGCGGGACGGCGAGGATCGCGCCACCGGGCGGGGCGTCGGGGTCCTCCGGGGGCGTGACCAGCGCGGCGACCATGCCGCGGGCCAGGAAGCCCATGACCGTGTTCACGAGCGCGCGGTGCGTCGAGACGGCGCCCTTGGGGCGGCCGGTCGTGCCCGAGGTGTAGAGGATCGTCGCGTCGTCGTCCGGCACCACGGCCACGTCGGGCAGCGCCGTGCCGGCGACGACGACGTCCTCCCACCGGTCCGCGCCGTCGATCGGGGCGGACGCCCGGACGACGACGATGCGGGCGCCCAGCCGCTCGGCGGAGGCGGCGGCGAGCTTCGCCCGCTGCTCGTCGGCGACGACGACCGTCGTGCCGGAGTCCTCGAGGGCGAAGTCCAGCTCGTCCTCGGTCCACCACGCGTTCATCGAGACGCTGATCGCGCCGACGGAGAGGATCGCGATGAAGGCCTCGACCCACTCGGGGAAGTTCCGCATGGCGATCGCGACGCGGTCGCCCTTCTTGACGCCGTAGCGCTCGACCAGGGCGGCGGCGAAGGCGTCGGCCTCGGCGAAGGTCTCGTTGAAGCTGCGTCGCTCGTCCCCGAAGACGAGGTACGGCGCGTCACCGTGGGCCCGGGCCATCGCGAAGACCTCGCGCATGCTCGGCGGGGCGTGGCGGAAGACCTGGTAGGTCCCACCGTCCGGCCGGGTCCAGGGCTCGAGCTCGAACATCTGCCCTGGGCTCGTGATCTGTGCCACGGCCTCCTGGTGACTCACTGACACGAGACGACGCCTCCTAGACGGTTACACGACGGATGACGCCGGGAGTGACCCCGGCAACATCCGGACGGTTTCACACTCGAACCATCTTGGGCAACAGGCCCTGTCCAGTGGCGTTTCCGGTCCGGTCCCGCCGGGCGTCGCGCGCAGCCTCCGTGCAGCCGCTCGGGCGTCGGTTCAGCGCCGGTCCTCGCCCCAGCGCAGCCACGAGGCGAGCAGCGGGTGCTCGGTCGCGAACGGATCCGCACGGCGCACGCCCGGCCGCGGC
>JBEPZM010000186.1:0-6971 GCA_041640835.1 Blastococcus sp.
ACCGGCAAGCCGGCGGACTTCGACGCCGACGAACCGCGCCGGGTCGCCGAGAGCGTCGCCACGATGGGGCTGAAGTACGCGACGATCACCGGCGTCGCCCGCGACGACCTGCCCGACGGCGGCGCGTGGCTGTACGCCGAGACGGTCCGCCAGATCCACGCCCAGCTCCCCGGCTGCGGCGTCGAGCTGCTCATCCCCGACTTCAACGCCGACCCCGCGCAGCTGGCCGAGGTGTTCTCCTCGCGGCCGGAGGTGCTGGCGCACAACGTCGAGACGGTGCCGCGGATCTTCAAGCGGATCCGCCCGGGCTTCCGGTTCGAGCGCTCGCTCGCGGTGATCACCGCGGCCCGCGAGGCCGGCCTGGTCACCAAGTCGAACCTGATCCTGGGCATGGGCGAGGAGCCCGACGAGGTCCGCGAGACCATGCAGGCGCTGTTCGACGCCGGCTGCGACCTGCTCACGATCACCCAGTACCTGCGGCCCTCGCCGCGCCACCACCCCGTCGTGCGGTGGGTCAAGCCGGACGAGTTCGTGGGCTTCCAGGCCGACGCCGAGGCGATCGGTTTCCCCGGCGTGCTGGCCGGCCCGCTCGTGCGCAGCTCCTACCGCGCCGGGCGGCTCTACCAGCAGGCCGCAGCCGCCCGCGGGTTCGCCGTCCAGGCCTGAGTCGGGTCGCGCGCCGGGCGTCCCGCTCGGCGCGCGCGGACGATCGACGGCGCGCCCCTATCCTGGGGGGCATGGCACGCAGCAAGCCCTCGTCCGGCTCGACCGCCGCTTCCGTCAAGGCGCCGAAGCTGGACAAGAAGGGCAACCCGAAGGTCGGCCGGCTGAAGAAGCTCGGCACCAACGCCCGCATGATCAAGCAGGCGTACTCGCTGACCGCGAAGAACGACCCGAAGCTGCCCTGGATCCTGCTGATCACCTTCGTGGCCGTCGCGGCCGTCGTCGAGCTGATCGGCATCCTGCTCAGCCTGCCGCTGGTCTTCATCCCGCTCGCCCTGCTGTTCGGCCTGCTGGCCGCGCTCATCGTGTTCGGGCGCCGCGCGCAGGGCTCGGCCTACCGCCAGGTGGAGGGACAGCCCGGCGCCGCCGCCTGGGTGCTCGAGGGCATGCGCGGTGACTGGCGGGTCTCCTCCGGCGTCGCCGGCACCACGCAGCTCGACGCCGTGCACCGGGTGCTGGGCCGGCCCGGCGTCATCCTGGTCGCCGAGGGGTCACCGTCCCGGGTGCGCAGCCTGCTCGCGCAGGAGAAGAAGAAGGTCGCGCGGATCGTCGGCGACACCCCGATCTACGACATCCTCGTCGGCGACGGCGAGGGCCAGGTGCCGCTGCCCAAGCTGAGCGCCCACGTCATGAAGCTGCCCCGCAACCTGAGCGCGGCCGAGGTCAACACCCTCGGCCGCCGGCTGAGCGCGCTGGGCGGGCCGAAGATGCCCGTCCCCGGCGGCCCGCTGCCCGGCGGCCGGCAGATGTCGATCAGCCAGCGGCAGGTCCGCCGGCGCTGATCGTCGCCGCACCGCCCGAGGGCCCCGTCCGGACCGGACGGGGCCTTCGGTGTTCTCAGAGCCGGTCGAAGGGCGCCGCGTAGCGGAACGTGCCCCCGGTCCGCGGCTCTCCCAGCCATCGCGCCTGGAAGTGCCCGCCCCACGCCGGGTCGGGTGCGGAGATGCCCAGCTCGGTGGCGGCCCGGAAGCCGAATCGGCGGTAGTACGCCGGATTGCCGAGCAGGGCCACCAGCGATTCCCCGGCCGCCTCGGCCGCCGCCAGCAGCGCGTGCACGAGGACCGTGCCCACCCCGCTCCCCTGCACGGCGGGCAGCACGCCGAGCGGCCCGAGTCCGAGAGCGGGCGCCCCGAACGGCTCGAGCTCCCCGCGGGTGGCGATGACGTGACCGACGACGTCGTCGTCCCTCACCGCGACCAGCGACAGGTGCGGCAGGAATGCGGGATCCTCGCGCAGCTCGTCGACGAGCCGTGCCTCGACGACGTCGTCCGCCGCGCGCTCCGCTGCCGTCGCCGGGTCGCGGGCGAAGGCCAGGCGATGCAGCGCCCGCACGGCGCCTGCGTCGGCAGGGTGTTCACGGCGGACGATCACGCCCGGCAGTCTCGGCGCGGGGGCAGCGCTCGTCCACGGGATTGTCCGGATCAGCCGTCCAGCAGGTCGCGCACCGCCGCCGCGATGGCGGCCGTCTCGGCCGCCCGGACCCCGGGGCGCCCGGCGACATGCCCCAGGTCGGAGCGCAGGGGCCGGAGCTCCGCCCCGGGGACGAGCGCCGCCTCGATCTCCCCGTCGGCCAGGGTGAAGTAGGCGTCCGTGGTCGACGGCATCACGATCGTCCGCGCCCGGATGCTGCGCAGGGCGGCCTCGTAGCCGCCGGGTCTCCCCCGTCCGACGTCCCCGCTCCGCCAGGTGCCGATCATGGCCAGCAGGTCGTTGGCGTCCATGGCGGCGTGGTCGGCGGCCCAGCCGTCGAGGACGGCCGGCACGTCGGGGTAGCCCAGCTCCCGGTAGGTGCCGTGGGCGAAGAAGTCCCGCGAGTAGGCCCAGCCGGCGTAGACCCGCCCGAACGCCTCCAGCCCGGCGCGCGGGGGCGCGGTGTACCGGCCGCCGCGGAACGCGGGGTCGGCCAGCAGCGCCGCCTTCACCCCCTCCAGGAAGACCGCGTTGTGCGGCGAGCAGCGGGCGGCGCCGCAGATCGGGAGCAGCGCCCCGACGTCGTCGGGGTGGGTGGCCGCCCACTCGTAGGCCTGCATCGCCCCCATCGACCAGCCGACGACCAGGCGCAGGCGGCCGACCCCCAGTGCGTCGAGCAGCAGGCGTTGCGCCCGCACCTGGTCCCGCACGGTGACCAGGGGGAACGCGGGGCCGGCGGCCTCGGCGGGTGCGGTGGAGGGCGAGGTCGAGACGCCGTTCCCGAGCATGTCGACCACCACCACGAACAGCTCGTCGGTGTCCAGCACCCCGCCCGGACCGATCCAGGGCAGGTAGCTGTCCGACGTCCCGGTGTAGTAGCTCGGCACCAGGACGGCGTTGCCGCCGTCCGCGGCGAGCGTGCCGTGCGTCGCGTAGCCCAGCCGGGCCGGCAAGTTCGCGCCGGACTCCAGCGCGAACCTGCCGAGGTCGAACGTCGCGACCATCAGAAGAACTTGAGGTAGCGCTCCGTCTCCCAGGCGGAGATGTGCGCCTGGTAGGACTCCCACTCGTCGCGCTTGTAGTCGATGAAGGAGTTGTAGAGCGCCTCGCCGAACACCTCGCGGGACAGCGCGTCGGCCTCGAACTCGTCGATCGCACCGGAGAGGTCGCGGGGCAGCAGGTCGATGCCGAGCTCGGCGATCTGGGCGTCGCTGTACTCGTACATGTTCTCCCGGTGCGGGGCGCCCGGGTCCAGGTGCTCGCGGACGCCCTCGAGCCCGGCGGCCAGGATCATCGCCGCGCCCAGGTAGGGGTTGCAGCTGATGTCGGCTGCCCGGCACTCGACGCGGCCCCCGGCCAGCGGGATGCGGACCATGTTCGTGCGGTTGTTGTCGCCGTAGCTCACGAAAACCGGCGCCCACGTCGAGCCGGACATCGAGCCCTTGCGGACCAGCCGCTTGTAGCTGTTCACCGTCGGGGCGATGACCGCGCTGATGGCCTTGGCGTGCCGCAGGATGCCGGCGATGAAGGCGTAGCCGAGCTCGGTGACACCGGCGCCCTTGGGGTCCTCGCCCTCGGCGAAGAGGTTGGTGCCGGTGGTCAGGTCGGCCAGCGACATGTTGAAGTGCGCCCCCGAGCCGGTGCGGTCGGCGAACGGCTTGGCCATGAACGAGGCGAAGTAGCCGTGCTTGCGGGCGATCTCCCCGGCCATCATGCGGAAGAAGCTGACGCGGTCGGCAGAGGTCAGCGCGTCGGCGTAGCCGAAGTCGATCTCGAACTGCCCGCGAGCGTCCTCGTGGTCGAAGGAGTAGACGCCCCAGCCCAGCTCGTCCATGGCCTCGACGAGCTCGGTGAGCCAGCCGAAGTTGTCCAGCGTCGTCGTCAGGTCGTAGCAGGGCTTGGCGGCGGTGTCCCGCTCGGAGACCGCCTCCGGACCGTTCGGGCCGTCCTTCAGGACGAAGAACTCGGTCTCGATGCCGAGGTTGAAGGTGAACCCGAGCTCGGCCGCGGCGGCGATCTGGCGCTGCAGGATCCACCGGGCGCCGGCCTCGAAGGGCCTGCCCTCGGTGTAGAGGGTGGAGGGGAAGTAGGCGACGTCGGGTCGCCACGGCAGCTGGAACCCCCGCGCGAGGTCGGGGTGGGCGGACACCTCCTCGTCGTTGATGCTCTGCGGCACGCCGTCGACCGCGGCACCGGTGAACAGCTCGGAACCCCCGGCCATGTCGGCGAGGTGGCCCAGCGGCACGACCTTGCCCTTGAGCCGGCCGTGCAGATCGCTGAAGCCGGCCAGGGCGTAGCGGACGCCGGCGGCCTCGAGCCGGGCGCGGACCGCCTCGACGTCCTGGGCGTCGGCCTGGGTGCTGGTTCCCGTGGTGAGCGTCATGCGGTCCTCCTGGACGACGTTTCGATGTCGCGTCGAAACCTCCTCCCTCCGGGTATCGATGGAGGATCGAAACAGTTCCGGTCGTGTTAACTTCCGGCCATGGCGGAGACCACGAGGCCGGAGACGCAGGCCGGCACCGAGATGCCCCCCGAGCGACCGCGCGCCGTGGGGCGCCCGCGGCGCACCGGGGTGACCTCCAGCGGGGAGCCGCGGCAGGAGATCCTCGACGCCGCCGCCCGGCTGTTCGCCGACCGCGGGTACGTCGCGACGACGATGTCCGAGATCGCCCGGGCGGTCGGGCTGGGCCAGTCGTCGGTCTACTACTGGTTCCGCTCCAAGGAGGACCTCCTCCTGGCGCTCGCCGGCGCGAACCGCGAGTCGCTGGAGGTCGCCCGCCGGCTGGCCGCGGAGTCCACTCCCCCGCCGACCCACCTCTACGCCGTCCTCTACGCGGACGTGCTGCAGATGTGCCACGGCGCCCTGGACTTCTACGACCTCGAGCGGGTGGCGCACGCGCAGCCGGAGTTCTTCGCCGAGATCCTCGCCGACTACGGCCGGCTCCGGGTCGAGCTCGAGGCGATCATCGACGCCGGCATGCGGTCGGGCGACTTCCGCCCCGGCGACGCCCGTGCCGCCACTGCCGCGTGCCTGGCCCAGACCGAGGGGGTGCAGCACCGGTTCCGCACCCCCACCCCGGACCTCGCCGAGCGGGGTGCGGTGCTGGCCGAGCCCGCGGACGCCGCCCGGCTCGCCGCGACGACGGCGGTGCGGGCACTGCTGGCCGATCCGGCCCGGGCGGAGGCGGCGGAGCGGGCCGGGATGGCGGCGCTGGGCGAACCGTAACGCGAGCGTCATCGATTCGATGCGCCATCGGAACGACGCCTCCACAGAATTCCGATAGCGCATCGAAGCTGTCGGTGCGCCCCGGACACCACCCCTGGAGGCGCACATGGACCCGACCACGACGGGCAACACGGCATGGCTCCTGACCGCGATCATCGCGGTCATCCTCATGCTGCCCGGGCTCGTCCTCTTCTACGGCGGGATGGTCTCCCGCCGGACGACGACGAACATGATGATGATGGTCTTCGGCTCGTTCGCCCTGACCGCGTTCGTGTGGGTCGCCTTCGGCTACTCCGCCGTCTTCGGGGACTCCCTCGGCGGTGCCGGCATCCTCGGGAACCCGCTCGAGTTCGCCGGGCTGGGCCAGCTGCTCACGCCCGACCCCGACGCTCCCCTGCCGCCGCTGGCCCTGGCCACCATCCACCTCGGGTTCGCCGGCCTGACCATCGGCATCATCGCCGGCGCAGCCGCCGACCGGATGCGCTTCGGCGCCTGGATGACCTTCGCCGCGTTCTGGGTGGTGTGCTGCTACCTGCCCGTCGCGCACTGGACCTTCGCCTTCGACAGCGCGGACGGCAGCACGACCGGCGGCTGGCTGGCCAACGTCCTCGGCGCGGTCGACTACGCCGGCTCCACGCCGATCCACGTCAACTCCGGCATCGCCGCGCTGGCCCTGGCGATCGTGCTCGGCAGGCGCCGCACGTGGCCGGTGCAGCCCAAGGCGCACAACCTGCCGTTCGTCGTCGTCGGTGTGGGCCTGCTGCTGACCGGCTGGCTCGGCTTCGACGGCTCCGCGCTCGGTGCCGCCGACAACGACGCCGCCGTCGCCATCTTCAACACCCTGGCCGCCGCGTGCGCCGGCGCCTGCGCGTGGCTGGTCGTCGAGAAGCTCCGCGACGGGCACGCCACCACACTGGGCGCCTGCTCGGGCGCGATCGCCGCCCTGGTCGCGATCACGCCGTCCTGCGGGGTCGTCTCCCCCATCGGCGCGATGCTCATCGGCATCGCCGCCGGCATCGTCTGCTACTTCGCCGTCCTGCTCAAGCACCGCCTCGGCTACGACGACGCGCTCGACGTCGTCGCGCTGCACCTCGTCGGCGGCATCGTCGGTTCGCTCGCCATCGGGTTCCTCGCCCACCCCGACGCCCCGATCGGCGAGACCGGCCTGCTCTACGGCGGCAGTCCCGCGCTGCTGGGCAAGCAGGCGGTCGCGCTGCTGGCCACCTGCGCCTGGACCTTCACCGCCACCTTCCTCATCGCGAAGGTGCTCGACCGGACGATCGGCATCCGCGTGACCGACGAGCAGGAGCGGCAGGGCCTGGACACCGCGCTGCACGCCGAGAGCGCCTACGAGAACCCCGAGGCCCTCGCCCACCAGCCCCGCGGGCACGCCGAGCAGGAGCACCACCTCGACATCGGCGTGGACCTCGAGGCCGAGCCCGCCGCGAGGCAGTAGCCGACTGCACAGCACCGGGGCGCCCCCTCCCTCGAGGGGGCGCCCCGGCGTCAGTCGCGGACGACGGCGGTGCCGGTGATCCGGTCGTGCAGTCCGCGGCCGTCGGCGTCGACCAGCAGCGCCGGCACCAGCAGGATCAGCAGCCCGGTGCGGACG
>JBEPZM010000187.1:0-6930 GCA_041640835.1 Blastococcus sp.
CTGTTCCTGGCCGGCCGGCCGCCGGAGTCGGCCGCGGAGCTCGCGGACCGCGCCGCGGGCTGGCAGGAGCAGGCGGCGGGGCCCGGCCTCTGGGTCGCCGTCGACCAGGAGGGCGGCAGCGTGCAGTCGCTCAAGGGCGAGGGCTTCGACCGGCTGCCCAGCGCGACCGTGCAGGGCGACCTCCCCGCGGACCAGCTGGGCGCGCTGTCCGCAGACCTGGGGGCACAGCTGCACGGCGCGGGGGTGAACCTGAACCTGGCGCCGGTGGTCGACGTCGTCCCAGCCGGGACGGAGAGCACCAACGGCCCGATCGGCTTCTTCGACCGGCAGTACGGGAGCACCGGCGCGGAGGTCGCCCCGGCGGCGACGACTGTCGTCGACGGCCTGGCCGCGGCCGGGGTGACCTCGACGCTCAAGCACTTCCCCGGCCTCGGCCGGGTGCGCGGGAACACCGACGACACCGCCGACGTCGTCGACGCGGTCACCGCGGCCGGGGACGACCAGGTCACCGCGTTCGCGACCACGCTGACGGGCACGACCGCGCGGCCGATGGTCATGATGTCGTCGGCCACCTACAGCCGGATCGACCCGGCGAACCCGGCGGCCTTCTCCCCCGTGGTCATCGGCGACCTGCTGCGCGGCACGCTTGGCTTCCCGGGTCCGGTGATCTCCGACGACCTCGGCAACGCCGCGGCCGTGCAGAGCACCCCGGTGGGCGCGCGGGCCGTGCGCTTCCTCTCCGCCGGCGGCACGCTCGTGCTCACGGTCGCGCCGGCCACCTTCCCGACCATGCTGGAGGCGGTGGTGGCGCGGAGCGCGTCGGACCCCGCCTTCGCGGCGACCGTCGACGCCGCCGTCCACACGGCGCTGCTGGCCAAGGCCGAGGCCGGCCTGCTCGGCTGACCCCGGAACGCACGGAACCGCCGAGATCGCGTGATCTCGGCGGTTCCGGGGTGCTGGTACGCCGAGATCACGTGATCTCGGCGCGGGCGGTCGGTACCTGGGTCAGTACCAGCCCTTGGCCTGCGAGTGCGACCAGGCGCCGCAGGGGTTGCCGAACCGCTTCTGGATGTAGATCAGCCCGGCGTCGATCTGCCGGTAGCCGTCCGAGGTCTTGGCGATCCCGGTCCCGGCCCAGGTGCTGTCCAGGAACTGCGGGATGCCGTACGCGGTGCTGCTCGGGTTCTGCGCGTTCGGGTTCCAGCCGCTCTCCTTGCCCCACAGCTTCTCCAGGCAGGAGAACTGGGTGCTGTCGCCGCCCAGCTTCTGCAGCGCGTAGCTCTGGTAGGAGCCACTCGGCGCCGCCGCAGCGGTACCGGCGCTGGACCGCGGCGCGGGAGCCGGGGCCGGAGCCTTGCGCGCGGCCTCGAGGGCAGCGGCGTACTCCGCTGCGCGGTTGAACTCCGCGACCCGTGCGGCCTCGGCGGCGCGGGCCTCCTCGGCGACGCGGGCCTCCTCGGCGATGCGGGCCGCCTCCTCGGCGGCGCGACGGTCCTGCTCGGCCTGCTCGGCGGCGAACTGGTTCAGCGCGGCGGTGACCTGGTCGGCGTCCCGGGCGCTGCGGCTGGCGGCGAGCTGCTCCAGCGGCGCGACGGCGTCGGCGTCCAGCGCGGACGCCGCGTCCGCCGGGATGCCGAGCTGCTGGGCGACGCTCATGGACTCGGTCTGCGCGTCGGCCTGGGCTTCGGGCTCGCCGCCGGCGACGACGCCGACGGAGAGGGCGCCCGCGGCGGCGACGGCGAGGAACAGGGCGGATCGGCGCGGGCCCACGGGGGGACGGTTGCGCAGGCGTGCGTTCACAGTGGTGCGGAGGTTCATGGGGTGCGTGTGCTCCGGGTGTCAGGGCGCAGCAGAGCGGCCGCCCGCACAGGGGGCGGCAGAGGTCTGCAGCTGTCCAGTTCTTCCGTGAGCCGCCTACCGAGTTAGCTGACGGATTCGGGCGGGAAGCAGCCCTACCCGCCCCGGACTGGAGGTCCGGGGCCAGGATTCACCCCAGTACTGCGGTGGGTCCCCGGCTCGCCCTGCTGGGCGACTCGGCGGCGCCCGGCGCGACACCCTCGGGTGAGGGAACCGCCGACCGGACCGACCCAACGTAACCGTCGTTATCGCTCCGTGACAAACGCTGGGCGGAATTCCTGACGTGACAGATCTCAAGTCCGCGAGATCTTCCGGTCAGGGCAGCCGCCACACCGTGGTCCGCCGCACCCGCGCCGGCCCCGTCGACGAGGCGTCGGCATCGGCGATCTCGTGGACGGCGGCCTCGGTCATCCGGTCGTGCGGGAGGTAGGGCCGGCCGGGGTCGCCGACGAGCACCTCGGCTCCGGCTGCCCGGGCCGCCTCCAGGAACGGCAGCACCCGCTCGGTCATGGTCCGGTCGTAGCAGACGTCACCGGCCAGGACGACGTCCACCGGGGGCGGCGCCGCCCCCAGCAGGTCGCCGACCGGCTCGATCCCGCTGACGCCGTTGAGCGCCGCGTTCTCCGGGATGGCGGCCAGGCCGAAGGGGTCGACCTCGCTGGCCACCACCCGCGTGGCCCCGGCCAGCACCGCGGCGACCGACACCAGCCCGCTCCCGGCCCCCAGGTCGAGCACCGTCCGGCCGGCGACCAGCTCCGGGTGGTCGAGGACGTACCGGGCCAGCGCCTGTCCACCGGGCCAGGCGGCGGCCCAGAACGGTGGCTCCTGCGCGGTGCGGCCCTGCTCGACCGCCATCGCCTCCCACAGCGCGACGACGTCGTCGGCCACCAGCAGCTGCACCTCCGGCACGAGCGAGGGCCGGACAGGGCGGGTGTGGGCGCGGATGAACGCGGCCGGAACGGTCACCCGGTCAGTCTCGCGCAGCCCGGGCGGGTGGGGAGGACTCACGCCGTGCGGCGAGCACCCGGCCGATCTGCCGCCAGTAGGTTCCCGGCCGCAGCCGGACCAGCACGTCGGGCACCCGCGCGCTCAGCCCGATCAGCAACCGGGGACGGCGCTTCTCGATGGCGGCCACGATCTGCGCGGCGGCCTTCTCCGGCGGCATGCGCAGCAGCTTGGCCATCTGCTCGCGACCGGCGGCGACCTCCGCGGCGTCCACCCCGGAGCCCAGCCGCGCGCTCTCCGCGATGCGGGTGCGGATGCCACCCGGGTGGACGACGGTCACGCCCACCCCGTCGTCGGCGAGCTCGTGGCGGAGCGACTCGCTGAAGCCCCGGACGGCGAACTTGCTGGCGGCGTAGGCGGCCTGCCCGGGCGGGGCGAAGATGCCGAAGATGCTGGAGACGTTGACCAGGTGCGAGCCCGGATGGGCCTTCAGCACCGGCAGCAGCGCCGCGGTCAGGCGGACCACCGCCCGGAAGTTGATCGCCATCACCCAGTCGAACTCCTCGAGGGTGACCTGGTCGAACCGCCCGCCGAGCGCGACGCCGGCGTTGTTGACCAGCAGGGTGGTCTCCGGGTGGGCCGCCACGAGGGCCGCGCCCAGCGCGTCGGTGGCCGCCTCGTCCGCGAGATCGGCGAGGTGCGTGGCGACGGTGAGCTGCGGGTGCGCGGCGCGGAGGCGGTCGGCGACGCCGGCCAGCCGGTCGGCGTCGCGGTCGACCAGCACGAGGTGGCTGCCGCGCTCGGCGAGCTGGACGGCGAGCGCCTCGCCGATGCCACTGGCCGCGCCGGTGACGACGGCGGTGCCGCCGGCGAACCGGTAGGCGTCCATCAGGCCACCGCCCGCTCGGTGCGTGCGGGCGCCGCGCTGAACGTGATGCCCTCGTCCTCGAGCGGACCGCGCCGCATGAGCTGGACGTCCCGGATGTAGTTCTGGTGCAGCCGCCACGGCGTGCGCTGCCCCTGCTTGGGCAGCTGGGCCAGGCTGCGCTGGACGTAGCCCGCGGCCAGGTCCAGGAAGGGCAGGTCGGCGCCCTCGGGCGGCGCCAGCGGCGTGGCGACGGCGAGCCCGCGCTGGTCCATGTGCTGCAGCAGCCGGCACACGTAGCGGTTCACCAGGTCGGCCTTGAGCGTCCAGGAGGCGTTCGTGTAGCCGATGACCATCGAGAAGTTGGGGACGCCGGAGAGCATCATCCCCTTGTAGGACACGGTCTCGGGGACATCGACGGCCTCGCCGTCGAGGGTCAGCGACATCCCGCCCATGGCCAGCAGGTTCAGCCCGGTCGCGGTGATGATCACGTCGGCGTCGAGGTGCCCGCCCGACGCCAGCTCGATCCCGGTCTCGGTGAACGTCGCGATCCGGTCGGTGACGATCGAGGCCTTCCCCTCCCGGAGGGTGCGGAACAGGTCGCCGTCGGGCACCAGGCACAGCCGCTGGTCCCAGGGGTCGTACGGCGGGTTGAAGTGCGTGTCGACGTCGTAGCCGGCGGGCAGCTGCTTGGCGGTGAGCCGGCGGATCAGCTTCCGGACGCCGTTCGGCCAGCGGCGGCTGGCCTGGAACAGCGCGGTGGTGGTGAGCACGTTCTTCCACCGCACGATCGGATAGGCCACCTTCGCCGGCAGTCGGCTGCGCAGGAGCTCGGCCAGCGGGTCCTTCCCGGGCAGCGACAGGATGTAGCTCGGCGTCCGCTGCAGCATGGTCACGTGCGCGGCGTCGTCGGCCAGGTTGGGCACCAGGGTGACCGCGGTGGCGCCGCTGCCGATGACGACGACGCGCTTCCCGGTGGCGTCGAAGTCCTCCGGCCAGTGCTGCGGGTGGACCAGCGGACCGGCGAACCGCTCCTCACCGGGGAACTCCGGGCGGAAGCCCTCGTCGTAGCGGTAGTAGCCCGAGCAGACCGACAGCCACGAGCAGGTGAGCTGCACGGTCTCCCCCGTGTCGGTGCGGCGGGCGGTCACCGTCCACCGGGCGTCGGCGCTGGACCAGTCGGCCGACAGCACCTCGTGGTGGAACCGGATCTTCTCCTCCACGCCGTACTCGCGCGCCGTCTCCACGATGTACTCGCGGATCGAGGAGCCGTCGGCGATCGCCTTGGCGCCGGTCCAGGGCTTGAAGGCGTAGCCGAGGGTGAACATGTCCGAGTCCGAGCGGATGCCCGGATAGCGGAAGAGGTCCCAGGTGCCGCCGATGGCCGCGCGGGACTCCAGGACGGCGTAGCTCTTGTCGGGGCACTCCACCTGCAGATGGCAGGCGGCGCCGATGCCGGACAGGCCGGCTCCGATGACGAGGACGTCCACGTGCTCGGGACTCATGTCCACACTCCAGGAACGGGCCGACCGCAGGCGGCTTCGGGGGTACGGCGCTGCCGTGGAACTCTGCCATCCAGATCAGGGCACCGCCGACGCTATCGACACCGTGTCGAACGAGTCAACGGGGTGTCGAGTTACGGGCGCGCGCCGGTACCCTCGCCGGCATGTCCGACGGTGCGGGTCCCTCGGCGGCCGCCGGGCGGGGCCGCCGGCCGGCGCGTGCACGGGGCGACGACAGGGAACTGCAGATCCTGGCCACGGCGGAGCGGCTGCTCGAGGAGAGACCCCTCGGCGCGATCTCCGTCGACGACCTGGCGCGCGGCGCCGGGATCTCGCGACCGACCTTCTACTTCTACTTCACGTCCAAGGACGCCGTCCTGCTCACACTGCTGGACCGGGTGGTCGCCGAGGCCGACGCGACCATGAGCGCGGTCTTCGACGGCTCCCCCACCGGGCCCCGGGAAGGCTGGCAGCGGGCGCTGGCGGCCTACCACGAGACCTTCAGCGGTCATCGCGCCCTCACCGTGGCGTGGGCGGAGGCGCGCTCCACCAGTGCCGAGGTGCGGGCGCTCTGGGCCGAGGTGTTCGAGCGCTGGGTGCAGCGCTGCGCCACCGCGATCGAGGCCGAGCGCGCGCGAGGGGCGGCGCCCGCGGGTCCGCCGGCGCGCGACCTCGCGATCGCGCTGACCTCCATGAACGAGCGGGTGATCTACGCGTCGCTCAGCGGTGACGGCCCGGCGATCGCCGCGGACGACGTCGTCCCCGTGCTGGTGCGGGTGTGGCTGACCGCCGTCTACGGCACGCCGCCGGACTGACCGCTAGACCTCGACGGCGGCGTTCTCCCCGGTGACCGCCTCCAGCTGCTTGCCGGTGGCCCCGGTGCGGACGACGGTGACCGGGCACGGCGCGTGGTGCACGAGCTTGTCGCTGACCGACCCGAGCAGCAGGCCGGCGAAGCCGCCGCGCCCCCGGGCGCCCATGACGACCAGGCTCGCCCCCTCGGCGGCCTGCATCAGCGCCTGCTCCGCCGAGCGGTGGACGACGTGGCAGGTCCAGCGGACCTCGGGCGCGAGGCGGGCGGCCCGGACGTGCGCAGTCAGCTCGTCGTGCACCGCCTGCGCCCACTCCGGCAGCGGAGGGACGTACCCGGGCGTCCAGCTGGCCGGCTGCGGCGCCGTCGTGATGGACCAGGCGCGGACGACGTGCAGCTCGACGTCGGCCCGCGCCGCCAGCCGACCGGCCCAGGTCAACGCCTCCTGCGCGCACTTCGACCCGTCGTGCCCGACGACGATCCCGCCGTCGATCTGCACCGTCCTGGCGACCTCGTCCATCGTCGACCTCCTGCGCTGGTTCCGGGCGGCTGTTCGCCGCGCTACCGGAAGACTCTCACCCCTCCACGACCGAGGAGCCCCCGGAGTGCCCGGAGGGCACCGGCGGGGTCAGGAGGAGACCGGCGCCGGCTGCCGGACCAGCGCCAGCCGCTCGCCGGCGGCGCGCTGCTCCGACGACCCGTCGACGGCCGACGAGCCGACGTGGGCCGGGTCGTACTCCATCCCCTCGATCGCGACGTTGGAACTGGCCACGGCGTCAGGGACCGGGGCCGCGACGGCCTGCAGCGCCTCGCCGATCCGGCTGCTCAGCCCGCGCAACGACGAACGCGCCTGGTCGCGCTGGCGGCGGAGGTCGGCCACCTGCACCGACAGCTCGGCGAGCCGTTCGGCGGCCGTGGCCGCCGCCTGCTCCCGCTCCCGGGCCGCGTCC
>JBEPZM010000188.1:0-6904 GCA_041640835.1 Blastococcus sp.
GCCGCCGCGGCGTCGCGCGCGACGTCGGCGGGGGCGCAGGGCAGCGCCGGATGGTCACCGGGGCGGCGGGGTCCGTTCAGGCACGCCTTGATCAGCACGACCGCACCCTGCCAGAGGGCACCGACGTCAGGCCCAGAGCTGGCCCTCCAGCGCGGAGGTCGCCTCCTCGAGGGTGCCGGCGTAGGCGCCGGTCGAGAGGTACTTCCAGCCGCCGTCGCAGACGATGAAGACGATGTCGGCCCGGCGTCCGGCCGCCACCTCCTTGTCGGCGATGCCGAGCGCCGCATGCAGGATCGCACCGGTGGAGATGCCGGCGAAGATGCCCTCCCGCTCCACCAGCTGGCGGGTGCGGTGGATGGCGTCGTCGGGGCCGACGGAGAACCGGGAGTCCAGCAGCGAGGCGTCGTAGAGCTCGGGGATGAACCCCTCGTCGATGTTGCGCAGGCCGTAGACCAGCTCGCCGTAGCGCGGCTCCGCGGCGATCACCTGGACGCCGGGCTTGTGCTCGCGGAAGTAGCGGGAGCAGCCCATGAGCGTCCCCGTCGTCCCCAGGCCGGCGACGAAGTGCGTCATCGAGGGCAGGTCGGCGAGGATCTCCGGCGCGGTGCCGTCGTAGTGCGCCTGGGCGTTCGCCGGGTTGCCGTACTGGTAGAGCATCACCCAGTCCTCGTGCTCGGCGGCGAGCTCCTTGGCCATGGCCACGGCCTGGTTCGAGCCGCCGGCCGCCGGCGAGGGGATGATCTGCGCCCCGTACATCTCCAGCAGCTGCCGGCGCTCCACCGAGGTGTTCTCCGGCATCACGCAGATCAGCTTGTAGCCGCGCTGGCGCGCGACCATGGCCAGCGAAATACCGGTGTTGCCGCTGGTCGGCTCGAGGATGGTCGAGCCGGGCTGCAGCCGCCCCTCCTTCTCGGCCGCCTCGATCATCTTGATCGCGGCGCGGTCCTTGATGGAGCCGGTCGGGTTGTGGTCCTCGAGCTTGGCCCACAGCCGGACGTCGGACGTCGGCGACAGGTTGGGCAGCCCCACGAGCGGGGTGCCGCCGAGCGAGTCGACGAGAGAGGCGAAGCGGGCCATGAGGAGCTCTTCCGTGTCCGAGAAGCGGTCGGTCAGCCGCCGGCGACGGCCGGCAGGATCGTCACCGAGTCGCCGTCCTTGACCTGGGTGTCCAGGGCGCCGGTGAAGCGCACGTCCTCGTCGTTGACGTAGACGTTAACGAAGCGGTGCAGCTTGCCCTCCTCGGTGACGAGGCGGTTCTTCAGGCCCGAGTGCTGCGCGTCGAGGTCGTCGATCAGCGCCGAGAGGGTGGCGCCGGTGCCCTGGACGGTCTTGTTGCCGCCGGTGTGGGTGCGCAGGATGGTGGGGATCCGGACCTCGATGGCCATGGCGTGCGTTCTCCTCAGGGGTGTCAACTGTTCGGGGCACGCTGCGCGGCGGCAGCGGGATACGTGCGTCTAGCGGGCCAACGCCCGGCCGCCGCGCGGGATTCCGCCGGCGGGGTGGCCCTCCTGCAGGGTGGGGGGCAGGAGGGTCCTCTTTCAGTCGTAGACGACGGTGGTCGGCGAGTGGCCGAAGAGGTAGGACTCCACGATCTCGACCTCCTCCTCGTTCACCTCGCCGTCGACGATCCGAAAGCTGCGGAACTCGACGTCGTCGCCGGCCAGCCCCGTCTGCTTCTCGTGGTGCCGGGTGGAGACCAGCACGTAGTGGGTGCGCGGGTCGGCGGCCGGACCGGAGGCGTAGCCGACGTCGGTGCGTGACGGGTAGGCCTCGGTCGCGGTGTGCGAGTGGTAGACGACGACCGGCCACTCGTCGCGGTCGTCCATGTCCCGGTACAGCCGCAGCAGGTCGGCGGAGTCGAACTCGTAGAACGTCGGCGACCGCGCGGCGTTGAGCATCGGGACGAAGCGCTCCGGGCGCTCGGTGTTCTCGGGCCCGGCGACGACGCCACAGGCCTCGTCCGGGTGGTCCTCCCGGGCGTGGGCCACGATGGCGTCGTAGGTCGCGCGGTCGATGCGCAGCACGGGTCCAGTCTAGGCGGCGCGGTTCCGCCGTCCCCCGGAGGGCCGGACGCGGAGCCCCGACGACGGGCCGGCGCTGGACCGATACGGTTCGGACCCGTGTGGGATGACGCTCTGCTGATCGCCGGTGTACTCCTGGCACCGCTGCCCGCACTCGTGCTCGGCGCCCGGGGGATGTTCCGGCACCGTGGCTACGTGACCGGCGATCCGAACGACCGCGCCTCCGTGGTGATCATGGTGACGCTGCGGGCGGTCGTCCTGCTGTTCCTGCTGGCGCTGTCCGCGATCACGCTGGTCTCCTGTGTCGGCGCCTGGATCGCCGACGTCGAGCTGCACGGCATGGTCTATGTGTTCTTCGTGCTCGACCTGCTGCTGGCGGCGCTCGTGCTGCTCACGTTCGGCCGGAACGAGAAGCGACCAGCGCGTCGACGAGCGACCCCTGCAGCGCGGTGAGCCAGTAGTAGACGGCCAGCTGCTGGTCGGTCTCGTCGGCGACGTCGTCCGGCGGTTCGGTGTCCTCGCTGATGTCCAGCCGGGTGCCGAGGGCCAGGCGCAGGTCGTTGCTGGTGCGCAGCCAGGCCCCGGCCTGGTCGGTGTCCAGCCGGACGTCGCCGCCCTCGGCCGGGAGCGACGCGCGGACCATGGCGAGGTCGTCGGCCTTGCCGCTGCGCAACGAGGCCTCGGTCAGGTCGCGGTAGTCCGCGGCCATCTCCGGGTCGGAGCGGTGCCCGTCGGGGAACAGCCGCTCCACCACCGGGTCGTCACCGACGTCGTCGGGGTCCGCGGTGAGCAGCTGCTCGAGCTGGTCGATGAGCAGGCCGAGGATGCCCGCCTCGGCGGGCTCGAGCCGGGCGACCAGGTCTCCGCCCCGGGCGGCGAGGAACGGGTTCATGAGTCCTTCTGATAGCTGGCCCACAGGCCGTAGGCGTGCAGCCGGCTCGTGTCGTGCTCCATGCGCTCGCGCGGACCGGAGCTGACGACCGCCTTGCCGTCGTGGTGCACCTGCAGCATCAGCGACGTCGCCGTGGCCTCGTCGTACCCGAAGAGCTCCTGCAGCACGAAGGTCACGTAGGTCATGAGGTTGACCGGGTCGTTCCAGACGATGGTCACCCACGGGCGGTCGAGGTCGCTGCGTTCCTCGCTGGTGCTCTCCGGCGTCCACGTCGGAGCGAGAGGTCCGGCCACGGCTCCACCTTAGGACGCCGATCTGCTCCGGTCCCGGTGCCCGCCTAGGCTTCCCGATCATGGCTGTGGACACCGGGCTGACTCCCCCACCGTCTCCTGCGCTCTTCACCGACCGCTACGAGCTGACGATGGTCGCCGCGGCGCTGGCCGACGGCACCGCCGACCGGCAGTGCGTCTTCGAGGTCTTCGCCCGCCGGCTGCCGCACGGCCGCCGGTACGGGGTGCTCGCCGGCACCGGGCGGCTCCTGGAGGCGCTGCCGCACTTCCGGTTCGGCGACGACGAGCTCGCGGCCCTGCGCGAGCAGGGGCTCACCGACGCGCGGCTGCTGGACTGGCTGGCGGACTTCCGCTTCTCCGGCGACATCGACGGATACGCGGAGGGCGAGCTCTACTTCCCCGGCTCCCCGGTGCTGACGGTGCGGGCGTCCTTCGCCGAGGGAGTCCTGCTGGAGACCCTCGCGCTGTCGGTGCTCAACCACGACAGCGCGATCGCCTCGGCCGCGGCGCGGATGATCTCGGCCGCCTGCGAGCGGCCCTGCATCGAGATGGGCTCCCGGCGCACGCACGAGGAGGCGGCCGTCGCCGCCGCCCGCGCGGCGCACCTGGTCGGCTTCGCCACCAGCTCCAACCTCGAGGCCGGGCGCCGCTACGCCGTCCCGACCACCGGTACCAGCGCACACGCCTTCACGCTGCTGCACGACGACGAGCGCTCCGCCTTCGAGGCGCAGGTCGCAGCCCTCGGCAAGAACACCACGCTGCTGGTCGACACCTACGACGTCGAGCAGGGCATCCGGACCGCGGTCGAGGTGGCCGGCCCCGAGCTCGGCGGCATCCGCCTCGACTCCGGCGACCTGCCCACGCTGGCCACCCGCGCCCGCGAGCTGCTCGACGAGCTCGGCGCGACCGGCACGCGGATCGTCGTCACCAGCGACCTGGACGAGTACGCGATCGCCGGCCTGGCCGCCGCCCCGGTGGACGGCTACGGCGTGGGCACCTCGCTGGTGACCGGCTCCGGGGCGCCCACGGTCGGGATGGTCTACAAGCTCGTCGAGCGCGACGGCGTCCCGGTCGCCAAGCGGTCGGAGGGCAAGATCTCGGTCGGCGGCCGCAAGTCCGCCGTCCGCCGGCACGAGGACGGCGTGGCCACCGCCGAGCTGGTCACCGCCCAGCCCGTCGCCGAGCGCCCGGGCGACCGCGACCTGCTCGTGCCCCTGGTCCGCGGCGGGGAGATCTGCGACCCGGTCTCCCCCGCCGAGGCGTTGCGGCGCGCCAAGGCCCACCACGAGCAGGTGCGCGCCGCCCTGCCGCCGGAGGCGTACGCGCTCTCCCGCGGCGAGCCCGTGCTGGACACCGTCACCGCCTGAGAGGAACCCGATGACCCGCGCGCTGATCGTCGTCGACGTGCAGAACGACTTCTGCGAGGGCGGCAGCCTGGCCGTCTCCGGTGGGGCCGCCGTCGCCGCCGCCGTCACCGAGCACATGGCGGCCGGCGGCTACGACCACGTCGTCGCCACCCGGGACCACCACATCGACCCGGGCGCCCACTTCGCCGAGGCCCCGGACTTCGTCGACTCGTGGCCGCGGCACTGCGTCGTCGGCACCGACGGGGTGGAGCTGCACCCGGCGCTGGACCGCGGGCCGATCGAGGCGGTGTTCGACAAGGGCGAGTACGCCGCCGCGTACTCGGGCTTCGAGGGGTCGGCCGACGGCGTGGGGCTGGCCGCGTGGCTCCGCGCGCACGGGGTGGAGTCCGTCGACGTCGTCGGCATCGCCACCGACCACTGCGTGCGCGCCACCGCCCTGGACGCCGTCGCCACCGGGCTGGACACCCGCGTCCTCCTGCACCTCACCGCCGGCGTCTCCGAGGCGACCACCGAGGCGGCGCTGGACCAGCTCCGCACCGCCGGCGTCGCCCTCGAGGGAGATGTGCTCCGCACCTCCTAGGGACTTTCGGCGCCGAAAGTCCGGGACTTCCGGTGCAGAAAGTCCGCCTAGCCGGCGTCGAGGACCTCGTCGCGGGTGAAGCCGAGCACCTGCAGGACGGCGTCCAGGTAGGGCTGGTTGAGCGCGGTGTGCGCCTGCTCGCGGACGAAGGGCTTCGCGTTGAAGGCGATGCCCAGGCCCGCGGTGTTGAGCATGTCCAGGTCGTTGGCGCCGTCCCCGACCGCGACGGTCTGGTCCAGCGGGATCCCGTGCTCGGCGGCGAAGCGGGCCAGGGCGCGCGCCTTGCCGGGGCGGTCGACGATCTCCCCCACCAGCCCGCCGGTGAGCTTGCCGTCGACGACCTCGAGGGTGTTGGCGGCGGCGAAGTCCAACCCGAGGCTCTCGGCGAGCGGATCGGTGATCTGGGTGAAGCCGCCGCTGACGATCCCGCAGCGGAAGCCGAGCCGCTGCAGCGTGCGGATGAGCGTGCGCGCGCCGGGGGTGAGCACGAGCGCCTCACGCACCTCGTCGAGCACCTCCACCGGCAGCCCCGCCAGGACGGCGACCCGCTTGCGGAGCGATTCGGCGAAGTCCAGCTCACCGTTCATGGCGGCGGCGGTGATGCGGGCGACCTCGGCGGCGCGGCCGGCGCGGGCGGCCAGCTCGTCGATGACCTCGCCGCGCACCAGGGTCGAGTCGACGTCCAGCACGATCAGCCGCTTGCTGCGCCGGGCCAGCCCGACCCGCTCGACGGCGATGTCGGTGCCCGTCGTGGCGGCGACCGACGCCAGCTCGGTGCGCAGGGCGGTGGCCTCCGCACCGGAGACCGTCAGCTCGAAGCTGGTGACCGGGTAGTCGGACAGCCGGCGGATGGCGTCGATGTTCCCGCCGACCGCGGCGATCCCCCGCGCCGCTCCCGCGACGGCCTCCGGCGTGACCGGCCGGCCCAGCAGGATCACGTGGTGCGGGCGGCCGGCCGAGACCGACGCCGGGCCGACAGTGGCCGGCTCGACGTCCACCCGCAGGCCCACGTCGGCCGCGACGGCGGTCGCCAGCCGGCCCAGGTGCTCCAGCAGCGCGCCCTCGTCGGCCGCGGGCACCCCCTCGGTGGGCAGCACGCCGACGACCACGCCCAGCACCAGCTGGCCGTGCACGACCACCTGCTCGACGTCGAGGACCTCGACCGCGGGCACCGCCCCGGCCAGCGCGGCGAACAGCCGGGCCGTGACGCCGGGACGGTCGGCGCCGCTCACGGTCAGCAGGGCACGGGCGGCGACGGCCTCGGGGACCTCGGGCATCGGGGGGGTGGGGTCCAGCGGCACCCCGCCATGGTGCCGTACCGGGAGGCAGCGAACGGGAGAGGCCCAGGACCGTTGCGGTCCTGGGCCTCTGCCGTTCAGCTCGGAGAGCCGCTCAGGTGGGGTCGGGGTCGTTCGGACCCTGACGCGGACCCGTGCCGGCGAGCAGCTCGCTGGCGTACGGCTCGTGCCGCTTGCCGGCGTGCGCCTCGGCCTGGAGCCGGTCGACGAGGTGCGGGTAGTGCGCCTCGAACGCGGGGCGCTCGGAGCGGATCCGCGGGATCTCGACGAAGTTGTGCCGCGGCGGCGGGGACGAGGTGGCCCACTCCAGGGAGTTGCCGTGGCCCCAGGGGTCGTCGCGCAGCGCGAGCTTGCCGTACTTCCAGGACCGCACCACGTTGAACAGGAACGGGATCACCGAGGCACCCAGCACGAAGCTGAAGATCGTCGAGATCATGTTCAGCGTGGTGAAGGCGT
>JBEPZM010000189.1:0-6901 GCA_041640835.1 Blastococcus sp.
GGGCGCGGCAGCGGGGGCAGCAGCAGGACCGGGCGCCGGGAGTGCCTCGGCCGCGACCGGCGGAACGGGCGGCACCGGGGTGGGCAGGGCGACCTGGCTGAGGGTGACCTCCGCGCCCGCGGGCCAGTCCGGATCGATCGCCGCCCAGTCCTTCCACGACGCCGGGTCGAGCAGCTGCGGGAGCAGCTCGGTGGCGGCCCGCTGGTCCACGTGGCTCGCGACCGCGTTGCCGATGGCGACCGCGGCGACCACGTCGCAGCTCGCCGTCGTCAGGAACTGCTGGTCCTCGGCGCACGCCGCGCGCGCCCGGAGCGCATCGCTGACCTCGCCGACCAGGGCCGCGGCGTGCTGCTGCGCCTCGTACGCCGGCTGGTCGGTTCCTCCGTCCAGCCACCCGCTCAGCAGGGTGGCCAGCTCCGGGGCATCCGGGACGGCCGGCGGCTGGACGGTCACGACCGCCAGGCCGGTCCCGATCGGCCAGCGGGCGACCTCGCCGGCGAGCAGCACCTCGCCGGCGCCGCCCGTGCGCCGGACGACGGCTGCGACGTCGCTGTTCTCGCTCCGGACGCGGATCGGGGAACCGACGTCCCCGACGGAGGTCACCACCACCGGCCGGTCGCGGTCGTTGCGCAGCGTGATCGTGGTGCCGTCGACGCAGGCGTCCACAGGGAAGCTCGCCGGCACGCCTCCGCGGGTCTCGTCGGAGACGCACAGCTCCGGGGCGGAGTCCGGTTCCGGAGCTGCCGACGCGGTCGGGATCCCCAGCAGCGGCAGCACCAGCAGGGGCACGGGCGCCAGGACGCGGCGCCTCATGTCGGGAACCCGCAGGCGGGCTGCGTCAGGGCGCCCACCTGGCGCAGGCCTCCGGACACCGCGTCGGCCACGGGGCCGGTGATCGGCCCCTCGACCACCGCGCCGAGCCCCTGCACCAGGTCCTCCAGCGCCGTCGCGACCTCCTCGTGCCCGCCCTCGTCCCGCACGTCGGACAGCACCGTCCGCAGGTCGCGCACCACCTGGCTGACCTGGGTGCGGGCCTCGACGTCCGTTCCGCGCAGGAGCGCGCCCATCGAGGCCGGGAGGCGGTCCAGCCCGCCGACGGCCGCGAGCCCGGTGCAGAAGTCCGGTGCCCCGGCGGGCGCCACGTAGGACGGGACCGCCGCGGTGGCACCCGACGGAGGTGCGTCGTCAGCCGGCACACATCCCGCGAGCGCGGCGAGGACGAGGGCCGGCACACCGAGGCGGCCGACGCCGGGAGAAGGCACCCGGGAACGGTAGGGCGGGCGGTCCGGACCGGGACCGCGCCGACGTCGGCGTCACCCACTCGGGCGATAGCCGATCCGGGTGCCGGTCACCGACAGTGGCCACCTCGCGACCTCACCCGGAAGGGTGAGACCGCGTACGCCGGGCGGCCCCGCGTCCCGATGGAGTGGTGTGACGCTCTCCTCGCGCGACCGACGCCTCCGGGCCTCCGCCGTCGCCGTCTGCTCCGCGGTGCTGCTGCTGGCCGGTTGCGGCGCGGGAGCGACCCCGGACGCACCGGTCCGGGACAAGACCGCGACGGAGAAGCCGGTCGCCGCCCCGGTCGCCGACTCCGGCAGCCGCGTGGACTGGAAGGCCGCCGCCTACGCGGCCCTGGACTGCACGTCCCGCACCGAGTGGCTGGCCGACGGCCTGCCGGCCGCCGCGTGGGACGACGAGACCGTGCGCACCACCGCCGCGGACGTGACCGGCGACGGCGCCGACGAGATCCTCGTGCAGGCCACCTGCCCGGCCGCCGCCTCGACCCGGGCCGACCACGTCGTCGTCTTCGCCGTCGCCGGTGCGGCGCCCGAGATGCTCGGCGTCCTGGGCGACGAGCTGTTCCACCCGCAGGCGACCCTCTCCCTCGACGGGACGACGGTGACCCTCAGCGGCCCCACCGTCGCCGGCGAGGACCCGTACTGCTGCCCCGGCCACTGGGGCACCGTGAGCTACGCGTGGGACGGCGTCCGCTTCGTCGTCGCGACGCGGTCCGAGGTGCCCGGCTCCTCGCCGGAGGGATCCGCCGCGCTCGCCGACGGCGAGCACGTGGGCCTGCTGCTGTCCGTCGGCGTCGACGAGGTCGACGTCGACGTCGTCGAGTGGTTCGAGGGCGACGCCGCGCGGGCTGCCTGCCGCGCGGACGGCGTCGCCGTCGACGAGTCCGCCTGGTGCACCCAGTACTACGTGCGCGGCGCCGGCGACGGCGGCGTGCCGGTGCAGGTCTCGGCCGACGCTCCGCTGCGCTACCTGGACCTCGAGACCATGGAGACCGTCGCGCTCGGCGACGTCGCCGAGCTGGCCGGCACCCCGTGGGTCTCGGAGAACCCGGACGCCGGCGGCTACACGCGCTTCCGCACCGATGACGGCGTGATCACGGCGATGGAGAGCATCTACACGCCCTGACAGTTCCGCCATGTCCTTTGTAGCAGTTCCGAGCGTGCCTCATGAGGCCGAATTTTTCGGTCTACGGTCGCGGATCTCAGATCGGAGCTGACCCCCGTGGAACCGCTGACCACCAGCACCTTCGCCCTTCCCGACGCCCTGGCCGCCAAGGCCGACCCGGCGCTGATCGCCGCCGACGAGCGGCACTTCGCGGCCATCGCCGCAAGCCTGGCGCAGTCGATCGCCGAGCTCACCGAGCGGCTGGCCGCCGAACGCCGCTCCCCCGGCGGCGACGGTCAAGCCGCGCTCGACCGCGACCTCGAGATCCACCGGCTGACCGCCCGGCTGCGCACGCTGCGCCGGTTCGGCCTGGACCTGTGCCTGGGGCGGATCGTCGGCGCCGACGCGGAGCCGGTGTACATCGGCCGGCTCGGGCTCACCGACAGCTCGGGCCGCCGGCTGCTGGTCGACTGGCGCTCCCCCGCCGCCGAGCCGTTCTTCGCCGCGACCCACGCCCGCCCCGAGGGCCTGGTCAGCCGCCGCCGGTACCGCTGGACGCGCGGGCGGATCACCGACTACTGGGACGAGGTGTTCACCCCCGAGGGGCTCGAGGGGCACGCCGCACTGGACGACCAGTCGGCGTTCATCGCCAGCCTCGGGAGCAACCGGTCGGCGCGGATGCGCGACGTGCTGGGCACCATCCAGGCCGATCAGGACGCGATCATCCGCGCGGGCTCGGCCGGTGCGCTCGTCGTCGACGGCGGCCCGGGAACCGGCAAGACCGTCGTCGCCCTGCACCGCACCGCCTACCTGCTCTACGCCGATCCGCGGGTCGGGGCCGACCGGGGCGGCGTGCTGTTCGTCGGTCCGCACGAGCCGTACCTGGCCTACGTGTCGGACGTGCTGCCCAGCCTCGGCGAGGAGGGCGTGCGGACGGCGACGCTGCGCGACCTGGTGCCGCAGGGCCCCACCGCCGATGCCGAGGCCTCGCCCGACGTCGCGCGGCTGAAGGCGTCGGCGCGGGTCGGCGAGGCGATCGAGGCGGCGGTCCGGTTCTACGAGGAGCCGCCGGCCGCCCGCTTCGTCGTCGAGACGCCGTGGGGGGATCTGGCGCTGAGCGCGGACGACTGGGCCGAGGCGTTCGAGGCGCCGGACCCCGGGACGCCGCACAACGAGGGGCGCGCGCTGGTCTGGGAGGAGCTGCTCACGCTGCTCGTCGACCAGATCCAGGACGAGGACGCCGCCCCCGACGAGGTGCGGAAGGTGCTCGGGCAGAACCGGGAGCTGCGGGCGGCGTTCGACCGGGCCTGGCCGCTGGTCGAGGCCACGGACCTCGTCGCCGACCTGTGGTCGGTGCCGGCCTACCTGCGCCGGTGCGCGCCGTGGCTGGCGCCCGACGAGGTGCGGGCGCTGCAGCGGACGGACCCGGCCGCGTGGACGCTGTCGGACCTGCCGTGGCTGGACGCGGCGCGGCAGCGGCTGGGTGATCCGGAGGCCGCGCGGCGCGCGCAGCAGCAGGACGCCGTCACCGCCGCCGAGCGGGACCGGATGGCCGGCGTCATCGACTGGCTGATCGCGGCCGATCACGACGGCGAGGGCCTGGCGCAGAGCCTGCGCCACGAGGACCTCCGCGAGGCGCTGGTCGACGAGGCGGCGCTGCCGACCGCGGAGCGCGACCCGCTGGCCGGGCCGTTCGCGCACGTGGTGGTGGACGAGGCGCAGGAGCTGACGGACGCCGAGTGGCAGATGCTGCTGCTCCGGTGCCCGTCGGGGAGCTTCACGATCGTCGGGGACCGGGCGCAGGCGCGGCACGGCTTCGCCGAGACGTGGGAGGAGCGGCTCGAGCGGGTGGGGGTCCGCGCGGTGCGGCTGGCCTCGCTGACCGTGAACTACCGGACGCCGGCGGAGGTGATGGCGGAGGCCGAGCCGGTCATCCGGGCGGTGCTGCCGGACGCCAACGTGCCGACGTCGATCCGCAGCAGCGGGGTGCCCGTGCTGCACGGCTCCGTGGCGTCGCGGGACGCGGTGCTCACCGCGTGGCTGGCCGAGCACGCCGACGGCGTCGCCTGCGTGATCGGCGACCCGACGTTCGTCGCCACCGACCGGGTGCGGTCGCTGACCCCGGTGCTGGCGAAGGGGCTGGAGTTCGACCTGGTCGTTCTGGTGCGGCCGGAGTCGTGGGGCTCGGGCATCGAGGGGGCGGTGGACCGCTACGTCGCGATGACCCGCGCGACCCAGCGCCTCGTCGTCCTCACCTGACGTTCCCGCGGGAACGCCGCACGGCCCGGGCGCCGACGACGACGGCGGCCACGACGAGGAAGCCGCCGATGCCCTGCAGCCCCGGGGAGTCGTCGGCCCCGCCGAGCACCACGGTCAGGATCCCGAGGACGAACAGCGCGACGATTCCGACGGCCGTGAGGACGGGCTTCATGCCCGCATCGTGGCACGCGGGGGACGTCCGTTAGCGGCGTCGCCGGCGGGTGCCGAACAGCCCGCGGGTGATCTCCCGGCCCAGTGACGACGCGGCCGAGCGCGCGAAGGAGCGGAACGCCGAGGAGCCGAGGATCTTCGACACGACGTCGTCCTCGCGCGGTTCGGCGCGGGTCTCACGGCGGGGACGCTCGGGCGCCTCCTCCCGGACCGGCTCCTCGGCCGGAACGGGCGGCGGCGCGAGCCGGGCGGCCAGGAGCTCGTACGCCGAGTCGCGGTCCACCGCCTGCCCGTACCTCGGGAACAGCGGCGAGGAGTCGACGGCCCGCTGCAGCGCGGTTGGGTCGGCCGGGGCCATGAGCGACCGCGGCGAGCGCAGCATCGTCCAGGCGACCGGCGTCGGCACGCCCCGCTCGGAGAGCACCGTGACCGCCGCCTCGCCGATGCCCAGCGAGGTCAGCATCCCGGCGACGTCGTAGTCCTCCGACTTCGGAAAGGTCTTCACCGTCCTGCGCAGCGCGGTCTCGTCCTCGGGAGTGAACGTGCGCAGCGCGTGCTGCACCCGGTTGCCCAGCTGGCCGAGCACCGCGGACGGCACGTCGCCGGGGTTCTGCGTCACGAAGAAGACCCCGACGCCCTTCGAGCGGATCAGCCGCACCGTCTGGGTCACCGACTCCAGGAACGCCTTGCTGGCGCCGGAGAACAGCAGGTGCGCCTCGTCGAAGAAGAAGACCAGCTTGGGCTGCTCCACGTCGCCGAGCTCCGGCAGCTCCTCGAACAGCTCGGCGAGCAGCCACATGAGGAAGGTGGAGAACAGCGCGGGCCGGTCCTGCACCGCGGCGAGCTCCACCGCGCTGATGACCCCGCGCCCGTCGGCGGCGGTGCGGATGAGGTCGGCCGGGTCGAAGGCCGGCTCGCCGAAGAAGACGTCGCCGCCGAGCTGCTCGAGGCCGATGAGCTCGCGCAGCAGCACGCCGGCGGTGCTCGCCGACAGCCCGCCCAGCCCCTTCAGGTCGGGCTTTCCCTCGTCGCTCACCAGCCAGCTGATCACCGAGCGGAGGTCCTTCAGGTCCAGCAGCGGCAGCCCGGCCTGATCCGCGTAGTGGAAGACCAGGCCCAGCGAGCTCTCCTGGGTGGGGTTGAGGTCGAGCACCTTGGCGAGCAGGACGGGGCCGAAGTCGGTCATCGTCGCGCGCAGGGGCACGCCCGGGCCGATCCCGCCGAGCGACAGGTACTCGACCGGGAAGCCGGTCGGTGTCCAGGTGTCGCCGGTGCTCGCCACCCGCTGGGTGACCCGGTCGCCGCCCTCGCCGGGGTGCGCCAGGCCGCTCAGGTCGCCCTTGATGTCGGCGACCACCACCGGCACGCCCGCCGCCGACAGCTGCTCGGCCATCAGCTGCAGCGTCTTGGTCTTGCCCGTGCCGGTCGCGCCGGCGATGAGGCCGTGCCGGTTGAGCATGGCCAGCGGCAGCGTGACCTGGGCGTCGGGATGCGGCGTCCCGTCGTGGACGACCGAGCCGAGCACGAGCACCGGGCCGGAGGTCGCGTAGCCGGCGGCGATCCGGGCGGCGACGTCGTCGCCCGCCGGGTCCTGGGGCGCGTCGGGCGTCGTCACCGCTCGGACGCTAGCGCTCCGTCGGGGGTCGGGCAGCTCCGCGCACGCCGCCCGGACGCGGTCTTGCCGTCCCGGCAAGGGGTCTGGCCGGAACGGAGTTCCAGCGGCGAGAGTGGGCCGGTGACCGACGCCGCACGCCCCGCCCCTGACAGCCCGTTCGACGAGTACGTGGGCGATCCGGCGGTGCGCGCGGAGTGGGACGAGCGCTACGGCGCCGATCCGGACCGGCTGTGGAGCGGCCGCCCCAACGGTGCGCTCGTCGCGGAGGTCGCCGACCTGGCGCCGGGGCGGGTGCTCGACGTCGGCTGCGGCGAGGGCGCCGACGCCGTCTGGCTGGCTAGCCGCGGCTGGGAGGTCACCGCCCTCGAGGTGTCGGGGGTCGCGCTGGAACGGGCGGCGCGGCACGCCCGGGAGGCCGGGGTCGCCGTCCGCTGGGTGCACGCAGGGCTGGCC